>CALFFB010000049.1 GCA_937958075.1 uncultured Geobacteraceae bacterium | reverse complement strand
TCCATGGGATTCCCAATCCTATGCCCGAGCTAGCGAACAGTTTTATCCGTTCGTCAGATCCTGCCGTTTCCGCGCCGCTGCGCCAGTACCAGAACGGCAGTCCCCAGGCAGCCACAAAAGAAACCGCCCAGAGCAGCTATCTCCGGCAGCACCTGAGCTGCACCTCCCCCCCGGACGAAAACTTCGAGAAAGGCCTCCAGCCCCCAGCCAAGGGGAGACAGCAGACTGAGGGTCTGCATGGCCGTCGGCATCACGTACACCGGCACCATGACCCCCCCCAGCGCCGCCGCGATAACCACCGATACCGATCCGAATATCGCCGCCTGATCGTAAGATTTCACCACGACCCCGACCAGGATGCCGAAACCACAGGCCGCCAGGGCTGCCGCCACAGCCACCAGTAGCAATGCCGCAACCGAGCCCCCCATTTCCAGCAGCGGCGCCCCCAGGCGCGGCAGGACAAAACGGCCGACACCCAGCATCAGACCAAACTGCAGCAGGCACACCAGCAGATAGGCCAGCACCTTGCCCAATAACAGACTGCCACTGCCGACGGGCATGGTCATCAGCCGCAGCAGCGTCCCTTCCTGACGTTCACGGACCAGGGTTCCCGCCAGGGGCACGACGATAAAAAACATGCCGAAAAGGGTCCAGGCCGGCACATTCTGCTGCACCGAGGTTGGTATCAGCCCACGATCTCCCGGTGTGGCCGACTCTTCCTTCACGGTCGCCGCCTGCCCGTCTGCCAACCCCGGCAGTACCTCCGGCAGCACAATCCGCGCCCCATCGCCAAAACCGTAAGGCGCGAGCTGCTGTTGCAGCTGTCGATTGACCTCATCCGTCAACACCTGCATCAGAGCTGCGCTCTGACGCGTCATGCTCAAAGCGAGCAGGGCCTGGCGCAAGGCTCCGGACACCGCCGTACGATAAACGCCACGCACCGCCGGGTCAAAATAGAGGACAACCTCTGGCGCTGCCGAGGAGATGATCTCCTCGCCACGCAGCATGACCCTTGCCATCTCAACGGCCGCGGCATCGATGGCCTGACTGAAGTGTTCGGGTATGACAATGGCAAACTGGTAACTGCCGCCGTAAACCGCCTGCCGCGCTCGTGCCACCGCATCCTCTCCGTCCCCGTCGGCAGCCGTCAACAGGGCCACCACCCCGCTGTCTTCCAGATACCCGACCAGCTGTTCGCCCAAGACCCCGGCGTCCTCATTGACCAGCAGCGCCCTAGCTGTCACTTCCCCCGTCGCCCGGAAAATATTCTCCTGGGTCAGGGTCAGTACCAGCACCAGCAGCACCGGCATGACAAAGAGAACAATCAGTCCGACGGGATCGCGCCGCAGAAGCTGTAACTCTTTGACGGCCGTAAGCAGAGCACGCATACCGGTTATCCCTCGCTGTCGCGCAGCTGTTTGCCGGTCAGCGCCAGAAACAGCTCTTCCAGATTGCGGCAGGTACCCGCTGCCGAAATCAGTTCGTCGGGCACCCCGGTCGCAATCATCCGGCCATTATCAATAATGGCGATCTTCCGACAGAAATGCTGTGCTTCCTCCATGTGGTGGGTGGTATAGACCAGGGTCATCCCGGCGGCGTTCAACTCAAGCAGCCGCTGCCGGATCAGGTGGCGGGACTGGGCATCAATGCCGACGGTCGGCTCGTCGAGGAACAGAATATCCGGCTCATGGAGAATGGCCACAGCCAGATTGGCGCGGCGCTTCATGCCGCCGGAAAAGGTATCGATGCGGCGCTGTGCCCGGTCACCAAGACCGACCAGATCGAGGCAATCACTGACCCGCTGTGCTGCCCGCTGCCTGGTCACCCCCAGGATACGCGCGAAATAGGTCAGGTTTTCCCGCAGCGTCAGGGTCGGATAAAGGGCGATTTCCTGCGGCACCAGACCGATCCGTCGGCGGAGCAACGAGGCCTGGGCGACCACATCGTAACCGAGCAGGGTCACCCTGCCGGATGTCGGCTTCAGCAGGGTGCAGAGGATGGACAGGGTTGTCGTCTTTCCTGCTCCGTTGGGACCGAGCAGTCCGAACACAGTCCCCCGGTCAACAGACAAGGTCAGGTTGTCCACCGCCGGCTGCCGGCTGTTCGGATAGACTTTTGTCAGGCGTTCAACCCGGATCACCTCTTCCGTCGCCATCGCTTATCGGTGCTCCCGGACCACAGCTTGCAGATCGACAAATAACTGTTCCTCATCATCGGCACAACGGACAAGAAACTGCGCCAACTGGACGACGGAATCCCGTACCCCGGCCCGTCCCTTGCAGGCCCGCGCGGCAATCAGGGCGAATTCCCGCCATTGGTCGCCAATGGCGGTACAGCGCTGCGACAGATCCAGCAGCCGCTCATCATCAAGCACCGCTGCCGCTTCCTGCAGAAAGGCCGCGTAGATAAAGCGAAACCCCCCGCCACCGGTACCGATTTCCTCCTGCATCCGGACGATATGCCCCAGCTGCAACAGCGCCTTTTTTTCACCAAGCTTGTCCGGCCATTGCGGCAGGCGCCGCGCCAGAAAGCGGATACCACGCACCCCGGCTACCGGCACCGGCGTTTTCAGCATCACCCGACACACCTCCGCGATGCCGGCGCTCACCGCTGTTCGCAGGTCGATTTCCTGCGGCATATCTTCAATCCAGTAGATTCGCCCTTTGGGAGCCAGGGCTCCACGGGCAAAGCGCGCCCGGCGCAGATCAGGCACCGGACAGGAAACAACCGTCTCAAAGATCGGGTCACTGATCAGGTAATCATTCTCCTGTTTGCCCATCACCACCAGATTATGCCCGTTGAAATGGAAGCGGTACGCCGGCGGAAAGTACGGCAGCCAGAACACCCCGGTTTGTGCGCCCACGGGAATGCCCGCGGCAAGCAGCTCGTCTACTCTCTGCTCGGCCTCGACCGGGCTGCGAAATCGCTGCTGCCTGATGGTGACGCCAAGACGCCGGGTCGCTTTTTTGAAAATTCCGCCGGGCGCCACGCGAAAGGTTGTCAGGGGCAGGAAATTGAGCTTGATAAAGGGGACATAACCGAAAAACAGACCGCTGCCGATGCCGAAGACCAGGGCTTCCGAGCAGGGATAGCCGTGATGCGTCAGCAGGTTGGCGGTGACCCCGCTTTCACAATGGGCAAACTGGCGGTGCGGAAAATCAATGACCACGGGCTTCACCTGCTAGCTCTCGGGCGGCGTCAGCGCCAGGTCCGGCTGCTCCGGCACCCGGCACAGGGTCGCGACATCAATGCGGAACAGAGCAGCATAGCGGTTGAGAATCTCGCTGCTGAGCCTGGCAAAAACCGAAGCCTTGAGATGCCGCCTGACCCGCCACTGGGCCAGGCCCGTGTACTGGGCCAGCAACGCCGGATCCATCTGGTTTTTAATCATGTGATAGGCCAGGGGACTTTTACGACCGGCGCGTACCTCGACCAGAACCTGGTGAAGTTGTTCCTCGATCTGCTCCCAGGCCTGCCCGAGGGTGATGTTCTTGGCTTCCCAGCCACTGCTGAGCTCCAGGGAATAACGCCCCTTCTCGTCCACCGCGTAATTGATTTCGCGACAGCCCGCCGTCCATTCTCCCTGTTGTGGAACCTCTTCTTTTTTCATGGCTAGAAATGCAGTCCGAATGTCAAAAGGAGGGAATTGATGCCGCGGTTATCGCTGTACAGATGGCCATTGGACACGTGATGCAGGCGTACCCCCGCGCTGAGGGCGTGACCGGAGGGCAGGGGCCTCTCCACCCCGACCCCGAGTTGCGGATTGAAGTTCAGGCGCAACCCCTGATCCCTGACCTGAAAATCGGTGTAGATGACACCGATCCCCCCTTCGACATAGGGGATCCACAGGCCCAGCCGGAACGCGGGCAGATAATACTGGGCCAGCATGTTGACTGCCGCCAGCCCCCGGTAGCGGCCATCGAGGGTGAGTCCCAGGGTGATCTCTCCCTTCACATACAGCTCATCCGGCGCCTCATGCCAGAACACCTGGTCATAGGGCAGACGTGCCTGCCCCTGAAGCATCATCAGATCGATATGATCCGGGTCGTAGGCCGCCCCGGCAAGAACCGCCACCCCGTAACGCACCGCAGGTTCCTGCGCTGCTGCCGAAGGCAGCATCAGCACCTGCAGCAGACAGGCTCCGGCAACACAGATCAACAGCATCCGTACCATGCTTGCCCCTACCGCGACAACCGGATCAGGCCGTACTCACCACCGGCGGCAAATTTCAGGCAGGCCAGTCGGGAGACGTCAACCGCCTGGCCGTCGCCGCCAGGCGGCTCATCAACAGTCAAGTTTCCGTCCCGCAGCGCCAGGGCGGCCACCGCCAGATCAAAGGCGGCAGCGGCCGGAAAGCTGCCATACACCGGGGCACAGGCCGCGACCTGCCGGCCGGTGATGACCTGCTGATACCAGACACCGCAGCGATGGTGACCATCAGCCCCGACAATCAGCCCGTCCGTTTCCGGCAGCCTGACCGGCCGCCGCTGGTGATTGCCCAGACACACACCGTCGATACGTCCGTAGGCAGCCGCGGATTCAGGGCGCGCCAGCACGAAAAAGGCCGCCCCCTCGCCGACCACGGCGGTCTGCCGCGCCAACTCAAGGGGAGCAAGGGGTCCCTGTTCGCCGGCGCCGAAAAACTGTCGCCGGCAGTAACGCAACACCGCGCAGTACTCATCCACCGCCCCGAACAGAACCTGATCCACCCGGTCTTCGGCCAGCCACTGCAGGGCGGTCATCAGGGCCGAGGGCACCGACATGTCAAACTGGGTAACGGTCAGATTGGGTGCCGTCAGCTTGAGCTGCATGGCCACATGGGCGGCCGCCGCGTTGTGCACCGAGTTGGAAAAATGGGTCGGCGAGCTGCAGGAATAGCCGAAATCCAGATAGGAATCGAGAAAGCTGAAGGTCGTTTTCAGGGGCCCGTAACCGGACGCGACCACCACCCCGATGCGCGAACGGTCGCCATCCAGCAAAGCTGCATCCTCCAGGGCCAGACAGGCGCCGAGCAGGGTCATCTTGGAGAAGTGATCAATACGCCGCAGCTCCCGTTTCGGGATAAAACGCTCCAGCTCACCGGTTGCCGCCAGATAGGCCGGAAACTCTTCACCGGCTTCACCCGGATGTTCCAGCGTCACCTGCCGGGGCGGGACCGATCCCTGCCGCAGGGCATTCCGCAAGGCCTCGACACCACAGCCGAAACCGCCGACCGCTCCGATACCCTGAATATTCACCGCCATCAGCGCCTCCCCCCTTTGCCGAGAATCAGCACCGCGTTGTTGCCGCCAAAGGCCAGCGACTGTGACAGGGCCATATCTCCACCGATGGCCGTGTTGGCGATCACCGGCGGTACCGGGATTTCAGGATCAACGTCGACAAAGCCAATACTCGCCGGCACTTCACCACGGTTCAGGCAGGCCACCGTATAGACCGCCTCTATCGCTCCGGCGGCGCCCAGGGTGTGTCCGGTATAGCCCTTGGTCGATAGATAGGGCACGCCCGGCAGAACTTCCCGCAATACCCGGCCTTCCGTACGATCATTGTCCGGTGTTCCGGTGCCATGGGCGTTGACGAACGCCATCTGTGCAGGGGTTGCCCCGGCGCCGGCAAAGGCCTCGCGCAGCGCCTGCTTCAGCCCGGCGCCGTCGGGTCTGGGCGCCGTCAGGTGGTGAGCGTCACAGGCCGCGCCGTAGCCGAGCACCCGGCCCCGCTCCCTTTGCGGGCCTGCATCTTCGCTCTTCTGCAGGATCATCATGCCGGCACCTTCCCCCAGATTCAGGCCCTTGCGCCTGACATCAAAGGGGCGACACGGTCCGGTATCGGTAATCATCAGAGAGCTGAAGCCGGCATAGGTCACCCGTGACAGCTCGTCAGCGCCCCCGGCGATGACCAGATCGCACGCCCCGGCCCGCAGCCAGGAAGCCCCCAGGCCGATGGCGTCACTGCCGGACGAGCAGGCGTTGACCACCGTCTGCACCGGGCCGTCAAGCTGCAGGTGCCGGGCAATCACCGCCGCCGGATTACTGCGCAGGAAACGCTCGATGATGGCCAGCTCCGGCATGCTGCCGGCTTTGTAATCGCGGTAAAAATCATCACAGTTCAGGGCGCAGCCCACGGTGGTGCCGATACAGACACCGACCCGTTTTTTCTGCAGCTCCATCGCCTCCAGCCCGGCATCGGCCAGCGCCTCCAGGGCGGCGGCCAGGGCCAGCTGGCTGGTGCGGGCGTAGGTCAGCTCCTGCTCATCAAGAGGCAGGGTAAATTCACTGCGCAGTTCCAGCACCGGATAGCTGACCGGGTGATCCGTCGAAAACCGTACCGGCGGGCGCGGATAGCGGCGACCCGCAAACAGGGTTTCAAGATTCTCGGCCAGGTTCATCCCTGCTCCGGACAAACACCCCAGACCGCTGATGGCGACGGGCGCCAGACGCGTCATTGCCCCTGTTTCTCCTCGATAAAACGGGCCAGGGTGCTGATCGACTGCAGGGCCGGACGCCCTTCCTCCATGTCCTTGATTTCCACCCCGAAGTGTTTCTGGACCACAACCACCAGCTCGACGGCATCCAGAGAGTCCAGGCCGAGACCCTCACCGAACAGTGCCATGTCGTCATCAATCTCATCCGGGGTCAGATCTTCCAGATTCAGGTCTTCAATGAGTACTTTTTTGAGTTTTTCCTTTACGCTCATGCTTAAAGAGCTCCTTTACAAGGGTATTTTATTAAAATCACCAATATCTCTTCAGCACAGGGATTAAGCTGAACAGTCAACGATTTATTCGTACCACATATTAAAAAAATTGAAAAATTGAAACGGGTGCCGTTGACAAAAGGCCGCCAGGCTGTCCGCGAACTCCTGGGCGCAGGGTACAAATGCCTGCGCATCGCGTCCGCTGGAGACAGGGGCGGTAATCGTCCGGAACAACTCGAGCTGATAACTGGCCGGCCCGGTTTTGTAGGAGAACAGCGCCACAACAGGCGCGCCTGTCGCTGCCGCCAGCTTGTAGGCACTGTAAGGCACGAGCACCCTGCCCCCCAGAAAATCAACAGGGACGCCATTGCGATCATCGCCGAGCATGCGGTCCCCCATCACCGACAGCACCTCCCCGCGCTTGAGCACCGCCATCATCTCCAGGGCGCCTCCGAGAAAACCCCGTGGATCGATAATATGATAGGGGCACTCGATTCCGGCGTGGTCAAAATAATGCCGATCGATGTCCCCCTCTTCGCGCTGCATGAGCAGGTTGACCGGGGTTTCCATGAACCCCAGCGCCGACATGGCCACCTGCCAGCAACCGACATGGGCGTTGATCAGGATAAGACCCCGGTTGCGGGCCAGCAACGCCAGCAGGTCCTCCTTGCCGCGCAGCGTCACCCGGAACTGGTCAGCTCCGCATATCCCCACCGTGGCCCGATCGATCAACACCTGGCCGAAGCTCTGAAGCAACCGGTAACTCTGCACCAACCGCTGCCGGCGACCGGCCTGCGGAAAGCGCCGTTCCAGATAAAAGCGGCAGCGCCGCCGCGCTTCGCGACTGAAGAGAACATACCAGGCGACGATAAAGTTCAGCACAAAATAGGCCAGGCGCCGCCCGCCGAGGCGGATCGCCAGATAGAAAAACTGGTGCTGCCAGTTGCGCCCCAGGCTGCGACTGCTCCAGCTACTCATCTGCTGTCACCCCGGCAGCTTCCTGCCTTCTGATCATTGAGACCAGCACCAGGGTCAAGCCTCCCGCCAGGGCCGCCAACAGGGGTGCGACCACCAGCGACCCGAGAAACCATTCATACAGGCGCTGCAGGGCCTGGTATCCCAGGGTCTCCAGGGTCAATTCCGTCAACCAGCGGCCGTGGCGCAGATAGTAACCGACCTGAATACAGAGGGCGGGCACCAGGGGGGGCATGCACAGCTGGCTGCTGCTCACCGCCACCACCTTGTTCAGACCGAAAAAACTGCAGGCAAACAGAATCGCCACCGTATGACAGAAGAGCAGGGGCAAGGCACCGAGGAGTACCCCCAGTGCCGCCGCCAGAGCCAGTCCGCGAGGCGTACAGTTCTGCAGCAGCAGGGCCCGCAGGGAGCGCAAAGGGCGAAATACCGAAATCGTCACCTCAGCCGGCGTCCTGCTGTCGGCGTGGACAATCTTGCGATGGGGCCAGGGGACAATGGAGCGCAAAGTCAGGTGGGTATTCAGCAAGGTCAGCCGCCAGTTGTCCATAAAACCGCGAAAGTGCGAGATCCGTTCCGTCGCCGGCGGATAGTAAACGCCGATGTCGACATCATTCAGGGGCAACCCCGCCCAAACCGCGCGCACCAGCACCTCGACCTCGAAGTTGTAGCGGCGGGTCCAGAACCGGACATGCTTGAACAGCAGCAGCGGATAGGCGCGAAAGCCGCTCTGGGTATCTTTCAGCTGACTGCCGGTCTGCAGGCGCAGCCAGAAATTGGAGAAGGAACGACCGAAACGGGACGCACCGGGGATGCTCTGCTGAGCAAAATTGCGATGACCGACAATCACCGCCTGGGGATCGCGCTCAATGGCGGCAAAAAACTTCGGCAGATCAGCCGGATCATGCTGGCCGTCGGCATCAAGGCAGATCATGTGACTTAAGTTACGCTCCAGCCCCCAGCGTGCCGCCGTCAACAGCGCCGCGCCCTTGCCCTGGTTATGCCCATGACGCACCTGTTCCACCGGCAACCCGGCCAGGAGCGGGGCCACAGGAACCGTACTGCCGTCATCCACCACCAGCACCCGGGGATGATGACGCAGACATCCTTCTACCACCTGGCGCAGGGTCGCGCCATGATTGTAAACAGGAATGGCGATAAAACACTCTGCCGGCAAATCAACCACCCCCATAGCGCTTGTTGCTCAGGGCGAACCGCACAAACTGGCCGGCGTTGGCCGCAAAGCGCAGCCAGCTGTCGGGGGATTTCCACAGCATGGCCACATACCCGGCGAGAATGCGCGGACGCTTGAAGTGCTGTTTGTAGAACTCGATAAACAGCGTCTCCAGGGTCTCCTTGTCCATACCCTGGGGAATAAACTGAAAATGCATGCAGTCCATCTTCGGCCAGTCCTCGTCAAAGGTACCGTGCCGGTGAATTTCAGCATAGAGGGGGGAGCCGGGAAACGGGGTGAACTTGGCCAGGTTCATATCATCCACCGGCAGAGACAGAAAATAATCCATGCTCCGGCGGATGGATGCCTCCGATTCCCCCGGCAACCCCATCATCATCAGCCCCTTGACGCGAATGCCGCACTGCTTGATGGTGCCGATGGTCTGCGCCAGATGATCAAGGTCGACCTGCTGCCGGTGCTGCGCCAGCAGCTCTGCGTCGCCGCTTTCAATGCCGAGACTGACCATCCAGCAGCCGGCGGCCTTCATCAGCTTGAGCAGGTCAGCATCGACATGATTGGCGCGCACCGCACAATTGAAGGTCATCTGCAGCGGACGCTCAATCATCAGCCGGCAGAAGGCCTCGACCCGCTCCCGGTGAAAGGTGAACTGATCATCGTAAAAATTGATATGCCGGATGCCGAAACGCCCCTTGAGATACTCCAGATGGCGATACAGATAATCCGCTGAGTTAAAGCGGAAGGAGCGTTTGAACACGCTGCGGTCGCAGTAGCTGCAGCTGTACGGACAACCACGACTCGACAGGCAACTGGTGTTGGGGGTTTTCGGATAGTTGAAGATGGGCAGGCTGTAAGCTTTGGGGAAACCATCCAGCAGGTGATACGCGGGAAAGGGCAGATCGTCAAGAACCACCTGGGTCGGCCGGTAGCCGTTGTTGACCGGGGTGCCGTCACCGTCGCGCCAGACCAGCCCGGCCACGGGTTGCGGCGTATCGCCTCCTCGTTGCGCCAGTTCCAGCAGGGTCTGTTCCCCTTCGCCGATAACAGCGCAATCGATGACCGGAGAAAACTCCAGAACCTGATCCTGCAGGGCCGACACATGCGGGCCGCCAACCACCACCCGGATCTGCGGAGCTTCGCTTCGGGCCAGTTGCGCCAGCCTGACCGCATCATGAAAACTGGCGGTGGTACAGCTGATACCGAGCAGAAACGGGCGAAAATCGCGCAGCAACTCCCGCAGGCGCCCATCGGCATCAGGATAGGCATAACAGTCGAGGATCCGGCAGACAAAGCCCGCCTCCTGCAGATAGGCGGCCATACTCGCCAGCCCCAGAGGCGGCATGATATTGGCCTGGCGGGAGATGTCCCGGGTCGCAGCTTCAGCCTGATAGCCGAGGGGATGGACCAGCAGCACATGTTTTTCGTTCAATTGGGACACACGAACCCCTTGAGTAGCCGCCCTATGAGGCGTTGGCAAAACGCACCAGCTGGTTCCACATCAGCCCGACAAAACCGAAATTCTTCATGGCGTTCATCCGCAACTGCCCTTCAGACGGGGGAAATATCCGGTGACGTTTTCTGGCAAAGGCCGCGGTGATTTTGTCTTCCATGGAGCGATGATCGATGTCCGGCGAAAAATAGTAGACCGGCTTGAGCAGAGGCGCGTCTCTGGTAATGACGCCATCAGCGACAGCGCGCTCGTACAGGGGCGCATCAGGCAGGATACGAATACCGGAAAAGGCGAAGACCACCGATTCCGCCAGCCGTTCGATGTTGTCCAGCCCTTCCTGAAGGGTCGCCTCGTTTTCGCGGGGGCCGCCGAACATGATAAAGTGTGCCGCCGGCAGCCGGGCCTCAAGGCAGGCCCGGTTGACGGCCTCGACCTCGGCAAAGGTCAGTCCCTTGTCGATCCCCTGCAGGGTCGCATCGCAGGCGGCGTCGGTACCCAGCTCCAGGGCATACAGGCCGGAGCGTTTCATCAGCGCAAGCTCCTGCCTGCCGAAACCCTGGGGGCGGAAAAACGCTGACCAGCGCAGATCGAGCCCCGTCCGTAGAAGCTCTTCCACCAGCTCCAGGTAGTGCCCGGCGGGATCGTTGAACACCGAATCGGTGAAAAAAACATGATCGATGCCATAGCTTGCCTGAAGTTTCTTCAGCTCGTCAACCACCAGCCGTGGCTCCCGCGCCCGGAAACACCCACCCTCAAGGTGCGGATAGGAGCAGTAGCTGCAACGGTAGGGGCAACCCCGCTTGGTCTGCAGATTGAGCATGCCGCTATGCTGCTGATAGTAGGAAACCAGCTCGGGAACGTAGGCGGGCGATCCGAAATCACCTCCGGCGACCGGCTCCCGGCGCCTGATGACCAGAGACCGGGGTACGCCGCGCGCAAGATCCGCCACCAGCTCCGGGACGGTGCGTTCCCCCTCGCCGACAACAGCATGATCGACCTTGAGGTAGGCGGCGATCTCCTCCGGCATGATGGTCAGGGCCGGACCGCCGACAATAATCGGCGCACCGCTTAACTGCCGCAGCCGGGCCACCAGCTGTCGCGTCTGCTGCAGAAACCAGCCGTCCTCACCGCTTAAGGAATCGACCGTGTCGATATTGCGCAGGGAGATGGCGAGAATATCCGGCCGAAATGTGTCAATCTTCTCCCCTAGCACCGCGACATCCTGCCCCTGCGCCAGGCAATCGTGCTGCATCACCTGATGACCGGCCTGTTGCAGCACTCCGGCCACCACCGCCATCCCCAGAGGATAAACGGGATAAGGGTCGGTCGCGGTATTGCTGGAAATGATCAGGACCCGACTCATGCCCTTACGCTTTCTGGAACAGCCGCCGTTTGCGCGGGTTGTAGCGGTGATAGGTACCGTCATCCATTTCCCGCCGAATCACCTGCTTGAACAGTTCTCCCATCTTCAGCTGATGGCCGCTGCCGGCGTAAAAATGATCCCAGGCGTAGTAGTAAAGCTCCTGCAGCTTCTCCGGTGTCATCTGTTTCGGTTGAAACACCACCTTGTCCGCCGTGTACCGACTCCAGTCGTTGGACAGAATCCGCCCTTCCCGCTCCAGCTTGCGGCGGATAGGGGAGTGGGGAAAGGGGGTCATAATGGTGAACTCGGCAACATCGAGCTCGATCTCCAGGAGAAAATCCACCAGCCGCCTGATGTCGTCTTCCGACTGATCGTCGGTCCCGAGAATGATGGTCCCTTCGATACCGATCCCGTGATCCTTGAGGCGCTTGACCCGGTTGCGGATGGTGTCGGAGGTGTCAAACACCGCCTGGTAAACATACCAGGCACCGGCTCTGGCCGCCCGGGCCAGAACCTCGTCATCGTCGAGGATGGGATGGGACACCCATTTCTTTTTCAGGGGTTCCATCGCCCGGAACAGCTCAAGGAGCCAGTCACGATCCTGGGCCAGGGAGTTGTCGACAATAAACAGACGGTTGTTGCGGATAGCCTCCATCTCGGCAACGACCTTGTCAACGGGACGCGGCCGAAAGGATTTCCCCCCTAAAAAACCGGTACAACAAGGAAAGCAGTCAAACTTGCAGCCCCGTGAAGCATGCACCAGATCGAGCATCTGCACCCCGCGGTAGTTGTACAGATCGCGCTGGAGAATATCCCGGCGGGCGGTTCCCACCAGGTTGATGTCGGGATGCTGCTGCATGTAATCGTATACCGGTTTCAGCTCTCCCCGCCTGAAGTCCGCAAGCACCTCCTCAATGCGCCCTTCGACCTCACCCAGAAAAATCGAATCAGCGTGCTGCTGAACCTCCTCGGCGTGAAGCATGGTCGAGATGCCGCCGAAGATCACCTTTTTGCCTCGCTGCCGAAAAGTGCGGGCAATCTCAAAAGCGCGGGGCAACTGGGAGGTAAGCATGGTGGAAATCGCCACCAGATCGCAATCGGTGTCATAATTGATGCGCTGCAGATTGTCGTCGGTAAAGTTCAGCTCAACACCGTCAGGCAACGCGGCGGCGAAGACCACCGGACCGTGGGGGGGCAGATGAAACTCGGTCTGGCGCTCAAGCTTCGGCCAGCGCGGGTAGATCAGTTCTATCTTCATAAGGGAACACTCCTTGGTTTTTCGTCCTGTAACTGCTCAGCTCAACAACGGACACCGGATCATGACATCGTTCCGAAACAGGCCGCGACCAGTGCGTCCACATCGGGCATGGCCCGGCCATTGAACACCAGCCTGTCGCCCTGGAGATCGAGCCGGCCGTAAGGGGCGGTTCCGGTATCCGCTGTCGCTTCGATCATCACAAACAGGGCCCCGGCACGCTCCTTCTCATCCGGCGGAGGCACATCGCAGAAACCGGCAAGAACCCCCTGCTGCCCGCAACTCCAGCTCAGTTCCTGCAGAGCGTAGCGGAGCACCTCAAGGTCATTCCGGGGCGATTGGTTGATAATCAAACTGTTGCCGACGAGCCCGAAGCGCAGGGCCGCCTCGCCGAGAAAGCAGTTGGGCAGGGTATAGGCAAACAGATTGGGGCTCGCCAGGGCGCCGCCTGATGCCAGCAACGTGTCCAGATAAGCCAGATCCGTGGTCAGGCACCCCTTGCGCGTCGCCGCGACGATACCGATGGCCCGCTTGTGCTGCCACTGCTCAAGCCCGGCATCACGCAGGCAGCAGGCAATGGCAGCCAGCCCGACCCGGGAGAAATCATCAAGACGCCCGAAACGCAGATCCGCTTTGGCAAACACCTGCCTGCGGGTCGGTACGGAAACCGTCGCCGTCCAGCAGGGTGCTGCCTGTGCTGCACGTCCATGGCCACATCCGTCACCATTCACCCAGCCGATCCCGGTGATCCAGCCCGTCATATCGTGATCCTCTGCAGGATGACTGTTCCGTTGATGCCGCCAAAGCCTGAGTTGCAGCAGAGCAGGTAGTCCCCGGCCAGAGTTTGGACCCGTGCGCCCACCTGGCCGCCGGCCGCGGGTTCCGGTTGGTCGCAGCCGACAGTCGGCGGCAGCCGCTGTTCGGCCAGGGCCTGTGTCGCCACGGCGATCTCCACACCGCCGGCGGCCCCGAGACAGTGGCCGATACTCCCCTTGATCCCATGGAGGGGCGGCAAGCGGTCACCAAACAGGGTCGCAAAAGCCGTCAGTTCCATGGCATCGTTATACACCGTGCCGGTGCCGTGGGCGTTGATGCCGCAAACCTGCCCGGCGCTGATCCGCGCCCGGTCCAGCGCCTGGCGACATGCCAGCACCAGACCGCAGCCGTCCCGCGCCGGGGCGGTAACGTGGTGGGCATCGTTGGCCGCCCCCCAGCCGGCCACCCGGGCCAGAACCGGAGCTCCTTCGGACTGTGCCCGGTCTTCGCTGAGCAGCAGCAGGGCCACCCCGGCTTCGCCGAGGTTCAAGCCAATGCGCCGCTGGTCAAAAGGACGACAGGGCGCGGCGGCCAGCGCCTGCAGCGCGGAAAATCCGGAGAAGACAAATTCACTGAGCAGGTCGGCGGCATAGACCAGCACCGCTGACGCCTGACCGTTGGCGATCATGGCCGCTCCCCGGCCGACAGCGATGGTCGATGACGCACAGGCGGCGTTGATAGTGACCCCTGCCGGCGGCAGGGCAAAGGCTTCAGCCACCCGGGCGAGAAACCCCTCACTGTCAGGCTCGGTCAGAGCAGCCTTTTGTCGACGGCGGGTTTCAAGAAGATCGATCTCTCCTTTGGTCGTCGCCACCAGCAGCCGGCAATCTGCCGGAAGGTCGGACAGCTGCGCCGCAACCCGATGCAGCAGGGGCGTCATCAGGGAGTCGCCTGCTGCTGCCTGTAACGACGCAATGGCCGCGCCATGGTTGCTGGTATAGCACTCCGTGGCAAAGCGCGTCACCGGCGCGATGGCACCTTCTCCCGCCAGCAGTCGCCGCCACAGGGTCGACAGATCGTCCCCCAACGCGGTCACGGTCGCGGCCCGGCTGATGACCACCTGCTTCATGGCGTTTCACCCAGATCACCGGCGCGCCACCGGTCACGAAACTCCTGATAGAAGGCCGGAGGCAGCAACAGCACCCGCTGCTGCTCATCCGTCAGAAGCTGTACCGTATAACCGGTGGTAACAACCTCGCCGTCGCTGTTACGCAGCAGAAACTCGTGATTCAAGCGCGCGGCATCGCTCCAGTGAAGCAGCGCCTCAATGGTGAATTCCTCCTCGAAACGCAGGGGCAGCCGGTAATCGATATGCATCTGTTTGACCGGCGCCGCAATGCCCTGGCGGTACAGATCAAGATACCCCAGGCCGAAGCGCCGCCCTAATGCCACCCGGCCATCTTCAAAATAACCGGGATAGCGCCCGTGCCAGACAATGCCCAGCGGATCAACCTCTTCAAAGCGGACCCGGCGCCGGGTTTGGCAACGCAGGGGCGGCGGCGCGCCGGCGACAAGGGGAAAATAGGCTTTTTTCATAAACAAACGGACCTTCTATTCAAGAACGGAATCTGTTCAGCTTAACTGCGAGAACACCAGGACAAACTGCGCCGCCGCCTCGTCGTCGACGGTCAGGCGAGCATCATAACGCGAAGGTCCTTCCTTTGCCTGCCGCACCACGGTCACGCGCACTGTCTCCTCCGGCAGAATGCGGCGGGTGAATCTGGCCCGTTCAAGACCCGCCAGACGCATTTCCGTGCCCGCTGTCTCCTCAACCAGCATCTGGGCAAGCAGCACCTGCAGAATGGCCGGCAGGATCGGATAACCGGGGAAATGTCCGGAGAAACCGGGAAAATCAGCACGGAAGCGGAACCTCCGGCAGTGGCCGTCGTCGGCCGTCGGACTAGACGGCCCCAGAGCCGATTGTATGATCGCCTCGCGCAGCAGGTTCATGGTTGCCTTGTCGCCTCCTGGAGCCGGATATTCAGGGTCACACCCCGGCCATAATCCTTAAGGACAATATGCTCCGGCACGTCTTCCCCGTCAACCGGACGGTAGCTGTGATAAAAAACCTGCCAGCGCAACAGCTCAGACGTCATCACTGTCTGGCGCAAATGCCCCGTACAGTCAAAAACAAAATCGACATGTTCATCCCCGGTCGTGCGCCACAGACGCAGGCCGCTGCGCCGTTGTTCCTGTTTGTCCAATTGTCGCGGACGCGGTTGCTGGTAAATGCGGCGCAGACTTCCGGCGATCCCCTGCGCCAGACCGGGCTGCTGACGCAAGGGCGGCACGGCACGCAGCAACTGCTCCGAATCGTCAGTCACCAGCAGCTCGAAGAGCACGACGCCCAGCTCGTTCATGGCCACCAGGCGAATCTGCTCCCTGGCCAGATCCAGTACCATAAAGCCTTCAAGGGGTATTTTCCGCCCGCCGATAGTGATCAGCACACTCTGCCGCAACCGCCATACCTCAGCCCCATTGAGCCAATGCTGATCAACAGCCTGCCGGGTACCCACGGGTTCCGGGCACACCTCCCGCGGCAGCAGATCGGCCGCCGGAGAGGCACAACCCGCCAGGAAAAGGTTCACAAGGAACAGCCAGCGGATCATGACCTGCCTTGCTGCCACGCCGGCACCACCAGCAGGGCCGTCGGCATGGCGGCGCTGATCCCCAGCAGCAGGGTCACGCCGATAGAGAACAGGGCCGGATGGGAGGCCAGGGCCAGAGCGCCGAAACCGATCAGGGTCGACACTCCGGAAATGAGCACGGCCCGTCGTGAGGCCAGATCCTCCCGGCCCTGCCCGTGACACACCATAAAGATCCCGTAATCGACGCCCAGCCCCATAACCAGCAGAGATGCCACCACGTTAAACAGATTGAGTTCCAGCCCCAGCACAACCATGCCACCGAGCATGACCACCAGTCCGGTGGTCGCCGGCAACAACGCCAGCAGGACGTCCTGAACCCGGCGAAACAGTACCCCCAGGAAGCCGACCACCACCACCGCCGCCAGGGTCAGAAAACGGTAAAAATCGGCAGCAATGGCAGCACCCAGACGCTGGCCGAAACGACTCTGGGAGACAAGGGTCACCCCCTCCGGCAAGGTCGCAACAGTCAGCTCGTCAACAACCTCCGGCCGGTCGGGCACCAGGGTCATCAGCTGATAGCTCCCCGGGCGTGGAGGTTTGAGCATCTCCACCACCCCCGTCAGCCCCCAACGCGCCAGAACAGCGGCATCAACCGGCTGCGGCCGGGCATCCAGACCGGCAAAAAAAGGGGTGAAGGCCTGGGCCGAAAATCCGTACTCCGCCCCCTGCCGGATCAGCAGATGTTCTGCGGATTCCCGGTGCTCTGCCCAGAATGCCCGCCAGTCCGCCAGCCGCTGCTGCTGCTTTGCCTGCGAGAGCAGCAGTGGCGCCAGACTGACAGCATCCCCTTCAAGGTCGCGATCCGTCAGCAGAGCCCACAGCTGTTCATTGCGCTGCAACGCGGTCTGCTCATCGTCGGCCGCAACAAAAATCAGGGCCTTGCCGCGCACCTCCCCCCAGACATGGCTTAAGCGCTGCTCCGCCGCCAGCAGTTCTGCCGGCAGATAGCCGAGCTTGCGCAGCTCGCCGCTCAAGGTCAATTGCGGCAAGAGGAGCAGACTGGCACCGACAATGCCCAGCCACAGCAGCAGCACTGTCTGTCGCGCCCGGGGAAAACGCTGATACAGGGACATGGTTTCCCTGACAGCTGTTGCATAATTCTTATCGCCGGCAGCCCGGCCGATACAATGGGGCAGCACCAGCAGCGCCAGCAGCAGGGCTGCGACAATACCGGAACCGGCAAACAGGCCGATCTGACGCTGCCCCGGCAGATCCGACGCGAGGAGCACGAGAAAGGCGGCCAGGGTGGTCAGACCACCGAACAGCACCGGTCTGGCCACCAGTTGCAGCAGCTCCCCCTGGCGCTGTTGTGACTGCTGCAGGGCAAGATAGACATGCAGCCCGAAGTCGATGGTAATGCCAAGGAGCACGGCCCCGAAGCCGATGGTGATGCCGGACACCTGATCAAACCACAGGGAGGTTACCACCAGGGCAATGAGCATACTGAAAAACGGCAGTACAAACACCGGCAGCGCCCGCAAACGGCGGATCATCACCACAAAGAGCAGCATCAGGCCGGCAGCGGACAGCAGCAGCACCTTATGCATGTCGGCCATGATCCGGTCGGTATTGGCCAGGGTATAGGCATGCCCGCTGATCAGTTCGGCGCGGATGCCCTCCGGCAGCTGCCGGGTCAGGTCAGCGAACACTGCCAGCAGACGGCGGCTGCCTTCAGCGTCGGTGATGGCGATATCCGTATCCGCCAGAATCAGACGGCTCAAACCATCGGTGCTGACAAACTTCTGTCCCTCCAACCGCATTTGAGGCAGAGGATTGAGGGCGCGCAGTTTCGCCAGTGCCAGCCGATGCAGATCAAAGGGATCGCGGCGGATCAGCTCCTTGACCAGCATCCCCTGCGGCTGCTGCAGTGCTGCCAGATGCTGCCGCAGCAGTCCGGAAACCGCCTCCGGGGTCAAGCCCTCGGCGATGGTCTGCAGATCAGCGGCATCCAGGAGCAGGGGCAGTGCCTGCAGCAGGTCGCCGATGACCCGCTGCGGATCGGTCATCGTCACGCCGCTTTGGGCATGACGGAAGAGGGGCTCCGGCAGGGACGCCCGCAAGGTTTCGGTGGCTGCCGCAAGCTCCCCGGCCTGCCGGGAGGTGTCCGCCTGCAGATGTATCACCACCTTGCGCGCGAAGGGCGCCTGCTGCAGCAGCTCAAAATCAGCGGCGACCTGCGTTTTGCCGTCAGGCAGCAGGGCGATGATGCTGTCCTCGATGCTGATCCGCTGCAGCCGCCAGCCACACACCGCCAGCACCAGCAGCAGCACAACCAGTACCAGACCGCGCTGCCGGTGTAGAGCGTCATAACATCGCGAAAAGAGAGGCATCAGAAAACCGGAGGCCGGAAGGTTCCGTCGACAAGGGGTTGATTACGGATGATCTCGACAAATTGCAGACGTGTCCTGTCCCCCTGCTGCTCCTCCATGACCACCTCTGCCACATAATCCAGTTGTGGCGCAAAAACCACCTTGATTCCGGCAAGAAAATCGGCCTCCGCCGTATCCCGCGGATAAAGGTACAAGGTTACCGGTGAGCTCTTTACCAGCTCCAGGCGATAGCGCTGCTCAAGCCAGTCCATATCCATCCGGGTCCAGGCCAGCAGCTGGCCGGCGACCTCGCTCATGACCGGATCATCCGGGGTCGAAAACGCCTCCTTCTCACCACTGACGCTGTTCCATCTGACGCCACGGTCACCCTCGACCACAAAACCGGAAGCGACGGGCTGCAGCAACTCCCAGCGCAGGCGATCGGGTGCCTGATAATAAAGCGCGCCCTCCGAACGCAGGGTCTGGTCAAACATTGCCAGGATTTTTTCCTGGACAAAACGCCCCTGCAGACTCCGGGTGCGGGCCGCTTGCTGCTGCAGCGCCGAAAGTACCTCGGGCAGTGTGCGGACAGGTTCCGTCGCCACCGAGGGTTCGAGCCCTGTGCCCAGGACAAAAACAAGAGCCAGCAGCACGATGACAAAAGGAGTGTTTTTCATGTGTCGCTGATCCAGACCTTGATATCAGCCTCCGCCAGCAGTTCATCGCCGCGCCAGACACGGGTTTCGGCCACGGCAAAATCGTCCAGTTCGGCAACGGTACTGATAGTGATGCGCAACAGGTCACCAACAGTGGCGATTTGATGGCAGGCCATCTTTTTGATACCCACCAGAAAACCCCGCCGTACCGGCAGCTGCTGCTGTCTGTCAAGATAGCCCTTGAGGGTCGCGTAGCCTTGCGCCATCAGCTCAATCAAGGCCACCTCCGCCAACGTACCGGAAGCCGATACCAGGGGGCAATCAGCCCGGACCCGCGCCTCGACGACACCGCTTTTGCCGTCGATGGACAGCAGGCGATCCACCAGCCGCAGCGGCAGGCGGTGGGGAATCAGGTCTTCGGCGGACAGCGGCAGGTTCACGGCGCCGTCTCCTGTGCCCAGTAGATGGACAGATCATC
>CALFFB010000048.1 GCA_937958075.1 uncultured Geobacteraceae bacterium | reverse complement strand
TGGCGGAGGGGGTGTCCATTGAAAAAAACGATCTATATATATAGTATTATTGCACAATAAATAACTCAATTTGAGCCATTTACCGCTATATTTACCGCTAAAACTTTATTAGATGTTTTCTCATCGCCTCCCTTTAACCCTCCCTCAGCATTTCCAGGATTCCCTCATAGGTTGTTAAACGCCCGCAGGCAGTTGTTGGAGTGAATAATATTTGTATCAACCTGAAATCTTTTTATATATTTTACGAGAAAGATATATGAATCCAGCAATTATTAAAAATGACAAGATGCCGTGGATTGCGTCTTTTTTATGTCCAGTAACATTACTGAATAAACCAAGCATCATTACTCCGAAAAAAAATACGATGACACTTGCAACTAAGCCAAGAATTTTGTTGGCAAACTTATTGGCTGGAACTGGCGCTGCGGCATTTTTTCCTTGTTTTGAACACTGACTTGCGAACTACATCCTGAGCAAAAAACATCGCCCATACTTATTTCTTTCCCACAATTTGAACAGTACATAACTCCTCCTTTTTTATTTTGTGATCTATTAAAGTGATATCCGCACCAAGCGACATCAGTGAATATGTGCATAAAAAAATTATGCTATTTGTGACGAGCTATAAACTTGCGCATCTTGATGGTGCCTTACCGTTTGCCACAGATATTTGAATCTTTCACAAACGCTACACATAATCGGATTGCAATGGAGAGAGTTTGATCAATCCCGCCCTAATGACGCCGCTGTGTATCGTTTTCCGGATCAAGGATTCGATTCGTTAGACTTTTATTTATCCCAACTTCGCCTTTCACCATCTCAGATGCGTTATCCCGGCTCTTTGATTGCACCGATTCTTTCCTGCCATCTCCCTGCAACAGGCGATAGTCCTCCAGCGGGGTGACATACAGACACAGATCAACGGGGAGGTGCTGGATGACGCCGTTGACTTTATAGATGCCGGGGGTCTCGCTCATTGTCAGTGACTTTCTTGATCAGCGCTGTGGCCTACTTTCTCATCAACGGATTAAGCAAGGCCGGAATCTGCTGTCGCCAGAGGTGCTGCTCCTGAATATCCCGGCGATCCTGAGCCAGCCACGCCAGCACCTGGGCAATCGCAAAGACATTGGCCGCAGGGACCGTTGCACCGGGAACAGGATCGAGCTGGATCACGGTTTTTTCTGTTGCCGCTCCCTTCTCGAAGGGATCAAAGAAAGTGACATCGTGCCCCGTGGTGATAATGTGCCAGGCGCGGGCCGCTGCTTTAACGCCCCAGGTTTTAGTCACATTCGTATTGATCCATTTCCGGCAACGGTCTGTATCGACCTCCCGCCGCGTCCATTTGATCAGGGTCTTTCTGTCCTCGGTGATACTCCCGATCCCTTCACTCAGAACAGCGGCGATATCGCCCAGGTTCATCTCCCGATTGTGGCGTTTGCGGTAGTTGGTTCTTTTGTCGCAGACCACCAGACCATTGCTGCACACCAGGCGGAACCAGTCGATGGACACACTGAAGCGGGTGCTACCTTCCACCGAATTGAAACATTGCAGGCGCAAGGTCAGGTCATCCTCCTGAGGTATTTCCAGATTGTACGATTGCGGCAGCAGCAAGCTCAGGCGCATCCGTTCGCCAAGGGGTGTCAGTTCCAGGCGCATGGCCAGATGCTCTGTCAGAATCTTTGCCCTGTTCAAAGCCTTGAAGGTTTCGTCAAACACCTCCTGATGCTGCAACAGGGTATAGGAGGGCGACACAATCCCCACCGGAATCTCCGGCATATCTTCCCCCTCCAGAGGGCAACGGACAATGGTATCGTAGTAAGGATTCACCCCAGGCGGCACCTCCGGCGTTTCAAACAGGGTTGGTTCACCGCGATAGATCGGTTGTTTCAACTCTGGTCCAAAGGTGCGGCGGGCGAACAGGGGAATCTTTTTTCTGATGTCCTCTACTGACCCTTCGTGCGTCACAATCGGAGATGTCCCCCACTTGATTGATACGTCATTCGCGCTTGGCCTCGTGATCATATCTGACCTCCTGAAATCCCGTTAAATCCCTTGACGTCCATAAAGTGTTAAACTAATACTATACACTCTTGATGCCTGTCAAAAGGAAAACTCCCCACAACAGGCTCCAAATCTGGTAAAAGGATCATGACACACATGGGCTCTTTTGGTGCATATACACGCAAGCAGCGCGAACAGCTTCTGCAAACAGATCGCAGCTACTCTCTGCGTCAGGTGGCAGCGCGGGTCGGGATCAAGCCTGCTTACTTAAGCAAAATTGAATGTGAAATTTTTCCGCCGCCGTCAGAAGAGGTCATTCGCAAACTGGCGCGAGAGTTAGAACAGGATGAAGATGCCATGCTGGCCATGGCAGGGAAGGTTTCTACTGAGCTACTGGAAGTAATCATCAAACGACCAACACTGATGGCTGACCTGATTCGTCAGGTGAAAGACATGCCCGATGACGCCATCCTCAAGGTGGTGCGCGTCGTTCGGGATGGTGACTGGTAAATTCAACACGAGGGGGCTACGTGCTAACAATCTCTGATCATCAACTGGTATTCCATTTTCCCGACGTACATCTTGAAGCGGTCTGCTGCGTCTCTTTACACCGTCAAGACCCTTTGCAGCGCAAAAGTCTGATTCCCTGGTTTGATTCCGACCGGG
>CALFFB010000047.1 GCA_937958075.1 uncultured Geobacteraceae bacterium | reverse complement strand
CGGGCGCCGCTGGCCCCGATGGGGTGGCCGATGGCGACAGCACCACCGTTGACGTTGACCTTTTCGGGATCAAGGCCGAGCTGCTTGATGGCCACCAGGGGGACGGCGGCAAAGGCTTCGTTGATTTCGAACAGGCCGATGTCGCTCGGTTTAAGACCGGCCCTGCTGCAGCATCTGCTGATGGCATCAACAGGAGCTTCGGCGAACAGGTTCGGGTGGATACTGTTGGTGACGGTGGCGACGATGCGCGCAACCGGCGAAAGGTTGTGTTCTTTGATGGCGGCGGCGCCGGCCACCAGGGCGACAGCGGCACCGTCGTTGATGGTCGAGGCGTTGCCGGCGGTAATGGTGCCGGTTTTGCTGAAGGCGGGGCGCAGTTGCCCCAGCTTGTCGATGCTGCCACGCTGGGGTTCTTCGTCGCCGTCGACAATTGTTTCCCCCTTGCGGCTTTTGATGGTTACGGGGACCAGTTCGTCGGCAAAGGTGTTCGCGCTCACGGCGGCCTGGGCCCGACTGTAGGAGCGGGCGGCAAATGCGTCCTGCTCCTCGCGGGTCAGGCCGTGGCCGGCGACCCACTCTTCGGTGATCTCTCCCATGTGGCGATGGGAATAGGGATCCTGCAGGCCGTCATGAATCATCAGGTCGAGCATCTGCCCGTGGCCGAGGCGCTGCCCGAAACGGGCTTTGGGTAGAGCATAGGGTGCCTGGGACATGTTCTCCATGCCGCCGGCCAGGGCAATGCCGGTGTGACCGAGGGCGATGCCGTCCGCCGCCAGCATAATGGATTTCAGGCCGCTGCCGCAGACCTTGTTGATGGTCATGGCGGCGGTGCTGTCCGGGATCTGCGCCAGGCGCATGGCCTGTCGTGCCGGGGCCTGACCGCTGCCGCCCTGGAGAACCTGGCCGAGGATGACTTCGTCCACCAGGCCGGGCTCAAGGTTGTTCTGCTTCAGCAGGGCCGTCAGAACCTGTGCGGCCAGTTCCGGGGCAGGCAGTTCGGCCAGTACCCCGCCAAAGCTACCAAAGGGGGTCCGTTTCGCGGATACGACATAAACCTCGTTCATGTAAAAAGACTCCTTTTTGTCATGTTGGTGCAATGGCAGCAGGGACGCCGCCGATATGAATGTCATCAAAACGTTGTCCCTATCAGCAAGGACTGTTCCAAGGATAAAAAAATGTTTTATCCTGCGATGTTAAGGAAGAGGGTACAGTAAGTAATGTCGATTGAACAGATACAAAAACAAATCACAACGCACTAAAAGTCTCAAGTAGCCGAAAATAGGCAAAGGATAGCGATGCATTAAAGAGTCAGAAGATCAGAAAACAAATCACAGGCCGTATGGGGCCGGTTGTCTTTGTGCGGAACAGAGACTGACACGGGATGCTGATGAATATGGGTGTTGACAAGGATAAAGATGCTATACTATCAAGTGGTCTGACCACTTATTTGTATTGGCTGTGACCGGCAAAGTTGCCGGCAATGGTCGACAGGGAGCAGGGAGGCAGCATGCAGGAAAACGCATATCAGCAGCAGTTTGTTGAGTTTGCCC
The DNA here is from genome assembly GCA_937958075.1 of uncultured Geobacteraceae bacterium. Taxonomy (GTDB): domain Bacteria; phylum Desulfobacterota; class Desulfuromonadia; order Desulfuromonadales; family Geopsychrobacteraceae; genus Pelovirga. The sequence continues at coordinate 3,513 of CALFFB010000047.1, read as the reverse complement.
GGAGGGTTGGCGCTGATGTCAGTGAAGTCGAGACCTTGCCTCAGGCGGCGGCTTATATTGCGGCCCGGGTTGCCGGTAAAACGCTGGTACCCCAGACCCCCCTGGCTGCCGCGCACGACCTTTCCTCTTTGCTTGCGACCGCTGGTGTCGACGTTGTTACCGACCACTTCCGCGATGCCGGGCAGATGCCCGCGGCCGGGGTGACCTTCTGTAATTTTGCCATGGCCGATACCGGTACCGTGGTGCTGGAGAGTACCGATGAGGATATTCGTCTGGCAACCACCCTGCCGGAGATTCATTTTGTTCTGGTTGATCCCCGGAAAATTCTGCCGGACAACCTGGCGGCCATAGAGCCCCTCAAGACCCTGCACACCGGGACGGCACCGCGTTTCGTCGCCTATATTTCCGGACCGAGCCGCACCGCCGACATCGAACGGGTGCTGACCATCGGCTGCCACGGCCCGCGTGAGCTGCACATCCTCCTGGTGCCGTCGGTGTCCGACGATCTGCTGGAGATCTGAGGTTTTTTAGATAAATCATTAAATGAGATATAAGGTGCTTCCGGTTTTGCAGACACCGGATTGGTCATGGGATGTTTGATAATTTCATGACAAGGGTGTCTGTCGCCCGGATGGCGACAGTCAAGCGGTCAGGACGACGCAAAGCGTCCCTTGCCATGAAATTATTGAATGTCCCATGGCCGGTAAAGCGTTGACATTTTAAAGGAGACCCTGATGGCCGATACCACCGAATTCAAAAAACGCGTCGATGGCGCGCTGGCGAATCCCAAGCTCAGCGAGGCACTGCACCTGTTTGGTGATGCCTATCTGCTCGCGCGGGAGAACGCCTTTCGCGGCCTGGATTTTGAAGAGATGCGCACCGAGCTTGCCGCCATCAAGGACGACGTGCGCGTGCGCCGCAAGGAACTGCTGGCCCAATTTATCAGCAACGCCGAGGCCGCCGGCTCCAGGGTGTTCATCGCCAGAAACACGCAGGAAGCCAACGACTATGTCATCAACCTGGCGCGGCAGAAAAACGCCAGGGTCATCGCCAAGTCCAAATCCATGGTGTCCGAAGAAGCCCACCTCAACAAGGCCCTTGAGCAGGCCGGCATGCGCGCCGCCGAAACCGATCTGGGGGAGTGGATCGTACAGCTGGCCGGACAACGGCCTTCCCATCTGGTCATGCCCGCCATTCACATGTTCAAGGAAGAGGTGGCGCAGCTGTTCAGCAAAAAGGTCGGCAGGCCCCTCGATGCCGACATCAAAACCCTGGTCAATGTCGCGCGGGAGGAGTTGCGCAAGGAGTATTTCGCCGCTGATATCGGCCTGACCGGCGCCAACTTTCTGGTGGCGGACACCGGCGGTATCGGTCTGGTGACCAACGAAGGCAACGCCCGTTTGTGTGCCACCCTGCCGCCGGTGCACGTCGTGTTCGCGGGGATTCACAAGCTGGTCAGAAGTATGGACGATGCCGTAAAAATCACCCGTCTGCTGCCGCGCAACGCCACCGGGCAGCTGCTGACCTCTTATATTACCTGGATTCGCGGCACGGTGCCGACCAACGGGCAGGCCAAGGAGCAGCACATTGTCCTGATTGACGGTGGCCGCGAGGCGCTGTATGAATCCCCCGTCTGCCGCGATGCCCTGCGTTGTATTCAGTGCGGCGCCTGCGCCAACGTCTGCCCGGTGTATCAGACCGTCGGCGGCCATGTTTTCGGCAGCATCTATATCTCCGCCATCGGCATCATCCTCACCGCCTTTTACGAGGGGCTTGACAAGGCCAAAGAGATTACCCGCGCCTGTATCGGCTGCCGCTCCTGTACCGCCGTCTGTCCGGCAAAGATCGATCTCGAAGAGATCATCCTCCATCTGCGTTCACAGGTCACCAGAGAATTCGGCATGGGCATGGTCAAGAATATTACCTTCAAGGGGGTGATGAAGAACCGCGCTCTCTTCCACACCCTGCTCAAAGCGGCTGCTAAGCTGCAGAAACCGGTGACGCAGGAAAAGCAGGGAGACACCGGCGTCCGTGTCATCCGCCATCTGCCGCTGCATTTCATGGACAAGGATCTGACCAGCTGGCGTGATCTGCCGGCCATTGCCCCCAGATCCTTCCGCGAGCTGTTCGCAGACCTGCGGCAGAAGGTCGATACGCCCCGTTATCGCGTCGGTTTTTTTGCCGGCTGCGGTGCCGATTTCGTTTATCCGACCGTCGGCGTCAGCCTGGTCAAGGTGCTCAACCGCCTCGGGGTTGAGGTGGTCTTTCCGAAAACCCAGAACTGCTGCGGTATTCCCGCCCTGTACGCCGGCGATACCGATACCGGTGTCGCCCTGGCCCGGCAGAATGTCCAGGCCTTTCACGAAGCTGATGTCGATTATGTTCTGTGCGTCTGCCCCACCTGCACCATGGGGGTCAAGCGCGACTTTGTCGAGCGGCTGGTGGATGATCCCGTCTGGTCGCAACGCGCCGTCAGCATTTCGGAAAAGACCATGGACGCCGCCGCCTTTCTGGAAAATATCCTGGATGCGTCGGCAACCCTGACCGGAGCCACCGCCACCGCCGTGACCTATCATGACTCCTGTCACCTCAAGCGCGGTAACGACGTCTGGCGCGAGCCACGGGCTCTGCTTGCCGCCACCGGCCATAAGGTGACGGAAATGAAGAACAGCGACCGCTGCTGCGGCTTTGGCGGCACCTACTCCTTCTTGAGCCATCCGCGCATATCGGAGCAGATCAGCCGCGACAAGACCGACGCGATTCAAGCAACCGGCGTCAAGACCGTGGCCATGGACTGCCCCGGCTGCATGATGATGATCGGCGGCAGCCTCGGCAAGGCCGACCCGTCAGTACGCTGCGCGCATACCATGGAGCTGTTGGCCGAAGCCATGGAGGCAGGGTAGGGAGAAGTAGCGCTGGACATGTCTCTAGAGAATGGTCTTCATGAGCACACGATTGGGACTTCCATTCCAAGGGACACTTTTCGCCGTCCTGGCCGTTCGACTGTCGCCATCCATGGCGCCAGACGCCCTTGTCATGAAAGTCCCAATCGTGCAGCCTTTCGTTTCTGCGCAATGATTATGGAGAATTCCCTATGAGTGGCCGTTTGCCCATCGTCGACAATCTGTGTCGCAACCCGGAAAATCACCGGCATCATCTGTGCGAACTCAGGGCCGCCGGACGTGACGCCATGGTTGCCACCTACGAGATCAACCCCACCCATGTCTGCGGGAACTGCGGCGTCCGGTCCAATACTGCCGGTGCCCTGTGCGCGCCCGGTCCGCTGCAGACAGATAAACAATAGGCGAGCCGGAAAAAGAAGATTGTTGATGGAGCCGGTCGAATTATTTTCAAAAAATCGCCGAAAGACTGTTGACAGTGGTCAGGTCAATGGTTTAAAAAGTGGTCAGACCAAAGATTTTCGCCCGTGAGACTCTCTCTCCCACGTGCTTGCCCCGTCAGGATCTCCTCCCCGACGGGGCTTTTTTTATTCGCTTGATTGCAAGACTTGAC
>CALFFB010000046.1 GCA_937958075.1 uncultured Geobacteraceae bacterium | reverse complement strand
ACGCGCCCTGACCGACGACGACCTGCGGCAGATCTGGCAAGAAGGGTAAACGACCCTTTTATTATCAGTACAAAATGCGGTAGGGTTTGCCGACGGTGTCACTGATTTTCCAAGGTCGAAAGGTCATCATGAAAATTTTTGTCAGCCTTGCTGCTTTTTGCGACCCCTTTCTGCGTTTTACCATCAACGGTCTTTTTGAAAAGGCCGATCATCCGGATAGAGTGCATGTCGCCGTCATTGATCAGTCCCTTGATGATCATCGCTCCTGGCTCGAAACCTTTCCCCACAGCAGCAACATTCGCTACGCCAAGATCGACCCCATCGACAGCAGAGGTGTCTCGTGGGCCCGAAATATCGCCTTTTCCCTCTACGATGGTGAAGACTTCCTGTTGCAGATCGACTCCCACACCCACTTTGATCCAGGCTGGGACACCAGGCTCATCACCCTGATGACGTCCATGCTGGCGCATGCCGACAAACCCATCATATCGACCTATCCGCCGGGTTTTTATTTCGATGACCAGGGAATTCCCCAGCGCAAGGGGGCGCCCTCTCCACTCATCATGATTCTGCGCCCGCATCCTGACACATCTCTTTCCGAAAACAACGCCACCCTGCGCTTCAGAGCACATTTCGTCGCTGGCAACCAGGCCATTGAGGGAGGGCATGTAGCCGCCGGTTTTCTTTTTACCCTCGGGCAGTTTGTCGACGAGATTCCCTACGACCCTTTTCTCTATTTTCACGGTGAGGAACAAAGCCTGGCCATTCGGGCCTTTACCAGGGGTTGGACCATATTTCACCCCCGACACAGTGACATTCCCCTGATGCACCTGTACAAACAGGCCGGCGAAGAACATCGCTCCCACCACTGGCATCCCGATTACGAAAGAAAACGTCTAACAAAATGGGTTGAATTGAAAAAACGGTCGGACGCAAGGCTCCGCAGACTACTGCTGGAACAGACTCTACAGGGAGCCTATGGCCTGGGAGACGTACGTACGCTGGAAGAGTTTGCACAGGTTAGTGGCGTTGATTACCGGAACCGCACCCTGCGCCTTGAGCCATAAATGGCAAATAAAAATGCCATGCCTTGACCAGATTCTCCGGGGCACAGGTACTCACTGAAGACGGTTTAAGAACACTGAATCGCGCGCACGGTCGGTGGCCGCGCTGGAATATCGAAACCCGGATCATCACCAGCATCCATATCACCATCTCCCGCACCCGACTCCACAGCCGGCGGCGAATCCGAAGACGAAGAGTCAGCAGGCGCATCATCAGTGCCTCTTTGCTCATTGACACTATCCTCCGCTGAATCATCATCTGTCGATTCACCGGATTGAGGACTTTCAGATGCCCCTTGCGACGTTTCTGCCTCCGGACCCAACTGCAAATCAGGATCGACCGTTAGAATAGGAGGTGGTTGTGGCAGCATCACCGTCACGCCTGATGGCGGAGTAAAACTGAATTCCCCCGGACCAACAAATATTAATTCTTGTATCGTTGGCCCCGGTGTTAACTGTCCTGCTGGTGCTGGCGGTGGTGGCGGCGCGACAAACGTCCTGCCCGTATTGGTGCCGGTGTACAATCCGTCAGGTGGTGGGTCTACCCCCAGATTCATCAGATCAATACAATCACCCGCGCAAAATCGCGCCTGATGATCCGTACCTCGAATACCAATGGTCGCCACAGGGGTCTCTACCAATGACGCTTCCGGGTTCGCCTGACCGATACCGCCGGTAACAGCCCTGAACCCCCCACGAATAAGCGACATCGTACTGCGATCTTCCCGAACGTCACCATTATGCAGGAATTCAGCAATGACCATCCGCGATGAGGGGCGCAAGATCAGAATACTGCTGTCGCTGAAAACAATCCGCACCCGTGCGTTTGGCCCGGTACTGATCGTATCCCCTGAAAACACCGGATCCCCCTGTTTCAATGATCGCACTTCAGATACATCAACGGCGGCCGTTATCTCGCCGGTCGCAGCAGTCACACGCCCAACCGCATCTGCGGCAGCTGCAACGCTGGAAACCGTCAAAATCAGCAACAAACCGAAACTCACCAGCGCGGCAACCAACAAAAAATATCTGTCTATTGTTCTCATCATTTGCACACCATCGGCTGACCGGCAACACCGCCACCGGCCAAGTCAATCAGCGGTTGTTTGCGCAAAGGAGCGGTGGAACTCTCATCAGCCTCCACCGCAACTTCATCCTCCTCAGATGCGTCCTCATCCTCATCGTCCCTACCCTCTGAACCTTCGCCCTGCGACTCTGGGGATGTAGCCGTCGTTTCCTGTTCCGCTACTGATTCCGAGGGCGACTCCGATAGAGATTGCGGCTGAGCATTCTCCAGCACTTCCTCCGTAACGGTTTTTATAACGCCGCTCACGGGTTCCGGAGTGGGTTCCGGAGTGGGTTCCGGAGTGGGTTCCGGAGTGGGTTCCGGAGTGGG
>CALFFB010000045.1 GCA_937958075.1 uncultured Geobacteraceae bacterium | reverse complement strand
TGCAGTCCGAAGTTCACGCGCCGGGCTTTGCGAATCACCACATCACCAGGTTGCAGGTTGACGGTCACGGCCTGGCGGATAACCTTCGCTTGCCCCATCCATGCCGTTCCGCAGTTATTTCTGAACAGACGCACGTCACGCCGACCGCCGATCTTTTTGAATATCTCAGCTTGCAGTTGCTTTTCGGTTATTGAAGTCATACTTTCGACCCTCCTTGTTTATCATTATGTGAATCTGCGGACGTGGCTGATCCTTCGTCTCGTACGGCGAACTCAGCAAACATAAAGCAATCGTCGCAGGGGTAGTCGTTACCAAGCGGGCAGGTTCCGTCACAGACTCTAATTCCGGTTCGTTTGCAGTTAGCGCATGCCATATCGTGTCTCCTTTCAGTGCAATGTTTGGCTGTCACTCTATCCCGGACAGCCTATCCGTTTTAACATCATGTGAAGCTCAGGACAAAAAAACACGTCCTGAATGTTGCCCTCCATACTGACCTGCTGACCGTCGGTGCCCCCTCTTTTGTCGATTTTCCCAGACGTGCTTCGCCCATCCCGGCTTGTACCCCATCTGCTTTCCGTACTCCTGCAGTTCTGCCAGCGTCTGAGCCTGCCCCTGCTTGCGTCGCCTGTCCGCCTTCATGCGCGCAATCTCCGCCGGGTCAATTTCGCGCAGCTCGCCATCGACCTGCTCTGGCATGATCTCGTCCGGAGCGTAGACATGTCCGCACTGGTTGCAGCGCGGGGCCGGTGGATGCACAACATAGCACCTAGGGCACTGCTGGACCCTTGCTACCGGTTCCGCCCTTTTGCCTGATTTCCCCTTGCCTGGGTCACCGTCCAGAGACCATTCCCGATCGTCCTGGGGCAAGCCGTGGCGCAGGCAGTTCCCGACATGATCAAGGATGATCGCGTGTTTCTTCCCGTCATAGGGTCGCAGGGCCCGCCCGACCTGCTGCAGGTACAGCGTCAGGCTTTGTGTCGGTCGCAGCAGAATCGCCGCTGAAACCACTGGGATGTCCGTGCCCTCGCTGATTATCTCACAGCTGCACAGCACATCAATTTTGCCGCTGCCAAGGGACGTGATCAACCCCTTGCGCCTGTCATCATCCATGCTCCCGTCGATGGACTCCGCCCGGTACCCAGCAGCCCTGAACTCAGCGGCAACATGCTCGGCGTGGGCGACGGAAACGCAGAATGCGATTGCCGGCTTACCCGGGCACATCCGGCTGTAGTGCTCAACCGCGCTGCCCGTGATCTTCGGCTTATCAACCGCCGCGGCCAGATCATCCCGCGCGTAGTCACCCATGCGGGTTCTGACATCGTCAAGCACCAGGTCCGTCGGTGGCGCATAGACGCGGGGTCGAGACAGATAACCGTCCTTGATCAGATCGCGGATCGACGGTCCCTGAACCAGACAATCGAAGTGCCCGCCACTGTCAACCCCGAGGCCCTTGCCGTCAAGGCGGTATGGGGTCGCCGTTACGCCGAGGATCGGCACGTCCTTGAAGTGGTCAATAATCTTGCGCCAGCTGCCGGCCGCTGCATGGTGCGCCTCATCGACAACAATCAGACTTGGCTTCGGTATCCTGTCCAGCCTTCTGACCGCCGTCTGGACGCTGGCAACCTGCACCAGGTCATACGTCTGGCTGTGCTTCGGTGCAATCAGGCCATGGTCAACGCCCAGCAGATCGAGGGATTCCGACGATTGCCGCAAGAGCTCCTGACGATGCACCAGAATCAGAACCCGATTGCCCTTGGCCGCTGCCTGCTGAGTGATGTAGCTGAAAATGAACGTCTTGCCGCCACCGGTTGCCAGTGCGTAGAGCGGAGCCCGAAAGCCTCTTGCATAGCGACGCCTCAGCTCCTGAACATCGCGCTGCTGGTATGCTCGCAGGGTGATGTTTTTTGGTGTCATCTGTTCAGCCTCAGGTTGTGTTCGCTGATAAGCCCATTTTCAACGCAAAGCCGCGTCATTTCGGCGAAGAA
>CALFFB010000044.1 GCA_937958075.1 uncultured Geobacteraceae bacterium | reverse complement strand
CAGAAAATCGACGATTTCACGTTTATTGGACATAATCGACTTCTTTGAGGATGCGTTCGCCGATTCTTGGTTTGAGTGCTGCGCGGGTGACCAGGTCTATCTTGGCCCCCAACAGCTCTTGAAGGTGCTTCTCCAACATCATGAAAGCAACAAAACCGACCGGTTTTGAAAACTGCACCAGAATATCTACATCGCTTTGAGCTGTCTGTTCGCCGCGGACACAGGATCCGAAGATCCCAATCTCTGACACCGCGTAGAGACTGTGTAGCTCGTCGAGGTGGTCTTTTAGAATCTGTTTTATTTCAGCATTCTTCAGCATGGCAATCCTGAGTACCTGCCTGTAAGTTTAATGTTTGTAAGAGTTTATAGGCGATGCAAGTTGGTATGTCAATTTTGAGAAAAAGGTGACAGTTTATTTTCGAGTTGAAAGCCCGAACCAATCAGGCCCAGGGGTGACATCTTGCAATCATGCAATTTATTCAAAATATCCCAACCCAGCGGTGCTGTTTGCCTTACCCCCCCTGCCGCCGTAAACCTTTTGGCGATTCAGGGTCACCAGATGGTGGTTATGTCTTTAACATTCAGTAGCTTTCGGTCCGCCGTCACAAGGGCCGCCCGATGCTCTTTGGTTGTTGCGGCAATGATCCGGTCAGCAGGATCATGATGCTTGATTTCCGGCATGGAAGTGGACAGAAAGGCAATCCGAGGGGTTATTGGTAGCACGGTAATCTGTCTGGCATCCTGGACAAGCTGCAGATAGGTCAAACAGTCGGTGCCGGGATGGAGTCGCCCCTTGTTGATCAACATGGCGATTTCCCAAAGTGAAATATCACTGCAATACAGATTGGAACGATTTTCCTCCGCATTCAGGGTCGCCTGCGCCTCAGGACTCAACTGATCCGGGCTGAGGCTGTCAAAAATCAGGGTACAGGTATCAAGAATGATCATTATTGGCCGGCGTCCCATGGCTCGTCTATGGGTGAAATGACGTCGCCAATCCTGCATTTGCTCCGCAATGTTTCAAGGGCTTTGCGAGCCCTATCCGGAACCAGCTCCCCCGGGGGGGCGAGACGAGCCACGATCTTGCCCCGGCATGTGATTTCCAGCGTCTCTCCTGCTGTTGACCTGGCCAGATACTTCGGAAGATGATTGCGGAACTCGCTCACGTTGACTTGCTTCATCACAGCACCCACTGTCTGTACGTTTAATCTGTACAGTTACCTTAGCACCCGGGATATCACTGGTCAACGAGAAATCGGGGTCAAGGAAATCGGGGTCACGTCTTGCATTGCCACTCCGTGAGCAGCCACGCTGGAGCCACCTTTCTTGTCATATGAGTAAAAAAGGATAACTTTTACTCATGGGCGATTTCGAGTACGATGACGCCGGGCGTCAAGCAATTTTGCCTAAGTACGGAATCGATTTTCCAGCTTGGGTGGTCGAGTCGCTGGATCGTGAAGCGGCTCGTATTGGTGCTATGCGGCAGTCGATTCTTAAAATCTGGCTGGTTGAGCGCTTGAAGGCGGGGGCTGCTAACCGTTGAATGGCGACGTGAAAATTTCCCGAGGAAGAAACCAATGATGAACCTGATCTACTTTTCGCCGACAAAAACCACGGAAAAAATCGTAACACAGATTGCTGCCGGTATCGCTGACCCTGACCTGCAGCGTTACGATCTGACCCGTTTGACCACTCATCTTCCAGGGCGGATCAACTCCGGTACCACCATTATCGCCGTGCCGGTTTACGCCGGGCGGGTGCCGCAGATCGTCCTGGAGCGCATTGCCGATCTTGAAGGGAATGGTCAGTCCGCTGTTCTGGTCGCTGTCTACGGTAACCGCGCGTTCGAGGATGCCCTGTGTGAACTGGCTGACGTGGTGACCGCCAAGGGGTTTCAGGTGATAGCGGCTGCGGCCTTTGTCGGTGAGCATTCCTATTCGACCCGGCAGCAGCCCATCGCCGCTGGCCGCCCGGATGCTACGGATCTGGAAAACGCCAGGGCTTTCGGCGTGGCAATAAAGAAGAACCTGGAGCAGCCTGAACCGGCACAGGTAACGATTCCAGGCAATGTGCCTTACCGTGAGGGGGTCGTTCTGGGGCAGATTGCACCGGATACCCTGCCGGACAGGTGTGTTCTCTGCGGCCGTTGTGCGACCGTCTGTCCAACCTTTACCATTGCGGTGAAGGATCAGGTGGTGACCGATATCAGCAACTGTGTCATGTGCTGCGCCTGCGTCAAGAACTGCCCCCATGAGGCCCGGCAAATGATTCATCCGGTGGTTGCCGAGCGCCGGACGATGCTGGCGGAAAACTTCCGTCAACGTCAGGAGCCACAATGGTTTTTGTAGCTCTTCCCTGTGTTTGTTCAAAGAACAGCGAGGGCTTTTTTCAGGGAGTCACGAAATGAAAAAGATAATGTTGAAGCTTGCCGTCATCCTGCTGATACCCGGTGTGACTTTTGCCGCCGGTATTCAAGGAGAAGTTCTCAAGATCAGGGACAACAGGGTTGTTGTCGAAGTTATCGGAGACGGGACAAGCGGACTCCCGGCCGGTACTCATGTCCGTTTGAATGTTATTCCGAAGAATAAGCCAACCCTGGACATGCTGAAGGGCTGATAGATACTCGTCATGCCGTTGGCATGACC
>CALFFB010000043.1 GCA_937958075.1 uncultured Geobacteraceae bacterium | reverse complement strand
GCACCGTCGAGTCAGTTGCCACGGTGCGGTACATTGGCATGTAGTTTTCGCATTCCACGCCACGCGCCGAAATCGTGTAATCGAACGTCGCCACGCTCTGCCAGTCGCTCGCCTTCGCTTGCACCCGATAGCAATGCCCTGCATTCGGGCAAAGTGTTTGTGTGCACATCGTAATGTCAGCCATCTTCGTCTCCGCGCTGCTGTGTCTTACGTTCCATTTTCCGCCCCACCCCCTGCCTGATGGCTGCCTCAACGTCACTGTCAGGCCACAAGCAGTTTCCTGGTCCTGCGGTCATCGCCAGGCACTTATTGCCACGCCATGCGCAGCATCTCAGTACGCAGAACTCTGGCGGCACGTCGGCTGATTTCATCGCTTTCTCATTTAAAAAAAGCCTTCGACCACGGCAGGAGGGGTCCGAAGCCGAAGGCACCACAGGAACCGGGTCACTACGCCGGTTAATCCTTGTCCTTGTAGACAGGCCGTCCGCAGATCATGGCGATACTGCCTATCCCGTCTTCAAACCTCTTGATGTCGCACTCGACGGTTTCTCCGAACGGACCTTCGATGATGACCTTATTTCCAGTGCTGCGGATGATGTTTCTTTCGAGCACCAGCACGCCGCTGGTTGCTTCAGCTCCCTTCCCGCTCATGACGAAACCGCCTCGCTGCGGGGCATCAACTCCCCGTTCTCGATCCAGTAGCTCCGGCCGGCACCTGCTGTGTCAAGGTCTGGCAGGCCGAAGCGCGGCGCGTCAGCTTCGGGCAGTGCCATGGTCACCAGTGACGGGATGCCTGTCGTCTGCAACATCTTGATCAGCCCGTTACGCAAGGCCCTGTCGGCCAGGACGTCGGCGCCGTCGATGACAGCTGCGTCAGATCCATCAACCGAGGCCATCCACAGCTGAATGACCACGCGCGCGCGCCAGCGCTCCGACTTGCTGAGCAGTCCGTACGGCGTTCCGTTGAGGCTTGCTGTCAGATCGTTCTCAATCTGGACCGTGCCGAACCCAGAAGTTGATGACAATTTTTTGAGTTCCATATTTGCCCCACCGAGGGTTTCGGACAGCTTCTGCTGCCGTATTCCATCTGGCGCCAGAGCCGACACCAGTTGGGCATTCAGGCTGATATTCAGGTGCCGATTGTCAGCCTGGGTTTTCTGCTGCCACGCCCTGAGCCTGATCTCTTCGGCCCTGACCTGCTTGCGGGCCGTTTCGATATCGTTTGCCGGGGCATTAACTGTACCGGCCTTGCGGTTGAGTTCTTCAAGGACCGATGACGCCTTAACCGCATCCTCAAGCTCTGATTCGATTATTTTTCGGGCGTCAATCATGGCGGAGACCTTACAATCGAGATCTTCCAGCTCTTCCCGTGCATCGACCCACTCGCGGTGCACCCTGTCAACTTCGTCGGCGGACAGAGCCTCTGCCCGCTCAAGAGTTCCGCCCTTGAGTCTCAGGTCGGTTCCGCATTCAGGACAGACCATCTGACTCCTTTGAGTCGGGTCCGACATCTTGTTGTAACGCTCTCTGGCCTTTTGTGCTCTTGCCTGGGCTTCTGCCTCCATATCGGCGGCACTGGAAAGCTCTTCCTTGATGCCGATGATTTTGTTTGCCTTTTCTTCGAGGTCCGCGCGCTTGCTGTCGTCAACCGCCTCGGCGGCTATGGCTGCTTCCAACACCTGACGGGCGTCGTTGACATATTCCTGCAGGGACTCTTCGCTTTCGCCGTCAAGGTGCGGTTCCCATCCTTGCGGTAGCCAGTTCTCCGCCTTCTTGCTGCCGTAGCGATCGCCGGTGATCTGCTCCCATTGCCCCTTGAGCTTGGCCCCCTTCTCCTTGCAGTTGCTGTGCGCCCCGTCCCAGCCTGACTGCTGGATGACATGCCACAGCTGATTCAACAGATCCGTCGGCAGCCCGAGAGGCTTGAGTGCCCTGTCATAATCCTCCCTGTTCGGCTCTGCGCCCAGGTATTCGGAGAGAACAGCTGCACGCTTCTTGCTGTCGAGTTTGAGCACGCAGGACAGGCCTGCGGCATAGTCCGACGCCCAGGCGGGGGCACCTGTTGTTGTGACCTTGGCCTGAGGCCAGGCAATTTCTGTCGATCCGCCGACGGCATCGGCCGTTGTTATTTTGTCGGTGGCGACCCACACGCTCCCCGATGCCGACCCACTGCGCACCAGCTGCCCCGCTGCCGCCTTTGCGACATCGCGCACCGGTATGGGGTTGCCGGTCAGTCCGGCCGCCACGGCCTGGGCGATGGATGACTTCCCGGCAGCGTTTCTGCCGCCGATAAGGGCAATGCCATTGCCGGGCATGACGAATTTTGCCGACCGGCACCCCCTGAAGTTCGTGACCTTGACTTCTATGTTGTGTTCCTGCCCTGCCTGGTCGGACTTATGTCCCTGCCCTGCATTTTTCATATCTTTTCTCATGATGTTTCCCCGGATGCGGTTATTCGGCTTGCCGAAAGGCCAGCCTTTGACATTATGTTGATCTCTGGACGTGCAAAACAACCGGCTAGAAGAAATCAACAGGCCCGTCAACGTCAGGCCCGTCAGCGTCAGGCCCGGCCTCGGCGTCGTCTCCCTGGTCCTGATCGTCGTCAGGGTCGGTCAGCTGCGGCGGCTGATCCTGCGGCTCCTGGT
>CALFFB010000042.1 GCA_937958075.1 uncultured Geobacteraceae bacterium | reverse complement strand
GTTAAAACCTAAGGCGCCGGCTTGCGACCGCAAAAAGCCTGCTGTCCGGCGCCATGACAGCGTGCCGCCTATTTTTCAAACCGCACGATACGAAGAAAATCATCCGCTTTCAGGCTTGCCCCACCCACCAGGGCGCCGTCGATATCGTCCTGGGCCATCAAGCCGTCAACATTGCTCGGCTTGACGCTGCCGCCGTAGAGAATACGCGTGGCCGCCGCCACCTCCTGATTAAACAACCCCTGCAATAATCCACGGATAAAGGAGTGGGCCTCCTGTGCCTGCTCGTCACTGGCGGTGACACCTGTGCCGATAGCCCACACCGGTTCGTAGGCGATGACCAGATCAGCCATCTGTTCCGCCGTGATCCCCTGCAGTCCCTCTTTCACCTGTCGGGTCAGGACCTCGAGCATCTGATCGGACTGGCGTTCCTGCAGGGTTTCGCCGATACAGAGAATGGACCGCAGACCGGAATGCAGGATTTCGCGGATTTTCAGATTGATGAACTGATCTGATTCCCCCAGCAGTTGTCGGCGTTCCGAGTGCCCGGCGATAACATAGGAGCAACCGGCATCCTTGAGCAGTTGGGGGGAGACTTCGCCGGTGAAAGCGCCAGTCTCGGCCGGATAGCAGTTTTGCGCCGCCAGCTGCACCGGGCTGTTGCTGATCGCCGCGGCGACGGTGGTCAGCGCCGTAAAAACGGGGGCGACGATTATCTCGCGATCCTCAATATCCTTGAGTTCCAGTGCCAGTCTGGTTGCCAGGGACTGTGCTTCCGTCAGGGTTTTGTGCAGTTTCCAGTTTCCCGCAATAATCGGTTTACGCATGATGAGGACGTCCTTTCGTCAACCGGGTGGATTCGTTATGCCTTGTCTGTCAGGGCAACAACCCCCGGCAGCTCTTTGCCTTCGAGAAACTCCAGAGAAGCACCACCGCCGGTGGAAATGTGCGTCATCTGGTCCTGCAGGCCGGCTTTGTTCACCGCTGCCACGGAATCACCGCCGCCGATAATGGACAGGCAATCGGATTGGGCCAGGGCTTCGGCCACCGCAAAGGTGCCCTTGGCAAAAGCGGGGAACTCAAATACCCCCATGGGGCCATTCCAGAGTACGGTGCCGGCGCCTTCAATCTGCTCCTGATAGAGAGCGACGGTCTGCGGACCGATGTCCAGTCCCATGCCCTTGTCCGGAAAGTCATCGTTGGTGGCCGTCACATAAGGGCTGTCCGCGGCAAAGGATTCAGCGACCAGGTGATCCCGGGGCAGAAAGAACCGGACCTGACGCTGCTGCGCCTGCTTCAGCAGCTCTGTCGCCAACGCTAGCTTGTCTTCCTCAACCAGGGATTGACCGACAGCAAATCCCTGCGCCTTGAGAAAAGTGTAGGCCATGCCGCCCCCGATCAGAATACTGTCGACCCGGGTCAGCAGGTTTTCAATAACGGTGATTTTGTCACTGACCTTGGCCCCGCCGATAATGGCGACAAAGGGACGCTGGGGCGCGGCCAGGGCCTGGCCCAGATACCTGAGTTCCTTTTCCATGAGGAATCCGGCAACCGCCGGCTGCAGCAGCCGCGCGACCCCTTCCGTCGAGGCATGGGCCCGATGGGCGGTGCCGAAGGCATCGTTGACATAAACCTCACCGAGTTCCGCCAGCTGTGACGCAAAGGTGGTGGTGTTATCTGTTTCACCAGCGTGAAAACGAACATTTTCCAACAGCAGCACCTGTCCCGGTTGCAGGGCGTGGGCCATGTCGCGCACCAGCTCACCGACACAGTCGGGAGCCATCTGCACCGGCCGGCCCAGCAGCTGGCTCAAATGCGTGGCCACCGGCGCCAGACTGGCGGCGGGGTCGGGCTTGCCCTTCGGGCGCCCCAGATGGGATGCCAGGATGACCTTCGCCTGCTGTTCCAGCAGATAGGTGAGGGTTGGCAGTGCTGCCCGGATCCGGGTATCGTCGGTAATGTTCCCCTGCTTGTCGACGGGCACGTTGAAATCAACCCGGCAGAAGACGCGCTTGTTCCTCAGGTCAATGTCCCTGATGGTCATTTTGTTGAACATGAGTTCCCCCTGTCGATCAAGACTTGTCGGCGATATAGGACACCAGATCAACAACCCGGTTGGAATAACCCCATTCATTGTCGTACCAGGTCAGCACCTTGACCAGATTGCCGCCGATGACGTTGGTGCTCAGGGCATCGAGGGTCGATGACGCGGCTGAACCGTTGAAATCGCGGGAGACCAAAGGCAGGTCACAGTAATCGAGAATGCCCTTGAGAGGCCCGTCAGCGGCCAGCTTCATCACCCTGTTGACCTCGTCGGTGGTGGTTGCTTTTTCCGTTTCAACAACCAGATCGACCAAAGAGACATTGGGGGTGGGCACCCGGATGGCCATGCCGTCGAGTTTGCCCTTCAGCTGGGGCAGAACCAGGGCGGTGGCCTTGGCCGCTCCGGTTGTGGTCGGAATCATGGACATGGCGGCAGCCCGGGCCCGGCGCAGGTCCTTGTGGGGCAGATCAAGAATGTTCTGATCATTGGTGTAGGCGTGAATGGTGGTCATCATGCCGCGGACGATGCCGAAATTCTCCAGCAGCACCTTGGCCACCGGAGCCAGGCAGTTGGTGGTGCAGGACGCATTGGAGATGATCTGCTGGGAGCTGGTGTAGGATGCCTCGTTGATGCCCATGCAGATGGTGTTGTCCGCGTCCTTGCCCGGCGCCGAGATGACCACCTTGCCGGCTCCGGCCTGCAGGTGCAGAGCCGCCTTGTCACGGTCACTGAACAATCCCGTCGATTCAATGACAATATCAACCCCGAGGTCTTTCCAGGGCAGGGTGGCGGGGTCTCGTTGCGACAGGATCTTGATTTTTTTGTTGTTGATGATCAGATGGTCACCATCCGTTGTGACCTCGCCGGCAAAGGTGCCATGAACGGAATCATATTTAAACAGATGGGCCAGGGTGCCGGCGTCCGTCAGATCGTTGATGGCGACAATATCCAGAGTGCCGGATTGCGCGGCTATCCTCATGACGTTCCGGCCGATGCGCCCAAAACCGTTGATTGCTACCTTTACAGCCATTGATATTCCTCCTTTGGATTCCGGTTTACTATCTGCCTTGGTTTATGTAGTCAGGATGACTATCTCAAGAATCTTTCTTCCATCATCTGCAAACGCCACCAAAGATACATAAAATTGCCAATTTTGCCTATCACTTTCATGGTCTTCGGGTGCGGTTTTCTCCTTGCGGCAACCTGGTCTTTTCGGTATAAGGACAACGCTTGCGCAGGGGTGAAAGGATATCGGCAACAGTGCGTGTATGTTTATTGGCCAGTGGCAGTCGCGGTAACAGTACCTTTATCGAAACAGGCGATGCTCGCCTGCTCATCGATGCCGGTCTGTCGGGTAAAGAAACCCAGCGGCGCCTTGGCCTGCTGGGCTTAAGCTGTGACGATCTTGACGCGATACTGGTCACCCACGAACATCATGACCATGTCGGCGGCATCGGCCCTCTGGCCAGACGCCATCAGTTGCCTGTCTACATCGATCACAAAACCTTTGCCGCCTTGCCCCGGCCGGGCGCGATTCCCGATTTGAGACTGTTTGCCGCCGGTGACAGCTTTACCCTGCGTGACCTCGAAATCTCTTCGTTTTTTACAACCCACGACGCTGTCAACCCCGTCGGTTACGTTATTGATTCCCATGAAGGCAGGATCGGCTATGCTACGGACCTGGGCTTGCCGACCCGTCTCGTCAGTGATTGTCTGCAGCAGTGTCGGGTTCTGGTTCTGGAAGCCAATCATGATGAGCAGATGCTCCTTGACGGCAGCTACCCCTGGGAACTGAAGCAGCGTATCCGCAGCCGGCACGGGCATCTGTCCAATATCCAGGCCGGCGAGCTCCTCGATCAGCTTCTCTGGGATGGTCTTGACGCCCTGTTCCTGGCCCATTTGAGCGACGAAAACAATTGCGCGCAGCTGGTGACGGCACTGTTTCAGCAGAAACTTGCGCAACATGCCTTTCGTACCGAGGTCATCGTCGGTTGTCAGAGTCTGATCAGCACCTGCTATGCGTCCCCTCCAGCAGGGGCTGATGAGCTGAAAAACTGCGCCAACCTCATCACCTAATGGAGTAAATAATGATCTGGAGAGTTGTTGCCGGGTTGAAGCCGGACGTGACCGATGTCAGGGGAGAGCGCGTCTGTCGTGATGTCCGTCGTCATCTGGGCGTTGAACTGACCTCGGTGCGCACCCAGGACGTCTACACCATCGACGCCGGGCTGTCCGCCGACGAGGTTCATGCCGCCGCCTACGGTCCTTTCTGCGATCCGGTGATTCAGGATGTCGTCGTCAATGATCTACTGCACCCTGATTTTGATCTGCTCATCGAGGTGGGTTTTCGTCCCGGCGTGACGGACAACCCCGGACGGACGGCAAAAGAGGCCCTGCAGTACCTGACCGGCCGTTCCCTGGACGCAGACGAAGGGGTCTACACCTCAACCCGGTACCTGCTCAAGGGGACCACGGACAAGCAGCTGGCGGAACGGATCGCGGCAGAGCTGCTGGCCAACGGCCTGATCCAGCGCTGGTCCATTCATACCCGCGAAGAACTCGTGTCGGCGCCGCCGGTGGACTCTGTGCCCAGGGTCGCCGACAGTATCCTGGCGACAGAGGTGCAGACCCTTGATCTGCAGGTCGAGGATGCTGAACTGCTGCGTATCAGCCGTGATGGCATGCTCGCCTTGACCCTGGAGGAGATGCATAAAATCCGTGATCACTTTACCGATCCCCAGGTGCTTGCCCGGCGCCGGGAATGCGGACTCGGCGACCGGATAACCGATGTCGAACTGGAGGCTCTGGCGCAGACCTGGAGCGAACACTGTAAACACAAAATCTTCGCGGCCAAGGTTCTTTACGAAGATGAATCGGGGAACCGGCAGGAGATCGATTCCCTGTTCAAAACCTTTATTGTCGGCGCCACCCGCGAAGTCCGTAAAAATCTGGCCCATCGCGATTTCTGCCTCTCGGTGTTCAAGGATAACGCCGGCGTCATCGCCTTTAATGATGACTGGAGCCTGGTATTCAAGGTCGAAACCCATAACTCGCCCAGTGCCCTTGATCCCTACGGTGGCGCCCTGACCGGCATTGTCGGGGTCAACCGCGACGGCATGGGGACCGGCATGGGGGCCCGCCTGATTTTCAATACGGATGTCTTCTGCTTTGCCTCTCCCTTTTATGAACACCCACTGCCACCACGCCTGCTCCATCCGCGGCGGATTTTTGAAGGAGTGGTCGAGGGGGTTGAGCATGGAGGCAACAAAAGCGGCATTCCCACCATCAATGGCTCCATTCAGTTCGATGAACGCTTTGCCGGCAAGCCCCTGGTCTACTGCGGCACCGCCTCCTTTATGCCACGGCGCCTTCATGGCACCCCGGCCCATGAGAAAAAAGCCCGCGTCGGTGACCATATCGTCATGACCGGCGGTCGTATCGGCAAGGACGGCATCCACGGCGCGACCTTTTCTTCGGAAGAGCTTCATGAAGGCTCACCGGTCACCGCTGTGCAGATCGGTGATCCCATTACCCAGCGCAAGATGTTCGACTTCCTGCTGGTTGCCCGCGATCGCGGTCTCTACAGCTCGATTACCGACAACGGCGCCGGAGGTTTGTCCTCGTCCGTCGGCGAGATGGCGGAAGATACCGGCGGTTTTGAACTGCACCTGGATCGGGCGCCGTTGAAGTATCCGGGGCTGCGCCCCTGGGAGATTCTCATATCCGAGGCTCAGGAGCGTATGACCGTGGCCGTGCCGCCGGACAAGCTGGCGGATTTTATCGCTCTGGCCAAAGAGATGGATGTCGAGGCGACGGATCTGGGAACCTTTACCGACAGCGGCAACTTCCATTGTCTGTACCAGGGCAAGACCGTTGCCTGCCTGACCATGGATTTCCTTCATGAAGGTGTGCCCCAGATGGTGCTGCCGGCGAAGTGGACGCCGCCGCAGGTCAAGGAGCCGGTGCTGCCCATGCCGGCGGATTGCGGCGCGGTGCTGCAGCAGTTGCTGGGGCGGTTGAACATCTGCTCCAAGGAGTCGGTGGTGCGGCGCTACGATCATGAGGTCCAGGCCGGCACCGTGATCAAGCCCCTGACCGGTGTCGCCAACGACGGCCCCTCGGATGCCGCCGTGTTCCGGCCTCTGCTCGACAGTTTCGAGGGGGTGGTGGTGGCCCACGGCATCTGCCCCGCGTACAGTGACATCGACACCTATCATATGATGGCCTGCGCCATCGACGAAGGCCTGCGCAACTATGTCGCCGTCGGCGGTCATATCGACCATGTGGCGGGTCTTGACAATTTCTGCTGGTGTGATCCGGTGCTGAGCGAAAAAACACCCGATGGCCCCTACAAGGCGGCACAGCTGGTACGGGCCAATCAGGCCCTGTACGACTATTGTGTGGCCTTCGGGGTGCCCCTGATCTCCGGCAAGGACTCGATGAAGAACGATTACCAGATCGGTGACCGCAAGATCTCCATTCCGCCGACGGTTCTGTTCTCTGTCATCGGCAGGATGGATGATGTCCGCAAGGCCGTGTCCATGGATGTCAAACGTCCCGGTGACCTGGTCTATCTGCTCGGCCCGACCCGCGATGAGCTGGGCGGATCGGAATATTACGCCCACTGCGGTGAACTGGGCGCCCGGGTGCCGCAGGTTGATGCACCATCAGCCCTCAAGCGCTATCGCACTGTCAACCTGGCCCAGCAGCAGCAACTGCTCGCCTCCTGTCACGATCTTTCCGACGGCGGGCTGGGGGTTGCCCTGGCTGAATCGGCTTTTGCCGGTGGCTTCGGCCTGCGTGTCGATCTGGAGCGGCTCGATGCTCCGGCTGACCTGCGAACCGACACCCTGCTGTTTTCTGAGTCCCAGAGCCGTCTGCTGGTGACCGTCCGTCCACAGCATCAGTCGGCCTTTGAAGAGCTGTTCACGGGCCAGAGCTGCGCCCTGATCGGGGCCGTTACGGAAACGGAGCTGCTCGTCGTAGATCGCGGCGCCGACAAGGATATCATCCGCACCCCGCTTGCCCGGTTGAAGCAGGCCTGGCAGGCCCCGCTGAAGGAGATGTAATATGGCCGCGACGGTCAAAGCCATTGTGATTTCAGGTTATGGAACCAACTGCGAGAACGAGGTTGCCTACGCCTGTCGAACGGCCGGTGCCCAGACGGATATTGTTCACATCTCGGCTCTGCTCAGTGGCCGGGTCAAGCTGGCGGATTATCATTTTCTCAATCTGGCCGGCGGGTTTCTCGACGGCGATGATCTGGGCAGTGCCAAGGCCGGTGCCAATCGCCTGCTGCACGCTGAAATCAAGGGCGAAAAACGCTCATTGTTTGATGATATTCGCGCATTCATTGCGGCGGGCAAGCTGGTTATGGGGGTTTGCAACGGCTTTCAGCTGCTGGTCAAAATGGGTCTGCTGCCGGCCCTTGCCGGGGATATCCGGCAGAGCTGCACCCTGACCTTTAATGACAGTGGTCGTTTTGAGGATCGCTGGTGCCGGCTGGCGGTCAATCCGGCATCGCCCTGTGTGTATACCCGGGGCCTGGAACAACTGTATCTGCCGGTACGTCACGGCGAGGGAAAGTTCATTACCGATTCACCGGCCACCCTGGAACAGCTGCAGCTGCAACAGCTGGACGTTCTGCACTATGCCGACAAACAGGGGGATGCCACCATGACGTATCCGGACAATCCCAACGGCAGCATCGCCGCCATCGCCGCTGTCTGTGACGCAAGCGGGCGTATCTTCGGCCTGATGCCGCACCCGGAGGCCTATCTGCACCGGACCCATCATCCGCGCTGGACACGTGAGGAACTGCCGGAAGAAGGGGAGGGACTGCAGCTTTATCGCAACGCTGTTCATTTTATTCAACAGGAATTCGATGTCGTCTGACCCTGACAACCAACAGGATATCTATGTTTGACAAACTCCATGAAGAGTGTGGCGTCTTCGGTATTTTCGGCCATCCGGAAGCAGCCAATCTGACCTATCTCGGCCTTTACGCCCTGCAGCACCGCGGTCAGGAAAGCTGCGGTATCGTCGCTTCGGACGGATTTAACCTCAAGGCTCATCTGGGGATGGGGCTGGTCGCCGATGTCTTCCGCCACGACGATGTTTTCAGCCGGCTGCCGGGGGCGTCGGCCATCGGCCATGTGCGGTATTCAACGGCGGGCGGTAATGACATGAAAAATGTCCAGCCGATCATGGTGGACTACTCCCGTGGCAGCATCGCCGTGGCCCACAACGGCAATCTGGTCAACGCCCAGGAGATCCGTAACGCCCTGGAGAAGAGCGGCTCCATCTTTTCAACAACGTCGGACACGGAGACCATCATCCACCTTATCGCCAGAGCCCAGTCCGACTCCCTGGTGGAACGGGTCTGTGAGTCCCTGGCCCAGGTCAAGGGCGCCTACAGTCTGGTCTTTCTCACCGAGACGCGGATGATTATCGTCCGTGACCCCAGCGGCTTCAGGCCTTTAAGCCTGGGCAAGCTGGACGGCGCCATCGTTGCCTCGTCGGAATCATGCGCTTTTGACCTGATCGAGGCGGAGTATCTGCGCGAGGTCGAGCCGGGAGAGGTGATAGTTGTCGACAAGAACGGCATGAAGTCCTACTTCCCCTTTCCCAAGGATATCCGTAATACCCCCTGTATTTTTGAGTACATCTATTTTTCGCGGCCGGACAGCCGGATCTTCAACCGCATGGTCTACCCCGTACGCAAGGAGTTCGGACGCCAGCTGGCGCGACAGTTCCCGGTGGAGGCCGATCTGGTCATGGCCGTTCCCGATTCCGGCATGCCCGCCGCCATGGGCTACGCGGAGGAGGCGGGACTGCCCTTTGAGCTGGGGCTTATCCGTAATCACTATGTCGGCCGCACCTTCATCGAGCCCCAGCAGTCGATCCGCCATTTCGGGGTGAAGTTGAAGCTCAACCCCGTCCGCGAGGTCATCGAGGGTAAACGGGTGGTGGTGGTTGATGATTCCATAGTCCGCGGGACAACCTCGCGGAAGATCGTCAAAATGATCCGAAACGCCGGCGCCAGGGAGGTGCATGTGCGGATTTCCAGTCCGCCCACCAGCTTCCCCTGTTTCTACGGCATCGACACGCCGTCACGCAAGGAGCTCATTTCCGCCTCCCACACCATTGACGAGATCGCCCGGTACATCACCGCCGATACCCTCTGTTATCTGAACCTGGAAGGCCTGCACGCCGCCCTGGAGCAATTCGGCGACCGCAAAATCGATTTCTGCGAGGCCTGTTTCAGCGGCAACTATCCCATCAGGTTTCCCCGCCTGAAGGACAGCAATCAGCTGGGACTTTTCTGATATTTAACAAAGAGATAGATTTATAACTTTAATTTCATTTCGAGGAGTTGTCGATGAGTGTCAAGGATGATTTGAAAGCAATTGTTCGCGAACTGTCCTACGAAGAACGCGAGGTGACCCTGGTCTCCGGACGCAAGAGCAATTTCTATTTCGATGGCAAGCAGACCACCCTCCATGCCCGGGGCGGGCTGCTGACCGGTCAGGCCTTCTGGCAGGAGGTCAAGCAGTTCGGTGGCAGAATTGACGGCGTTGGTGGTTTGACCCTCGGTGCCGACCCCATCGCCACTGCAACCTCTATTGCTGCGGCTCTCGAAGGTGAAACCGTCCATGCCTTCATTATCCGCAAGGAAGCCAAAGGCCACGGGACCGGACAATGGCTGGAAGGACGCAAGAACCTGCCGCCCGGATCACGTGTCGTTATCGTCGAAGATGTGACGACCACAGGCGGCTCGTCGTTAAAAGCCGTTGAGCGCGCCCAGGAGGAAGGGCTGGAGGTTGCCGGTATCGTAACCCTGGTGGATCGGGAGGAAGGGGCCCGTGAGATCATTGAAAACGCCGGTCAGGTACTGCGTGCGGTCTTTACCAGGTCCGAGGTTGTCGGCTGACCGGAAGGGTGTATAAGGTGCGGGGTGGCGGAAGGGGTTACTCTTCCGCCGGTATTTTGTAGATGTCCAGCACCCCGTCCAGGCTGCGCAGCTGGTCGCGATCAATACGACAGGTGTCGCCAACAACCCCCAGGATGATGCGGTCGACTCCTGTTGACTGGTGAAAGTCGCAATCCTGTTCCACCAGAAACTGCTTGACCTGCTCAAGCTCAGACTCCTTCGCTGTTTTTTTCATAATCACGAGCATGATGCATCTTTCCTTTTCGCGTGAATCCGTTCAAGACTGCGGCTTTCATCGATAACACGCTCAAACAGCCGTACGATGGCGGCGTTGTCGAGGGGGCCGGGATTGCTTTGGCGCATCCGCTCAAAGATCAGCTTTTCCCGCCTGGGATCATAAATCGGCAGATTCTGCTGTTTTTTTATTTCACCGATCTGTAACGCCAGGGCCGCCCGTTCGTTGAAAATGCGCAGCAGCTCGTCATCCAGGTCATTGATTCGGTCTCGTATCTGGTCGATATTCAAGATTTTATCCCTTGTGCCGGAGAATCACCGGCGCTGATCGCCGGTTTTTGTCGCGTCCAGCCCCGGAATGATTGTATCGCGGTGAAAGTGTTCGTCGTCGGTTTGCGGATAGTCAATGGTATAATGCAGTCCGCGGCTCTCCTTGCGCATGAGGGCGCTCTGGACAATCAGCCGGGCAACGGTGGCAATGTTGCGCAGCTCGATAAGGTCCGATGTCAGCAGAAAATTCCAGTAGTACTCGTTGATCTCCTTCTGAATCATTTTGATGCGGCTCATGGCGCGCTGCAGCCTTTTATCCGAGCGGACGATGCCGACATAGTTCCACATGCAGCGTCTGATCTCATCCCAGTTATGGGCGACGATGACCTCCTCATCACTGTCGGTGGCGTCACCACAATCCCAGGCGGGAATAGGGGGAAATTCCGGCTTGCCCTCCTGCAGGCGCTCCAGGGTGCGCCGGGCCGCCCGCTGGGCGAAAACAACCCCTTCCAGCAGGCTGTTGCTGGCGAGGCGATTGGCGCCGTGCAGGCCCGTGCAGGCCACCTCGCCAATAGCGAACAGGTTGTGGATGTTGGTCTCACCGAAAGAATCGGTACGCAGTCCGCCGCACAGATAATGCGCCGCCGGAACAACCGGAATGGGCTCACGGGTAATGTCGATGCCATACTTGAGGCAGGTTTCATGGATCATGGGAAAATGATCGATGATGTACTCGCGGCTCTTGTGGGTAATGTCAAGAAAAACACTGTCATCCCCCGATTTCTTCATTTCGCTGTCGATAGCGCGGGCGACAATGTCACGGGGCGCCAGATCCTTCAGGGGATGATAATCGGCCATGAAGGCGTAACCGTCGGCCCGACGCAGAATGGCCCCCTCGCCGCGCACCGCCTCGGAAATGAGGAAGGACTTGGCATAGGGGTGATACAGGGTGGTGGGGTGAAACTGCATGAACTCCATATTGGCGACGTCGGCACCGGCCCGCCAGCCGATAGCCACGCCGTCTCCCGTGGCAATGTCGGGATTGCAGGTATAGAGGTAGACCTTGCCGGCGCCACCGGTCGCCAGAATCGTCACGTGGGCACCAAAAGCGATGACCTCACCGCTGTCGATCTTAAGAATATAGGCGCCCAGGCAGCGGTTGGCGGCGTCAACGTTGCCACTGACCTTCGCTTCGGTGATCAGGTCAACAGCGATATGATGCTGGTAAAGGGTGATGTTGGGATGCTTGAGGACAGCCGCGACCAGGGCCCGTTCAATTTCCCGGCCGGTGGAGTCCTTGGCGTGGAGAATACGCCGATGGCTGTGGCCACCTTCACGGGTCAGGCTGTATTCCTGGTTTTCCAGGCGGCTGAACTGAACCCCCAGATCAATGAGACTGTGAATGGCCTCCGGGCCGGATTCAATGACCAGATCAACAATATCGGGGTGCGAAAGGTAGGAGCCGGCAACCAGGGTGTCGCGCGCATGGTCGGCAAAACTGTCTTCCCCGGAGAAGACCGACGCGATGCCCCCCTGGGCCAACTGGGTCGCCGTCACGTCAATATCGCGTTTGGTCACCAGGGAAACATGGCCATGATCGGCAACTTTCAGGGCATAGGTTAAACCTGCGATGCCGGTTCCAATGACCAGGAAATCACTGATGATTTTCATGTGAATAGCTCCTTGCTGAAGGGAAGAATCAGCGCCAGCGCATTATCCGGTTCAGTGTAGCTGTTGTCAACAGCGTATGGTATAAAAGGATTCATTGTCCGGATTGTCCCGCCGAAAGGTGTTGATCTTTATGAACAGGGGTCTGCTTCTTCTTGTTTTGCTGTCGGCAGCCACGCTGCCGCTGGTTGCCTCAGAAATCCATGCGGGAATTTACCGTTACGTGGACGCGTCCGGTCGGGTCCACTACACAAATGTACCACCCAATGGCCAGTATCGCTTATACTTGCCCTCACAAAACACCAATCGTGTTGACGCCCTGATCCAGCATTATGCAGATCGTTTTACCCTTGATCGCCACCTGCTCAAGGCCATCATCAAGGTAGAAAGTGATTTCAACCCTCTGGTTGTTTCCCGCAAGGGAGCCCAGGGACTGATGCAGCTGATGCCGGAAACGGCGCGTGAGGTGGGGGTGCGCAATCCCTTTGACGCATCAGAGTCCATATTCGGTGGAGCCCTGTACCTGCGGAAAATGCTCGATACCTTCGATCACCTTGATCTGGCGTTGGCCGCCTACAATGCCGGTCCTGGAGCTGTCCGTCGCCACAGCGGCATTCCGCCCTATGAGGAAACCCGGAATTATGTCAAACGGGTCAAGCAGTATATGAACTATTATCGAAACGAGGAATGACGTGACCACATCACAGAACCTGTTGAATCTGCCCAATATCCTGACCCTGTCGCGGGTCGCCGCGGTGCCGGTGGTCGTCGTTCTGCTGTTGTTCGAATCGCCGCAGACATGCTTCTGGGCCGCCGTCGTTTTTACCCTTGCGGCCATAACCGACTGGCTTGACGGTTTTCTGGCACGCAAATGGGGAATCGTCACCGTTCTCGGCAAATTCCTCGACCCCCTGGCGGATAAACTCATTGTCATGGCCGCACTGATCATGCTGATCCCCCTCGACCGGGTACCGGCGTGGGCGGTATTCATCATTCTGGCACGAGACCTGATTATCTCGGGGATTCGCTCTATCGCATCATCGGAAGGCATCGTCATCGATGCCAGCCCCTTAGGTAAATACAAAACCATCTTTCAGATGATCGCCATCGTCGCCTTGCTGCTCCATTATCAATATTACTGGTTTTTCGGCCTGGAATACTCCTTCCTCTACGCCTCGGCCCACAATGTCGGCATCGTTATTTTTTATATGGCCCTGGCGCTGACCATCTGGTCCGGCGTGGATTACTTCGCCAAGTTTTTCAAACTTCTGTTGAAATAGATAAAAAGCTGATATTACTGACAAATCCTCATGATAAAAAAAGAAAGTTTTTTTATTGACACTCGCCAAAGCGTTTTGCTATACATACACCCGCTTCGCCACAGGACAGATATTCGCGGGAATAACTCAGTGGTAGAGTGCAACCTTGCCAAGGTTGAAGTCGCGGGTTCAAATCCCGTTTCCCGCTCCAATAA
>CALFFB010000041.1 GCA_937958075.1 uncultured Geobacteraceae bacterium | reverse complement strand
TG
The DNA here is from genome assembly GCA_937958075.1 of uncultured Geobacteraceae bacterium. Taxonomy (GTDB): domain Bacteria; phylum Desulfobacterota; class Desulfuromonadia; order Desulfuromonadales; family Geopsychrobacteraceae; genus Pelovirga. The sequence goes on along the minus strand of CALFFB010000041.1, from coordinate 3,038 downwards.
CCTTTTTGCCGACAACAAAAAGTGCTAATCTGCCCATTCTGCTGATTTTTCAGCGATAACTGTTCAGCTTAAGCACAACGATAACCTATCAATGGGCATATTTTCTCTTGCGAAAAGGTAACAATTCAGCAGAGGATCAGGAACCCTAGGACAAGGGCGTCTGTCGCCATGGACGGCGACAGTTGAACGGCCATGGATGGCGCAAAGTGTCCCTTGGAATGGGGCTCCTGATCCTCTGCCAGAAACGGGGCTGGATAGTTACGTTCAGCGATTCAACCATTCATTTTATTGATTCATTGCATAACCGGGGGAACCTGCCTTTGTTCGAACAAACCTTTAAAAATATTGATGATGTCCTGTGGAAGGATGCCGGTTGCACCAGCGAGCTCGATTACACCGAGCAGAGTTCCTGGATCTTATTTCTGAAGTATCTTGATGCCCTGGAGCGGGACAAAGCCACCGAGGCGCTGCTGGAAGGGCGTGAGTACAGCTACATCCTCGAAGAACCCTACCGCTGGGAGCGCTGGGCGGCACCGAAAACATCCACCGGGCAGGCGGGAATCCATAAGCCCTGGATGCCCGACAGAAACCCTCGGGCACGACGTTATTTGGTCCCTTGAACAATAACATGCAACTTGTCATTCTCGCAGGAATGCCAAGTTTCCGGCTATGTTCGCGCGATCGACACACTTCAATACTATGTCGACAAAACAAAATAAAGTCGACACATCTTGTTGACATGTCGATTGCATCGACACAAAGTGCTGTCATGTCGAAAAATCGGAGATAATTAAACATGACCGCTGAAAGCTGGAGTCCCGAACGCGCCTACAACGCGCTTCCGCTGTTGCCACCTGCCATCGAGGTGGAAACCCGTGCGGTGCTGAAGCAGTGCATCACCGCCCGGGCGGCGCTGGCCGAGCTGAAGCAGGCGGCGGAGTTGATTCCGAATCAGACCATGCTGATCAATACCTTACCGCTCCTCGAAGCGCGGGCCAGTTCAGAAATCGAGAATATCGTGACGACCACGGACGAACTGTTCCGGCATGTGGGTCACGAGGCTCAGGCCAATCCGGCCACCAAGGAAGCCCTGCGTTACAGCCGCGCGCTGTTCGAGGGTTTCAGAGCGCTCAAACAAACCCCGCTCAATACCCGCACGGCGGAGCAGGTGTGCACCACCATCAAGGGCGTGGAGATGTCGATACGCCGCACGCCGGGAACTGCCCTCATCAACGACACAACGGGCGAGACCATCTATACCCCGCCCGAAGGCGAGGGCCTGTTGCGGGATCTGCTGGCGAACTGGGAGCGCTATCTGCACAACGAGACGGAGCTCGATCCCCTGATCCGCATGGCGGTCGGCCACTATCAATTCGAGGCAATCCACCCGTTTACCGATGGCAACGGCCGCACGGGGCGGGTGCTGAACAGCCTGTTCCTGATCCAGAAAGGATTGCTGACCCTGCCGATTCTGTATCTAAGCCGTTACATCATCCAGAACAAGGCGGATTATTATCGCCTGCTGTTGCAGGTCACGCGGGAGGAGGCCTGGGAGCCGTGGCTGCTTTACATCATCAAGGGCGTGGAGCAGACGGCCAGCTGGACGACGGCCAAGATTGCGACGATTCGCGCCTTGTCCGACCACACGACCGAATATGTCCGCGCCAGCCTGCCGAAGGTCTATAGCCACGAACTGGTCAATCTGTTGTTTCAACTTCCGTATTGCCGTATCAGCAGTCTGACCGAGGCGGGTATCGCCAAACGTCAGACGGCCTCGCTCTATCTGAAGCAGTTGGTCGGGATCGGCGTGCTGACCGAACTGGATGCGGGGAAGGAAAAGCTGTTCATCCACCCCAAGCTGATGCAACTGCTGACGCGCGACAGCAATGACTTTATCCCCTACGGGAAAACAGCACTATAAACGAAGCCGCAACCCGACTTGAGCATATCGATCCAGCCTTGAAAGCCGCCGGATGGGGAATTGTGGCGGGCAGCCGGATTCGTCCGGAATATTCCATCACCCTGGGGCGCATCGAAGGCAGCGGCAGACGCGGCAAGGCGCTGACGGCAGATTATGTGCTGGAATACCGCATCCTGCTGACCCTGGCCACCGGCACCGGTAAAACCTTCATCGCCTTTCAGATTGCCTGGAAGCTGTTCCATAGCCGCTGGAATCTCACCGACTGAAAGCACGAGAACGAACCGACCCGCCGTCCGCGCATTCTCTTTCTGGCGGATCGTAACAATCTGGCCGATCAGGCCTACAATGCCTTTTCTGCCTTTCCCGATGATGCTCTGATCCGCATTGAACCTGATGCTATCCGCAAGAAGGGTCGCGTACCCACCAACGGCAGCATCTTCTTCACCATCTTCCAGACCTTCATGAGTGGCACTGACGAGAGCGGTGAACCATCCCCTTATTTCGGTGACTATCCTGCCGACTTCTTTGATTTCATCGTCATCGACGAATGACGATTTCGTCAAAGCCTATCAACGATTCAGCGAGCCAGGCTGGGACGGTGAACCCCAGGAAGCTGAAACCTGCCTGCGCTGCAACTATCAGCCCTGCCAGTGTGAAAAGACCCCACCGCATCCGTGCAAGGTCTGTGGCGAGCGGCCCTGTGTCTGTATCAGGGAAAAGGAACCTTGCAACAAGTGCGGCGAGACTCCCTGTATCTGCAAGAAGAAGGCAAAAGCCAGGGTCAAGCTGGCTGACGGCAAGGAGAGCACCATCCAGCACATGATCGCCACCAGCTTCTGGCATACGGACGGAACCCCCATGTCGGCAGCGCAATTCATGGAAGAGCTGTTCGGCAAACTGCCGGAATTTTTCAAGGATGAAGACGAGCTGCGCAAACTCTGGAGCCTGCCGGATACACGCAAGCAACTATTGGAAGGATTGGCCGAAAAAGGCTTCGGGCGGGATCAGCTCGGTGAAATGGGGAAAATCATCGATGCCGAAAAGAGTGACATCTTCGATGAGCTGGCCCTGGAAAAGCTCTCTCCCCTGCTCAAGCTCAAATACCACAATTCCATCC
>CALFFB010000040.1 GCA_937958075.1 uncultured Geobacteraceae bacterium | reverse complement strand
TTTTATGGTCGGAGCGAGAGGATTCGAACCTCCGACATCCTGGTCCCAAACCAGGCGCGCTACCAGGCTGCGCTACGCTCCGAGGGCGATACAGGTACCACGGGGCAGAGAATAATTCAATCTCTTTTTCCGGACGATGAATCCCTCAGACATGCCGGCATCCGGAAACTGACGAGGGGTAACCGGCAGGGCTCTGACGTGGAGACTAACTCATTCCCAGTTCTGCGGCCAGGGCCGTCCAGGCCGGCAGACTGTTTTCGATCATCGTGTCGTCCACACAGTAGGCGATGCGGAAAAATCCCGGCGCTCCGAAACCGCTGCCGGGCACCAGCAGGATTTTATGGGCCTGCGCCTGCCGGATAAAATCCATCTCATCGGCAATGGGGGAGCGGGGAAACAGATAGAAGCCGCCACCGGGCTTGACGATGTCAAAGCCGAGCCTGGTGAGATGATTGTAGAGCAGGTCACGCTTGCGGCGGTACGGTTCGATATCGACGCTGACCCGCTGCAGATTGGTGACCAGCCGCTGCATCAGGGCCGGGGCATTGACAAAGCCGAGGACGCGGTTGCAGAACACCGCGCCCTGCAGAAACAGATCGACCTGTTTCATCCGTGGTGATGCCGCCAGATAGCCGATGCGTTCACCCGGCAGGGCGAGATCTTTGGAGTGAGAGGTGACGATGACCGCGTTGTCGATGGCGTTGAACACGCAGGGGACCTCTTCACCGAAGCTGATGCGGGCGTAAGGCTCGTCGGAAATGGTAACAATGGTGGTGCCGAATTCCCGCTGTTTTTCGGTCAGCAGGGTGCCGAGCTGTTTCAGGGTGTCGAAGGGATAAATAACCCCCGTCGGGTTGTTGGGCGAGTTGATGATCAGGGCCTTGGTTTTCGGGGTGATGGCGGCGGTAATGGCAGCCAGGTCGGGCTGAAAATCGGCCAGCGTCGGTACCACGACGGGCACGCCGCCGTGGTTGTCGATGTAGAAATTGTATTCAACAAAATAGGGGCTGAGGATGATGACCTCATCGCCCGGATTAAGCAGGGTCTTCATGACCACGTTCAGGGCGGCCCCGGCGCCGCAGGTCATGACGATATGGGCGGCCGTCACCGGCAGGCTGCTCTGTTCAGCGATCACCTCGGCGACAGCGGCACGGGTTTCCTCGTAACCGGCATTGTTCATGTAGCGATGCATGCCCGGAGTCGGTTGCTCGGCGATACGCTTCAGTTCTAGGTTCAGCTCTTCCGGCGGTTCGGTGGTCGGATTACCGAGGGTAAAATCAAAGACCTTGTCGGCGCCGAACTCCTGGCGCAGCCGATCCCCCTCTTCAAACATTTTGCGAATCCAAGAGGCACGTTCCAGACATCCTTTGACTTTATTGGCGATGGGCATGGGAAAATCCTTCGTAAGTGGTGATGATCAGTGAATAAATCTGCCGGCTGCTGCCGGAAGTTTCCGGCGAAAGTGTAGCTGCAGCCACGGCTCCGGTCAAGATTGTTCCGGTGCGGATGAATAATCCCTGATATGGGTGGGCATGGGTTTGATTTCTGTTGTTGTTTAGGCTAAATTGCACCCCTTGATCAAGGGGTGCACGAAGAAACGAGGTCGTTATGACGACAGATAAATTGCAGGAATTGCGAAAGCGCATCGACCGGATAGACGATCAGCTGCTGGAATTGTTGAATCAGCGCGCCAAGGTTGTCATCGACGTCGGCCGGGCCAAGGAGCACGGTGACGGACTCTTTTACGTGCCCAGCCGGGAAAAGAAAATCTACGAACGGCTGACGGCCCGCAACCCGGGACCGTTTCCCAACGACGCCGTGCGCAAGGTGTTCCGCGAGATCATCTCGGCGTCCTTGAATATGGAGCTGCCCCTGCAGGTGGCTTTTCTCGGGCCCCAGTCGACTTTCACCCATCAGGCGGCGTTGCAGCAGTTTGGTCTGTCGGCCGCGCTGGTGCCGCTGAAGAGCATTCCGGCGGTGTTTGAGGAGGTCGAGCGCGGGCGCGCGCATTACGGGGTGATCCCGGTGGAAAATTCCACTGAAGGGGTCGTCAATCATACCCTTGACATGTTTATCCATTCCGATCTGAAGATCATTGCCGAAATCATGCTGGAGATTTCCCATCATCTGCTGTCCAAAAGCGGACGCATCGAGCAGGTGACCAAGATTATTTCCCATCCCCAGCCCCTGGCCCAGTGTCGGCACTGGCTGGAGACCAACCTTCCCGATATTCCGCTGATCGATGTCTCCAGCACCGCCGCGGCCGCCCAGATGGTAGCGGAGGATGAGAGTGCGGCGGCCATTGCCAGCTCGGCGGCGGCGGTACAGTACGATCTGCAGGTGGTCAAGGCGCGCATTGAAGACAATCCCCATAACTTTACCCGGTTTCTGGTTATTGGACGCAAGGCTCCCGGCAAAGGGGATGATGATAAAACCTCTATCATGTTCAGCATCAAGGACGAGCCGGGGATTCTCTACCGCATGCTGGAGCCCTTCAGCAAGCGCAAGATCAACCTGACCAAGATCGAGAGCCGGCCGATGAAGCAGAAGGCCTGGGAATATGTTTTCTTCCTTGATCTGCTTGGTCACAGCGAGGATGAAATCATTGCCGAGGCGTTAAAAGAGTTGCGCCCTCACTGTCATTTTCTGAAGGTCCTCGGCTCCTATCCGCTGGCTCATGTGCGGCCGGCGCCCACGGAAGGGATGATCGATGGCTGATCCGGTTCTGATTCCGCGCCTGGCGGTCATGGGGGTCGGCCTGATCGGCGGTTCCCTGGCCCTGGCCCTGAAAAAGGCCGGCGCCGTCGGCGAGGTGGTGGGCTGTGGTCGGGGCCGGCCCAATCTGGAAAAGGCCCTCGAGCTCGGTATCATCGACACCTTTACCCGCGACCCGCGCGAAGCAGTGACGGACGCTGACCTGGTGTTTCTGGCGACACCGGTCAAAACCCTGGCGGCGGTGGTTGGTGAGTGTCTGCCGGCCCTGAAGCCGGGAGCGATTATCACTGACGGCGGCAGTGTCAAGGCCGAGGTGGTGCGCGCCATTGAGCCGCTGCTGCCGGATGGCGTTCATTTCGTGCCGGGACACCCTATTGCCGGTACCGAGCGCAGCGGCGCCGAGGCGGCCTTTGCCACCCTCTATCAGAACAAGCGCTGCATCTTGACGCCGACGCCAAAGACCGATCCACTAGCCCTCAAACTGGTGGAGCGCATGTGGCAGATCGCGGGTAGTATGGTGGTCAGTATGTCCATGGAAAAGCACGACCGGATTCTTGCAGCCATCAGTCATCTGCCGCATATGGTGGCTTATTCCCTGGTCAATGCCGTCGGCTCCTACGACCACTACGAGGAAAATATCCTGGAATATTCCGCCGGTGGTTTTCGTGATTTTACCCGTATTGCTTCATCCGATCCGACCATGTGGCGCGATATCGCCGAAACCAACCGTGACGCATTGCTGGAAATGATGGAGCAGTTCGAGACTTTTTTCGCCGAGTTGAAAAAGGATGTTGCCGACGGGGATGGCGACAAGTTGTTCGCGTTTTTTCTCAGGTCGAAGCAGTTGCGCGACGCTATTCTGTGATGGCGTCTTGCCTCAAATGAAGGTCTGGAACTTCCATTCCAGGGGCCGCTTTGCACCATCCATGGTCGTTAGACTGTCGCCATCCAGGCGACAGACACCCCTTCCATGAAAGCCCCAGCCCTTCATTTATATGACGAAAACAACCTGGTAATTTTCTTTTTTATGGATGAGTTGAGAAATGAACAGCCACAACAGAACCCTGGTTGCCGTTAAAGGCCTGAAGGGTGAAATCACCATACCGGGAGACAAGTCCGTCTCCCATCGAGCGTTGATGTTTTCGTCTCTGGCGCAGGGAACAAGTTGCATCAGCGGACTGCTGCAGGGGGAGGATTGTCACGCCACCCTGAAGGCCTTTCGCGCTCTTGGCGTGACCATCGACAGCGAAGGGGATGACCGGCTTATCGTTCAGGGTGTCGGGTTGCGGGGCCTGAAGGAGCCGGACGATGTTATCGATTGTGGTAACTCGGGCACAACCATGCGGCTCATGAGCGGCATCCTGGCCGCGCAGCCCTTTTTTTCCGTGCTGACCGGTGACCAGTATCTGCGCAAACGCCCCATGCGGCGCATTGTTGAACCCTTGACGCAGATGGGGGCGCGTATTTACGGTCGCGACGGACACACGCGCGCGCCGCTGGCTATTGTCGGGGGCAGCTTGCAGCCCCGCGCTTATTCCTCCGCCATTGCCAGTGCCCAGGTCAAGTCGGCGTTGCTGCTGGCGGGCATGCAGACGGAAGGGACAACGACGGTGCATGAACCGCATCTGTCCCGCGATCACAGTGAGCGGATGCTGCGCTACTTCGGGGCGCCGGTGGAATCCTTTGCCGGTGGCGCCAGGGTGCGGGGCCCGGTCACTCTGGAAGGTCGCGATCTGCTGGTGCCGGGGGATATCTCATCGGCGGCTTTTTTTGTGGTGGCCGGCCTCATCGTTCCCGGCGCTGAGCTGCTGCTGAAAAACGTCGGCATCAACCCGACACGCAGCGGCATCATCGACATTCTTCAGCAGATGGGTGGCTCCATCACCCTCCTCAATGAGCGTGAACAGTCAGCCGAGCCGGTGGCCGACCTGCTGGTGAAAAGCAGCGATCTGCACGGTATCGATATTGGTGGCGAACTCATCCCCCGCGCCATCGATGAGTTCCCGGTGATCAGCGTTGCCGCGGCCTTCGCCGACGGGGTGACCAGCATCCGTGATGCCGCCGAGCTGCGGGTCAAGGAGACGGATCGGATCGCCGCCATGTGTGAGTGTCTGACCACTCTCGGTGGGAAGGTGGAACCCCTTGAGGATGGCATGCGCATCACCGGTACCGGGCGTCTTGACGGCGGCAGGGTGTCCTCTTGTGGCGACCATCGGATTGCTATGAGTATGGCCATTGCCTCGTTACGTGCCGAGTCCGAGGTGACTATTGTCGATACCGACTGCACCGAGACGTCCTTCCCCGGATT
>CALFFB010000039.1 GCA_937958075.1 uncultured Geobacteraceae bacterium | reverse complement strand
GCCTTCGATCGACTCCTGATACAAAACAGCTTCTTCCTCGCCGTTGGTGAATCCTTCATGGCATTTTTGTGATGAATGACTGAGCTTCAGCAAGTCGTCGCATCTCATGTCGAAAAAGTTTACATATTAGCCTGGGGGCAAAAAAGTGCCTTGTTTCAGGGTGTTTGCGAAGGGCATGGTTTTTGCTTTTTTCTGGTTAAGATTGTTTTTTGCAAGAGGTTCTTTTCCGGACGGTGGAGGATGCCATGAAAAGTCTTCGAATACTTGGATTGTCGATATTGTTTTTAGTTGCGGCTGTCTACTCATATGCAGCGGAAATTACAACCTGCACCCTGTCTAGTGTTAATCTGACATCAATCACGAGTGTTTTGGCGCCTGGCGATGGAAACCTATTGAGCACAAACTATGATGCGACATCCTGTGTCGGTGTTTTTCTCGGGGAAAATGACGATTCTGGAAGTTTGAGCAATCCCGATCCAAATATCGGACAATATGAGGATGGGCTGCTCAATGGTGAAAGCTTCAAGGGAATAGCGCTTTTTGATGGACTGGAGTTCATTAATGAGGAAGACCTGCAAGCGTTGGATGGTGACGGGATTTTTGATGATCCAGGCTGGATTCATCTGGCCAATATAGATCCGGCAGCAAATAAGACAACTTACAGTACTTCCGGGCCGAACCCGACGGGTGATCCCAATCTGATTCTGGATATCGGAGATTTGCTGTCGATCGATATCGATTGTAATAATTCTTCTGACTGCACCAGTGGCAATTGGACGCTCACGACAAAACTCGATGTTATCGAGCAGGCTCAGGCGTTGCTGGGTGCGGCGACCTTTGATCACCTGGCTTTTTCCTTTAAGGCCGGTAACGCCTTCGCCGTTTACGATTTCAATTTCAAAACCATATTTGCCAACGAGCACACTATCAATCCGGGATCACAGCTGAACTTCCTGACTCCCTATAGTCTTTCAGGCGGTTTCAGTATGCTGGATTTCCTTAACAAGAAAGATGATATGCAAGGGATTTCGCATATCAATATCTGGGCGCGTGATCCCTCAGACACGACCACAACTGTCATTCCCGAACCTTCGACTCTTATTCTCCTGGGCGCCGGACTGGCCGGCTTGGGGTACTATTCACGTCGGCGTAAAAAGGATTGACCAAGAGCACATGCAATACCGTCATTGCTGCTGATGCTGGAAACGTAAGCTAGCAACACAAATACACGATGATAAAACAGGGAGAGCGATCCATTCGGATCGCTCTCCCTGTTTTTTGTGATTCTCCCGTAAAAGGTCCTTTGAGGTTGAGTCTTGCCGATGGATTTAGTAATATCTAATTATTAGACATAAAAAGGTACGAGATCACTTGCCAATTTTCATGAGGTATGAGTATGAAAAAGATAAGCGAACTGTCGGTACTGATCGGGATTATCATCTTGTCGTTGGGAATCGCCGGATGCGGTGGCGGAGGAGGTGGGGGTGGCGGTCGTAGTGAATCAGGCGATACGACTCCACCTCAGATCAGTTCAACGACACCAACACACGGTAGTGCGGGACTGGCGACCAACAGCGCTGTTATGGTTTCCTTTAATGAGGACATGGACAGCGAAACCATTTCTCCATCCACTTTTTATCTCAAGGAAGTCGGTTCCGGTGTTTCGGTGCCGGCAACGGTGGCCTATGCTGACGAGAGCAGAACCGCCGTTCTTCGCCCGCAGTTACCATTGTTAGTTGATACCAGCTATACCGCCATAGTTGAGAGTGCCGTTACCGATCTGGCGGGTAATTATCTTGCGGGGAATAATCCGGATTCGAGCTACGACTGGTCATTTACTGTCGGGACAGCGGCAGATACGACTCCACCGGCGGTTGTTGGTTCCGGAGGAGGTGGGGGCGCGCAGACCTTTCCTGCCGCAAACAGTATGGATGTCGCCCTTAATGATGCGCTGGTGGTCACTGTGAATGAGCCGATTGATCCGGCAACAGTCAATGAACAGAATTTTATTGTGCGTAAATCTGATGATAATAC
>CALFFB010000038.1 GCA_937958075.1 uncultured Geobacteraceae bacterium | reverse complement strand
ACGACGATACGTGAGCAGGTTGTTGCTGATGCCAGGGTGCTCTATGCGGCATGACGAACTCTACCTTGCCGATATTGTTGAAGCCGCCGATGCCATTGAGGGTTTTATCAACAACATTTCTCGCGATGATTTTCTGACCAGCGACCTTCTACGCAGCGCAGTTTTGCAAAAACTGATGATTATCGGTGAGGCCGCTGCTCGTTTGTCGGGTGCTTTTCGCCAGCAGCATCCAGATGTTCCCTGGAGTGACATTGTCGGTTTTCGTAATATCGCTGTGCATGCCTATTTTTCTGTCGACTGGAAAATTGTTTGGGTCGCGGCCACCAAGGATGCACCCATTCTACGACAGATGGTGGTTGATCTCCTTTCTTAAAATTATTATCACCACCGGCGGTACGCGCACCGCCGAGCTTTCAGCTCGTGACGGGGTGGTAACGGCACCGTCTACGGCCCATCAGCGCCGGGTTTATGGCGCGAAGGGCAAGCTAGGTTGTACCATTGAGATACTGGACGCAACCGTTGTGCTGTTGGGTTAAAAATTCATTAATACCTGAAAATCTGAACCCATAGCTCCGCGCTAGCGGGGCGTTTTTTGCTGACTTTTTATCGCCCAATAAAAAGTCAGTCGTCTGGCGGGACGAGACCCGCCGGTTTTATTGCAGGTTTTGCTTGCTGCCATAACTTCTGCTAGAGTAGGATTTAATCCTATAATTTCTTTTGGTTTCTTTTGGAGAATAAAAATGAGAACAACGAGGCAAATGAGCATAACACTACCAAATGAAATGGCGTCTCTGGTGAAAACAAAAGTCGCTTCGGGGGAGTATGCTACGGAGAGCGAAGTCGTACGTGACGGTTTGCGTGCTCTTATGGTTCGTGATCGTGCCATTGATAGTTGGTTGCGGGAGCAGGTAGCTCCAGCCTATGACGCGCTTCAGGCAGATCCTGACCGTGCGGTCAGTATCGAGGCGGTACGTGCCAGATTAGCTCAACAGTAAAAAAAGCCCATATTCCTTATCCATTTTTTCTAAAGATCCCCCATCTGCGTGCCGATAGGTACGCTGAAAGCAGTTTTTCGGTAAAACCTCAAGGAGTTGATTATGGCTGAAATATCCTTTGGCGGACTGGCAACGGGCTTACCCACGGAGGATATCGTTTCCGGACTGATGCGGCTGGAGCGGCGCCCGGTCGAGCGCCTGGAGGCGCAGAAGGAATATGAAACGACGCGGCTCAAGGCCTTTGCTCAGCTGCGTGATCACCTGGATACCCTGCGTTCAGCCGTCTCCAACCTGAACCTGACCGGCGATGTGCGCACGAGCAAGGCGGATGTCGCCGCCGACGCGCCCTTTACCGCCACCAGTAACGGCGCCCAGACGGGCAATTACGATGTCGCCGTGGCGCAACTGGCCCAGGTGCAGAAAAGCGTCAGCGGCGGTGTCGCTTCGACGACCGCGGCGACCTTCGGCAGCGGCACCCTGACCCTGGGTGAAACGGTCATCACCATTGATGAGACCAACAATTCCCTGGGTGGGCTTGTTGATGCCATCAACAAACAGGCGGAAGAGACAGGCGTGCGCGCCACCATCATCAACGACGGCAGTGGTGAGAATCCCTATCGCATGGTGCTGACGGGGGATAACGCCAATGTCAGTTTCGATCCGGTGTTCGACCTGCAGGACGGCGAAGGTGCGGCCATCGATTTCAGCCTCGATCAGGTCCGTGCGGCGCAGCAGGCGGTGGCTTATGTCGACGGCGTCAAGGTGGTGAGCGACAGCAATACCCTAAGCGGCGTGATCAGCGGCGTGAGCATCAATCTGCACAAGGTCAGCGAGCAGCTCTCCAGCGGCACGCCGGAAGAGGGCGTACCCTCCCATGAATGGACGGATCCGCCCCAGTATCAGCAGAACAGCCTGGCTATTACCGCCGACACCTCGGAACTCAAGGAAAAGATCACCGGTTTTGTCGACGCCTACAACGGGGTGATGAAGTGGATTGCCGCCGGCTATGATCGTTTCGGTGCCCAGGAAACTGCTGCCGAAGAGGGTGAGGATGGCGAAACCACTCCGGAGAACTTAAGCGATGTTCTGCGTGGTGACGCGACGGTCAATTCGGTCAAGCGGCAGCTGCAGTCTATCCTTGGCAGCCCGGTGGCTGTGGATGGTCCGCTGAAAACCCTGTCGCAGCTGGGTATCGCCACCAACCGTGACGGGACCCTGAATCTGAATCAGAGCAAACTCGACGAGCAGCTGGAGAATAATTTCTCGGCCTTTACCGGACTGCTGGCCGGTGAGGGCGGAGTTGACGGGGTGATGAAAAAGTTCAATTTTGCCCTGCTCGATCTGACCAGCTCGCGCGACGGTGTCTATGCCAACAGCCAGAGCCGTTATGACACCAATGTGCGGCGTATCGATTCGGATATCCTGCGCATGGGGATGCTGATGGATAAAAAAGAAGAGAGTCTGCGCGCCCGCTTTA
>CALFFB010000037.1 GCA_937958075.1 uncultured Geobacteraceae bacterium | reverse complement strand
GCCTAGAACAGCAAGCCCGCCAAGCTCATGAAGCCTATTATCAACGGCTGCGGGATCTCTTCGATCAGTTCTCAGCTCACGACCTTAACCGCCGCACCATCATCAAAAAAATCTCGGCCACCCTGCGCAAAGAGAATCACCCCTGGTCATCTCCTGACCTGGTGCGCTCTGCTCTGGCTGATGCCGGTCGCCCAGGACAACCCGGCAGACCTCGGAGTAAGTCATGATCGGCGCGCCGTCGGCGGCGTCGGAAGCGAGCGACCGTTCGACCGGGTGCGCCGGGCCGCTTGTTTCCACTCCCATATCTCAAGAAACCCCTTCTCCTGAGGTTCAGCTTTTTAATCGATCCGTCAGAGTCAAACACCACGGAACCGGCAATAAAGATGCGCAACCACCCGACAGAACAGGAAAAACCATTCAGGGTTTCAGTTCTAAGTCACGTTCCCGCCTGCGTTTCGTTGCCACCAATAACAGCCACCGAATTAAATCACAATTCGGCTTGACCTATCACGAGAAAGTACCCACTGACGGCCGCTCGGTAAAAAAACAGCTCAACGCGTGGCTGCAGTTCATACGCGACAATTACTCCTTCGGATATCTCTGGATTCTTGAGTTTCAGTCCCGTGGCGCTGCTCACTTTCACATTTTCCTGACCATTGAACCCGATAAAGCCATTCACCAAGAATTAGCCAAGGCATGGAACCGGATCACCGGCGAATCAGAACAACACCTCGCCTTTCATCTTCACCCGACAAACTGGATTCATTGGGACGTTGGCACCGGTCAATATCTCGCCAAGTACCTCGACAAAGAATCACAGAAGGCCGTACCGGAAAACTGTCATAACTTCGGGCGCTTTTGGGGTCACTCCACCTGCATGAAACCGGAATTTATCAGCATTCCCGTTGACGAATTAGAACAACTCTCCACCGTCGATGAAACCACCGGCGAAATTTACGGCGGCAAAGAAACCGTGCTGCGCTGGCTCGGTCGTCTGGCAGAGAAGCAAACCAAAGGATATTCCCGTTTCCGTTCCCGTGTCGCTCATTCCAGTTACACCCTGTTAGACGGAATCAGGGCATTTGACCTGATCGAGCGGTATTTCTCCAACCTCAATTTTAAGGAAAGGACGATTCATGACACCATCAACGACAGAGCCTCGAAAATACTACACAACTGAAAAGTCAGACTCAGCAGCAAGCCGTCGCTGGGAACCCTGCAATGCTAAAACTTTAGCGCAAGCCAAACGTATAGCCTCACGCCGTCAAAGTTTCCATGGCACCGTCGTTGCTGTCGGGGTCAAACTCAATGAAGAAATGGAAGGCGGCATTGAACAGGCAGCTGTGAGGCGTGAAGGACATTGGATCGACTATATCTAACAACGGAGGCTACCATGACACCAACAACAACAGAGCAACTCGCCAATATTCTCTACAACGAACTGACGCTGGAAGATTTGGACAAACTTCAGATGGACGAATTGAGGTTCCTGCACGACCACCTGCACCACTGGGCCGAATTGACGAGGCACCGCATAGAGAAGCGGCGCAACGTTACGCAGTAACGGACGTTCCCTTTTAGCAACGGCGGTTGTTATTGCCCCGGAACCCGCGCCGGGGCTTTTTTTTATCAGCCAAAGCCCGGAACAGTTGCGGAGCGCCCTGCCCTGACCCGGCGGCCGCGGGGCCGGCGAGCTCGGGGACCCGCTACGCCTCGACAAACTGACTTGTTCAGTTTGGCAAGTGGCGTGTGATTTGCGGGGGGTGCGAGCGTACCGGGTCACGGTAGCCCGGTTAAAGCGACAAACGACAAAAAAAACAGGTTGACGCCGTACAAGGGGCGTGTATATTATTTATGTCACAGCGAAGCACAAAGAAAAATAAACGTCACACTTATGCACACAGAAAGGCGTTTGCTATGTCAGAAAAAGTTAGGGTCGTTCTTTCCATTGAAAAGGAAGTCTGGGAAGAATTCAAAGAAAACGTGAAGGACTATCCAAAGGGGATTGCTTCTTGGGTTGTCCAGAGAACGTTTGAAGATATCAACCTGAAATACGATGCAATGGGGAAAGATGACTATTTAGAGGCGTTCTTTTCCCGTAAAAAATAAGCCCTAGAAGAAAGATGGAACCCGAGGCGGCAACCTCGGGTTCCGATTCTACCAATCCACCGACTCGCCAAAGTCTAGGGGGGATTTGTTTGTGATTTTATGTAACAGATGCGATTCTGTCAACACTTCGGGGACATTCCGAAGCACCTATATATTATGCGACACAACATTTAATCACGCCGGTGAGGTCACGCCATGACCTC
>CALFFB010000036.1 GCA_937958075.1 uncultured Geobacteraceae bacterium | reverse complement strand
AATGGTCTTCTATGATTCTCAAGACCGAGAGCGGATCGATATTTCCAAGATAGTTATGGACGAGAATATTGCGGAATCCACTGATGTCACGCCATGGGATATCAACGCAGGCGTTCTTTTTTTCCTCGGGTAACAACTGCGTCGCTTCTGATAAAGTTTGCAGATTTCGCAATGCTGCATCGTATAACACTTCATCATGAAGCAGGTTCCCTCTAGCCTGAATCCGCCGGATTTTATCGATTGCGTCAAGAATATGTCGAGCGTAGGGCTGCCACGATTTGCTCACAGGTCAATGGCCTCCGCGAGAACGCGTTCGCGTAGATGTGGATTCAGTTCATGCTCGGGCACAAGCTCCACTTGCCGATTAAGCAGGTCTGATAAACTTTCAGCCAGCCGCAAACGCTGTGTAAACATGTTATATCCCGGCGGGAAATCAACCAGAAAATCCACATCGCTGTCCGGACGCTCCTCTCTTCGGGCAACAGAACCGAACAAACGAATCCGCCTGGCACCGTACTTGTGCCCCAAGTCGGAGATAAGGTCTCTTCTACTGCGGATGTCATCGAGTAACATAGCTATCCAGTATCCATACCCTAGTTACAACAATCGGACTATTCTACCGATAATTTTTGTATAGCTCAGGTCTTCATGGGCGTCAAATCGAAAACTGCGTCGGATAACAGGCA
Organism: uncultured Geobacteraceae bacterium; assembly: GCA_937958075.1. Lineage (GTDB taxonomy): Bacteria > Desulfobacterota > Desulfuromonadia > Desulfuromonadales > Geopsychrobacteraceae > Pelovirga. Next base: position 890 of record CALFFB010000036.1, on the reverse strand, counting down.
TTGCGGTTGTCAACCTGAGCCGACGCAACGGGTCTTGGACAAAACCTGACCCACATCAACAATTCTGCTGCATATCCGCCATGGATTTATACGGGCTGGGAAGGGTGTCGCACTGGGCGAGGACTTCACCGTCGTGGAACATCCACAGGGTGCCGGGGCGCATGTCGACCCAGGCTTCATTGTCGGTCAGGGGCATGGACGTGATGACGGCGACCCGGTCAGAAGGGGTTGTCAGTTGTCGAAAATCAACGGTCATATCCTCGTCAGACAGGTGCGCCTCACCAAAGGGTGCCTTGCGAACGATATAGCTTAAATGGGTCGAACAGTGGGCAATGAGCACCTCGCCGTTGGACAGGAGGAAATTACTGATTCCCTGGTCAGCAAAGCTCAGAACCAGCTCACCGAGAGCGTTGAACAGATCGTCCCGTGTGGGCGGCGCTGCTCCGAAACGCTGCCGCAGACGCTCCAGCAGCCAGCAGAACACCCATTCGCTGTCGGTCGTCCCCACCGGCGTCATGATGCCGCCAAGTTCGGGACGAAAATCGGGAAGATGACCGTTGTGGGCGAACAGCCAGTTTCTTCCCCACAGTTCGCGCATAAAGGGATGGGTGTTTTCCAGGAGGATCTCCCCTTCCGTAGCCTTGCGGATGTGGGCGATCACATTCAATGAGCGGATGGGATAGCTGCGCACCAGATCGGCCAGCACCGAATGGGCCGACGGCTCGGGATCGAGAAAGACCCGCACGCCATTGCCTTCGAAAAAACCGATCCCCCAGCCGTCGCGATGGATATCGGTCACGCCGCCGCGCTTGCGAAAGCCGGAAAAGGAAAAGCAGATATCGGTGGGGACATTGCAGTTCATGCCAAGCAACTGACACATGGCGTCCTCC
>CALFFB010000035.1 GCA_937958075.1 uncultured Geobacteraceae bacterium | reverse complement strand
AACGAATGAATTCCGCGTTGCCCTGCTCCCATTTTTTCCAGACCGGCACAAAGCGTTGCCAGACCTGGCTTTCTTCCGGGGTTTGCGGCAGAGGTTCATAGATTTTCCAGGCGTGCTGATAATGCTCCTGGGCCTCCGCAATTGCTTCATATTGACGGGCGCGGTCGTCCATCGACAGACGGGGATTGAGCAGAGTGCGTTGGGCACCGCGAATGGTCTCTCCTTCGCGTTCAAGGATCAGCAGGCTGGCGATGCTGGGCTGCCGCACGTCACCGATCTCGGTGATATAGCCGTCAAGGGTGACCACGCCCTGCCAGCCGAAGAGGCCGACAATCAGAGCGATAATCGCCACGATGATAAAGCCACCGATCAGTTTGACGCCGATTTTGATGTTACCCATGCTCTTCCTCCCAGAAAAGGTTGCTTAATAAAAGCGAAATGACGAAATTGTGACATTGTCCGTCATTATTGACGATTCGACTTGGTCTATTCCCGATAAACTATGTCGTTTTAGCACAGTCACAAGCGGACTTCACCTGTTTTCCGTGCCTTTTAGGCCGTGCCAGGTGGCCTGTTGTTGTGTTTTGTTAATTATAGTTTGATATCTTTTTGAAATTATGACTTAATTGGATTGTGTCCCGACAAGATGAATTTTAATTAATTTTACTCGGACTTACAGGGTAGCAATACTACAGCTTTGTAAGTTTCTTGTGAGTTTTATCGGAGAAAAAGGATTGCATTGGCAAACCAATGTTATAATAAATTATTAAAGAAAAATATTTTTGATTCTGTTTTTCTGAACTGACTTGTCTTCCGGCACCTGGAGTAGATAAACATCGTTCTGTCTTTAGTTGATGTTCTGTTGCCCAGGAGGATAGAAAGCGGTATTCATGACCCGAATGAAAAAATTTCGTCTGACCTCTTTTGCCACCGGATCAGCATTTGGTATCGCCCTCATTTATTTGTTGGTTTCCGTTCTCTGGATTGTTTTCAGTGATCGCCTTCTTCACGCCGTTGTTCAGGAGCAGGAGCTGCTGAGTCTGATCCAGACCTACAAGGGGCTGGCCTTCGTGGTTGTCAGTGCCGTGCTGCTCTTCGTTCTGGTCAGGCGGCCACTGGTGTTTGCGGAAAAAACAGGGCGTGCTCTGGCGGAAGAAAACAGTCGCTACCGGCAGCTGTTCGAGGTCAATCCGCAGCCGATGATGATTTATGATCTGGAAACCCTGAAATTTCTGGCGGTGAACGAAACGGCCGTCCACAAATACGGGTATGGGCGGGAGGAGTTTCTGGCGATGACCCTGCCTGATCTGCATCCGCCCGAAGAGCATGAACGTTTACGTGAGAATGTCGCTCGGGTGACCGGCGGCCTTGACCACGCCGGCATCTGGCAGCACCAGAAGAAAAACGGGGAGATCATCCTCACTGACATTGTCTCTCACACCCTGGAGTTTGAAGGCCGTCCGGCGGAGCTGTTTCATGCGCATGATGTAACTGAAGTCAAGCGTTCCGAACGAAAACTCAAGGAAAATCAGGATTTTCTCGAAGCTGTCCTGGATAACCTCCCCATTGGCATTGCCGTGAATTCTGTTGAACCCACCGTCAGCTTTGCCTACATGAACGACAATTTCGCAAGGTTTTATCGGACAACACGGCAGGCCCTCGCCGATCCGGACAGCTTCTGGGAGGTGGTCTATGAAGATCCCGAGTTTCGTGAAGAGATGAAAGCGCGCGTCATACGGGATTGCGCCAGTGGCGACCCGGAGCGGATGTTCTGGCCGGAGATTCCCCTTGTGCGCAAGGGAGAGGAAACCACCTATATTACCGCCCGCAACACGCCCATCCTGAACACCAGGATGACGATTTCAGCCGTCTGGGATGTCACTGAGCAGATGCGACTGGCAGCGCAGTATCAGCAGGCACAGAAGATGGAGTCCATCGGCCGGCTGGCCGGCGGGGTGGCCCACGACTACAACAATATGCTCAGTATCATTATCGGCTATACCCAGCTGGCCCTCCTGAAAACCCCGGCGGAGCATCCGGTCAACAAGCAGTTGCAGGAAATTATGAAAGCGGCGCAACGTTCGGCGGCACTGACCAGTCAGCTGCTCGCTTTTGCCCGTCAGCAGGCCATCAGTCCGAAGATTCTGGACATCAATCGCACCATTGCCGGCATGTTGAAAATGCTGCGCCAGCTGATCGGGGAAAATATCGATCTGCTCTGGCAACCGGGGGATATTTCCTGGCATGTCAAGATGGACCCCTCACAGCTGGATCAGCTTCTGACCAATCTCTGTATCAATGCCCGTGACGCCATTGACGATGTCGGTAAAGTCACCATCGAAACAGACGTTATTCTCTTTGATGAAGCCTACTGTGCGAAACACGTCGGCTTTGTGCCGGGGGAATTTGTCATGATTGCCGTCAGCGACGATGGCTGCGGAATGGATTCAGCTACGGTCAAAACCATCTTCGAACCCTTTTTTACCACGAAAAAAGACAACGGTGGCACCGGTCTCGGGCTGGCCACGGTTTACGGAATTGTCAGGCAGAACAATGGGTTTATCAACGTCTACAGTGAGCCGGGCAACGGAACCGCCATCAAGGTGTATCTGCCCGCCTGTGACGAGCACTTAATCGCCGAAGCCCATTCTCAGCAGAGCGAAACTCCCAAAGGGCAGGGGGAACGCATCCTTCTGGTTGATGACGAGGAGGCTCTGGTGACCCTGGCCGGCAAGATGCTTGAGCAACTCGGCTATGATGTTATTACGGCCAATACGCCCGCCGAGGCCATGCACCTGGCCCGGCAGACTCTGCGGCCGATTGAGTTGCTGCTGACGGATGTGGTCATGCCGGAAATGAATGGCCGCGAGCTGTCAAATGCCCTGCAACAGCTGTGTCCACAGCTGAAAACCCTCTACATGTCGGGTTATACCGCCAATGTTATCGCCCACCGTGGTGTCCTCGAAGACAACGTCAATTTTATCCAGAAGCCATTGTTTATGGATGAACTGGCAATGAAGATCCGAACCGTCCTCGACGGAGAAACGACCTGATCAACACAATTCTATTTTATTCTCCCCTTCAGCGCAGGCCGTCTCGGGGGGCTTAAATCCGCCCCCCGAGGGTTTACTTCACAGGAATTTTTCTGTTACAAAATCTTCGATATGGAAAATGCAGCTTATTTTTCAAGCCTCGGTAAAAAGCAAATCTTGTCATAAATTGATCAAGCAGTGGAGTCTGTCATGAAAATTCGCGGTAAGTTCATCATACCGGTCCTTTCCCTGGTCATTGTTGCGACCGTCATAGCCGTCATTACGGTGAACCTGACCGTTAAAGATCTGGTACAGGAGCAGGAGAAGGCTTTTCTGGACTATGCCGACAGAATTTTTTCCGAGCAGGCAAAGGAGCGCAAACAGGCCATCTACAACAGTATGGAGCAACAGGCCCGGACTGCTCTGGAACAGGCCTCCTTTTTTACCCGACATCCCCAGGTGCAGGAAGCCTATCGTCTGGCGCTGACCGGGAATATCGATGATGAACGCGATGAAACCGTGCAGTGGGCACGCCAGCAATTAAGGTCTGTCACGGCGCCGATGCTGGAAGGCTATAAAGAGCAGACCGGCGCCGAGGTCTTCAATCTCCATTTTCACCTGCCCAATGCCCGCAGTTTCGCCCGTTTGTGGCGCGATGGCTGGAACGCCAACCGCAATGGTGAGCGGGTAGATATTTCCGATGATCTTTCCTCTTTCCGCCAGACTGTTGTCGCCATCAATCAGGGAGACCACAAACCCCTGACCGGCATTGAAATCGGACGCGGCGGGTTTGCCCTTCGGGGGCTGGCACCCGTGACCGGCGCCCGAGGTGAACACCTTGGCTCCTGCGAGGTGCTTGCTTCTTTTAACGATGTGCTAACGGCAAACCATGTTGACGATAGCTATCAGATTGCTGTGTACATGCTGTCCGAACATCTGCCGACCGCTGTTTCACTGCAGAATGCGCAGCGTCATCCTGTGCTGGAGAACAAGTACGTTCTGGCGTCATCGACCAACCGTGAAATAACCGATGCCCTGATCAGCTCATCAGCTCTTGATGCCGGCCGCAACACTGAGCACCAGCAGGTTATCGGCAGCTATTATGTATCGACATTTCCGATCAAGGATTTTTCCGGAGAGCTTGCCGGTGTTATTGCCCTGGCTTACGATATGAATGAAATCAACGACCTGACCGATTCCATGGAGAGACAGAACGCTGCCACCCTGACGGCTATCAACTGGCGTTTCGGGGGAGGTGGACTGATTTTGATTGTGACCCTGACCGGCATTGTCGTGTACATCACCCGGTTGATCGTTAATCCCCTGCGCCAGGCGGTTGCCGCCGCCCAGCAGGTTGCCGCCGGTGACCTCAGTCATACGATGGAACACCAAAGTCGTGATGAGGTCGGTGAACTGGCCCAGGCGGTCAACACCATGATCGCCAGCCTGAATGTCAAGGCTCAGGAAGCAAAACAGATTGCCGAGGGTAATCTGCAGCTGCAAATCGCTGTGGCATCTGACCAGGACACCATGGGCAAGGCCTTTGAGGCTATGGTCGAGCGGTTGAATGAGGTTCTCGGTGAAATTCAGTCAGCGGCTTCACAGATAGATTCCGGTAGTGAGCAGGTGTCGGACACGGCTCAGCAGCTATCGCAAGGAGCGACGGAATCGGCTGCGTCTCTGGAGGAAATCAGCAGTTCCATGCAGGAGATTGAGTCGCAGGCTCAGCAGAGTGCCAACAACGCCAATCAGGCCAGCCAGCTGACAAAAAATACCCAGACCGCAGCGCAAACGGGCAGTGAGCGCATGAATGAGATGATTGCGGCAATGGATGAGATCAACGCTGCCGGTCAAAGTATCAATAAAATTATCAAGGTGATCGATGAAATTGCCTTCCAGACCAACCTGCTGGCCCTGAATGCAGCGGTTGAGGCAGCGCGCGCCGGACAGCACGGTAAGGGCTTCGCCGTCGTTGCTGAGGAGGTTCGCAACCTGGCCGCCCGCAGTGCCAAGGCCGCCCGCGAAACGGCTGAACTGATTGAAAGTTCCGTTGCCAAGTCTGTCAACGGCACCCAGATTGCCCAGCGCACGTCAGAATCCCTGGAAGAAATTGTCACTTCCGTCCTAAAGGTCAATGACCTTGTTTCAGAAATTGCTGCTGCCGGTACTGAGCAGGCTCAGGGCATCAGTCAGGTCAACATCGGTCTGAATCAGATCGACCAGGCTGTGCAGCAGAGTACGGCAACTGCCGAGGAATCGGCATCGGCAGCGGAGGAGCTGTCAGGTCAGGCGGCACAGATGCGCAATATGCTGATGCGTTTCACCTTAAAAAGCACCCAATCTTCTCTCGATCACCAGGTGAAGAAGTCCTCTGCCGCGGTTTTTGCGCGCAAGGGGAAGACATCTGAGGCGACTGCAAATGAACAGAAACGAGAGATGATTGCCCTGGATGATGACGACTTCGGTAAGTTCTAGCTGGACGGGCGGGGCAGAGGGATGTCACCCGCCTGCCCCGCGCGGAAGTCTAATGGTGAGTCGTAGTGCGCTGAAGTGCTCTGATATCGGGCGTCATCGCCCTTAGGACAGATAGCTGATCTGCATGATGGCTGTCGCCATCTCATCGCCAAGGCACTGGTACTCGTGCTGGTAATTGGCCAGATACTGTAAAAACTCCCCCTTGTTGATCCGATAAACCCGCCCGTCCATACTGATCTGCATCTGCCCCTGGGTCACAAAAACATATTCGTAGACGTTGCCCTTGTGGGGTTCTCCCCGGAAAGCGGTGCCCGGATCAATTTCGAAATAGTAGGTTTCGAAGGGTTGCTGTGGGCTGAAGGGGATCAGGGGGTACAACCGGTAGTGCTTGTTTTTGTCGGTCAACGGAGTTCCCGAGCAGAAGGGTTTGACGGCGACCTGAACCGCCGGCTTGTTCAGCAGGGTAGTAAAGGAAACCTGCAGACCGTTGGCAATTTTCCAGATGGTGGCAATGGTCGGACTGGATTTTCCCGTTTCAATCTGACGTAGCATACTTTTGCTGACGCCGGTGATCTCGGCCAGTTGTTCCAGGCTCAGGCCGCGATTTTCCCGCAGCAGGCGCAGATTGTCAGCGATGGCGTCAATGGCCTGTTCTGCGGTTTCCGTCGGCTGTATTCGTGGTTTCATATAACACCCATCTTGACAATATAGCGATCAATGGTTTATTTAACGGAATATTGATTGCTAAAACATACAGCCTCCATCTTTCAGACTCAAGAGAAGTTTTATGACAACCAGACAGGCCACGTTTTTTTCCGGGGTGAAAGCCTCTTCTCCCCTGATCCTTGGCATGGTTCCCTTTGCCCTGATTGCGGGGATTGCTGCGGTCAATGCCGGCTTGTCAACCCTTGAAGCCCTGGCTATGTCCTACATTGTTTTTGCCGGGGCAGCGCAACTGGCCACCGTCGATCTGGTCGGCCAGCAGGCGCCGGTGATTGTCATTGTCTTCACCGCCCTGATTATCAATCTGCGCTTTTTCATGTACAGTGCCGCCATCGCCCCGCATTTTCAGGGGCTGCCCCTGCATGCCCGCGGTGGGCTGGCCTATCTGCTGACAGATCAGGCTTTCGCCGTCTCCATGACGGCTTATAATCGAGGGCGCCATGAGTACAAGGCCTGGTTTTATCTGGGCGCGGCGATGACCATGTGGCTGACCTGGCAGATCGGAACATCCATCGGTGTTTTCGTCGGTGCCCGGGTCCCTGAATCCTGGTCCCTGGAATTCGCCATTCCCCTCACCTTTCTGGCTCTGCTGCTGCCGTCGGTGAAGGATCGTCCCTGTGTGGTCGCGGCGATCAGTGCCGGCATCCTTGCCCTTGTCGGAGCCGGACTGCCGTATAATCTCGGTCTGTTCCTGGCGGCTCTCGGCGGTATCGGTGCTGGTGTTCTGGCGGATACAAGGAAAAGCCATGACCGGTGATACCTCAAACCTGTGGCTGATCATGGTGATAATCGGTGGGGGAACCTTTGTGATCCGCTTCTCCTTTATCTGGCTGTTCGGCCGGGGAACCATCCGGCCGGGGATTCAGCGAACCCTGCGTTTTGTGCCGGCGGCGGTGTTGTCGGCGCTGATCATGCCCAGTTTCGTGCTGTCGCAGCAGGTCGGATGGTCTCTGGCCAACCCGCGTCTTTGGGCCGGTCTGGTGGCTGCCGGGGTTGCCGCCCGCACCCATAACGTCCTGTTGACGATTCTTGCCGGCATGGGCACCCTCTGGGTGCTGTCCGCGCTCTGGTCGGTATAAGAAACAAGGAGGTTGATTGATAGCTCCGTCAGTACTTGGTCTTTGCCGGGAGTTCCACAGCGGTTTTTCGCTGCTTGACTGATCGGGGAATTTCATCCATAATCCCGCCTCCTGACAGCGGCTGTTTGCCGCATCATTGCCGCCCTAGCTCAGCTGGTAGAGCAACTGATTCGTAATCAGTAGGTCGTCGGTTCAAGTCCGATGGGCGGCTCCATAAAATAAACGGGTTAGCGGTTTTCGCTAACCCGTTTTTATTTGGGCGAAAAAGGCAGGATGTTCCAAAGCGGAGCCGATTCGTCAATGTGAATGAATCGGTTCCGCCACCAGTTTCACCCCCAGAGCTGTGCATACTCGACTGATGGTATCAAATCGTGGTTTTGCTGTCGGCTTCAGCGCTCTGTACAAGGCCTCGCGGGACAGACCGGTCGCCTTGGCGATGTCAGTCATCCCTTTGGCCTTGGCAATATCTCCTAGGGCAGTAGCCAGTAAGGACGGATCGTTCTCTTCGAGTACCGCCGTCAGGTAAGCGGCGATATCATCGTCATCTTTCAGAAATTTTGCCGGATCATATTCCGGCAGATCATTAATGCGACGTTTTTTGGTCATGGTTTCAATCCTCCAGCACAGTGGCACGCTGCTTTGCGACGGCAATATCTTTGCTTTGAGAACCCTTGTCTCCGCCGCCGAGCATCACGATCAAAACATCTCCACGTTTCAGATAATACATGCGCCAACCGGGACCAAAGTGCTCCCGCATTTCAAACACGCTATTTCCTAGCGGTTTTACATCACCCAGGTTGCCGAGCATGGCCTTACGCAGGCGGAGGCTCAAGCGTTGCCTGGTCATCCGATCTTTCAGACCCCCAAGCCAAACATCGAATTCAGGAAGGGTTTTTACGGTGTACATGAGTCAATCGTAACCAATTGGTTACACCGTGTCAATAAAGGTTGCAGGCCATATTCATAGTTGAATCATTCGGTTCACGTCGTCCCATGGGAGGTTTCAGTTACATAACAACAGGCTCGCGGAATGTTTCCGCGAGCCTGTTGTGTCTCGAGTTCCATTATGTACAGGATGTTTTAAGTTGCCGCTGGATGCTCCGCTCCCCCCTGACGCATCTTGTCGATGGTCTGCTGGAGCTGCCTGGCCTGGGCCGCCAGCGTCTCGACATCCTGATAGGAGTCATCCATGGACTGGCTGGTGTCGACAGAGATGCGCCGCACATCATCGATGGAGCGGTTGATCTTTTCGCTGATGCTGGACTGGTCATCCATGGCCTTGGCGATCAGTCGCATCTGCTCCGTGGCGGATTGTACCAGTTCGACAATCTCCTGCAGGGAGTTTCCGGACTGATTGGCCAGATCTGTTGCCTCCGCAATCACTTTGGTGGTTACGTCGACGCTGTCCATGTTGTCTCGGGCGCCTTTTTGAATGGCTTCGATGGCTTCCGTGACTTCGTCGGTGGCGTTTTTGGTTCTGACCGCCAGCTTGCGGACCTCCTCGGCGACCACGGCGAACCCCTTGCCGTGCTGGCCGGCGCGCGCCGCCTCAACCGCTGCGTTCAGGGCCAGCAGGTTGGTCTGGTCGGCGACACTGCGAATAAGGCTCATCACCTTGCCGATATCTTCCACCTGACGGGTCAGAACGCTCATGTTTTCCCGTAAGTTCACGGATTGCTGCCGCGCATCGGTGATGGACGCTACCACCTGGCGTACGGATTCGGCGCCGCTGCTTGCCTTTTGTTTGGCCGATTCCGAGACTTCGTAGGTGTGGGAGGCCTTTTTGGCTACGTCCTGCATGCTGTGGCTCATGGTTTCCATGGCCTGTGCCGTATCCTGGGCTTTCCGGCTCTGCTCCTGGGCTCCCTGGCTGGCCTGCTGGACCTGCACGAAAAGCTGCGACGAGATGCCGTTGACTTTTTCGCTGACGCTGCCGACCTGATCGGCGGCATCACTGACAGCGATGTTGATGTTTTCCATCATTTTATTCAAGGCCCGGCCGAGTTCGCCCAGCTCGTTTTTTTCTTTGGCCACCAGTTTATGGGAACGGTTTCCGCCGGCTACGCTCTGGGCAAAGACCAGTGCCCGTGCCAGGGGACGATAAATCTGGAAGCGCATAATCAGGATGACGATGAGCAGCATCGGGCCGAGGACCAGACCGATAACAAAGAGAATGCCCAGAACGCTTTCCTGCTTCTGCTCATTGATGGCCTGGTTGTTCAGGGTGATGCGCAGATAGGACGCTGTTTCCCCTTCGTGCCAGTTGGTGTGGCAGGAAACACAGTCACGGGTGACCGGCATCTGATAATAGAAATGAGACTGCATCTCTTCGAGTCGATACGCGAAATTGTCTTCGAAACGTACCGTTTCAGGAATGACAAAATGGCAGTCACGACAGGAGCGGCCGGCGGCTTCGTGTTGTTGCACATGCGTGGCACCGGTTGCTGTGGATTCCATGTCACGCAGATGCCAGTCGAGGCGGTGATACTTGCCCTGGCTGTCGGTATAGAGCTGCTGGCTGGGATTTCTCAATTCGCCCTGCTGATGGACAAAGGGAATGCCGACGGTCACTTGTCCGGACACGTAATTCATCAACCGATGGCTGCGGCTGTACATGGCGACCTCGTCGACCTCGTTGACTTCGGTAAAGCTGTCGATGACGCTCTGAAAGGAATTGCGCTGTCCTTTGGTGATGGAGTCGGCGGTGTTGGCGATGAGCATCTCCAGGTAGCTGTAGCCGTGTTCAACCTGGCGTTCATGGGTCAGCTTTTCCTGCCAGCCGAGATAAAGATAAAAAGCTCCGACGAACAGCACTGCCGCACTGAGGGTCAGATAGAGAATGGAGCGGAATGTCAGCGAATGAAAAAAAGGAACCCGAACCCGCGGAGTTTTCATGACGGCGACCTCCTCGGAATGATGTCGCGCTGGTCTTCGTAACTGTGGAACATGACCTGTCGGGGGAAGGTTTCGCCGGCACAGCCGACACAGGGATGACCGGCCAGAATGCAGGTATTGGTATTGTTGTTATAGCCCTGGATAACGCAGTCGCTGCGGGTAATCACTCCCTGACAACCGAGATGCTGCAGGCAGCCGGAATCACCGATATGCCGGGCGAAGTGATTTTCCTGGAAGTCGGCGTAATTGACGCACCGGTCATGGACCGTCCGTCCGAACAGATGCAGGGGGCGGCCGTAGCCGTCGCTGGCCGGAGGGCGACCGTGGGAAATGACGTATAACAGCGAATACAAAAGATGTTCGGGCTTCATCGGGCAACCGGGAAGGGCGACAAGGGGTGTCTTGTAGCCTTTATTGTGAATGTATTGCGGCAGGCCGACGCAGCCGGTGGTCATGCTCGGCATGGTGGTGATACCGCCAAAGGTTGCGCAGGTTCCGGCCGCGATACAGGCGCTCGCCCTGGGGACAAAACGCTGCATCCAGGAATCCATGGTGCGATGTCCGACCATGCAGGCGTGGGGCATGCCTACGGGGATCGACCCTTCGAGGACCAGCAGAAAGGGCTCGTCCGATGCCAGCAGTTGTTCTTTGACAGCGATGACCTGATCGCCGGTTGCCAGGGACAGATCATGGTGAAAAACGATGTGGGCAAAGCGGGTGATGACATCCACGACCGGCACCTTTTCAATATCCAGAAAGGCACAGGAACAGCCGGTGCAGGAACTGCCGTGCAGCCACAGAATGTTTACCGCCTTGCGCGGTGCGGCATCAGCGGCAAGCAGGTCATCGAAGGTAATAAAAGGGGCGGCGCCGACAGCGGCGATGGCGGCGAATATCTGTTTGAGTGCCTGGCGACGGGTGATCAATCCTGACATGGGCTCCCTCCTTGACTTCAGTGCACGGAACAACCGATGCAGGGATCGGTTGAGCGGACGATACGCGCCAGTTCCATGGGGTTGTCCGCATCGGCGACGAGGGTCCCCTCGAGCATTTTTTCCACCGGGCCGGGGTTGCCGCGGCTGTCACGCGGCGACATGTTCCAGGTCGTGGGAACCACCATTTCGTAGTTCCGGATGACCCCTTTGCCGTCGGTCTCGATCCAGTGCCCCAGGGCGCCACGGGTCGCTTCGGTAACGCCAATGCCCCGGGCATTGACAGGAACGGGATGTTCAACGAAGCCGGAGACATCGGGCTGAACCTCCGCCAGCTGCCGCTCCATGTAGCGCAGGGTCAGATCCGCCAGCACATAGCGGCTCAGGTGGCGCCCCATCACCGACGGGTAGTCATCGATGCTGATACCAAGCTGACGGTTAAGGTTGTCGACCAGTGCCGTCAGTTCCCGGTTGGTGCCGCTTTTGTAGGTGTTGACGACGCGCGCTGCCGGACCTACTTCCATGGCGTGCCCAGCGTAGCGGGGCGCCCGGTTCCAACTGTATTTGCCGAGCTCCTTTTTCTGCTCCGCGGCAAAACTGTCCGCGTCAAGGGGCCGTAACCGGGCGGTCTGCAGGGGGCGCAGGGCCCCGGGAGGATTGTCGTAGTAAGAATAGCTGTGGTCTTCGGTGATATTTGCCGGGTCAAAGGGGCGAAAGCTGCCGTCAATGGTGACGCCACCGGCAAAGAAGAAGTTGTCGCCGTTTTTGTCGGGCAGATAGGGGTAGGACAACAGCTGGCCGTAGCCTTTGCCCTCCTGGAAATAGCCGGGGAAGGTTGACGCCACCGCGACCAGATCATTGAGATAGCGCTTGCGCACAAAAGATGAGCATTTTTCCAGCAGGGTGCGAAAATACGCCAGTCGCTCCACCGTCGGCATGGTCGTGACGCCGCCCGCTTCAATGGCGACCGGATGTGGCGCCTTGCCACCGAAGATCGCCACCATCTTGTGCATGTCCGCCATCACTTTCAAGGCATCCAGATAGCCTTTGATGGCGGAGATGTTTGCCTCCTGGTCGGTGCAGTAGTCCGCCGCGTAGCGCGGCAGATAGGGCGCGGCCGGGAAAATTTTGTTGCCGCTCAGTTCCCGCTGGACCCAGGATTTCACCGCGACCAGATCCTGGTCATTGCCCTGATAAGCGAGAACAGCGGTAATGTCGATAAAGTCCAGAGCGCACAGGGCGTAAAAATGCAGGAGATGATCCTTGATCTGATAGACGCCGACAGTCAGATTGCGCAGCAGCTGACCGTTGGCGTTGGGGCGGATGCCCATGGCATTTTCCAGAGCCAGGGCCGCAGCTTCGGCGTGGGCGTAGGGGCAGACGCCGCAGGCGCGCTGGGTCACATGCTGGGCGGTGCGGGCGTCAAAGCCGATCAGCGCTTTTTCCAGCCCCCGGAACATATCGCCGCTGCAGCGTGCCGCCTTGACCCGTGGACCGTCCATGGTCGTTTCCACCCGTAAATGCCCCTCGATCCGGGTGACCGGATCGATAACGATCTTGTTGCCCATATTTATCTCCTCACACAAACAGCATTCGGCCAGATGCCCACTGTAATGCAACAAGGGGTAGCTGCCGAGAATATTGAGCATTAAAGGACCTCAACAATAGTAGAGTTGACGGCAGAAGTATATCCGGAAAATTGAAATAAAATGATTTTTTACCGGGCTCTAATCTTCTGTCTTGGCCTCAGCCACGACGACCACACCGGTCGACGAAAATTCAGATTTTTCAGCTCTGAAAAAACCGGGGGAAAGAACTTCAGTGGCGCTATTCACCCCTATCGGAAAGCTATTGATTGTGCAAACAGGGGAAGTTGCTTATGCTTTGACGGGTGGTAACGGAAGCAGGTCCGGAGGGTCCTGCTGGTGCGATTCTTCAGCCAGGGAGAGTATTTTATGATCAGACGGGTCGCGCGGGTCAGTCTGCTGGTGGTGGGTGTTCTGTTGACCTGCCTTTCGACTTCAGTGCCGGCGGCGCAGATAACACCTCAGTTGATGACGGTGCTGGAACGGGGGGCGGTGGCAGAGTCTGTTCCGATCATTGTCACCTTTGCTGCGGCTGAGGCCTCAGAGCAGCAGGCACGGCCCATGGGGCGCAGTGAACGCTCCGCTTTTGTGCGGACGATGAAGGCCCGGTCGCAGAAGCGACTCGAAGGCATCCAGGATGGCTTGACCCAAAAACATGCGCGGCAGTTACGGCACTTGTGGCTGATTGACGGAGCGGCCCTTGACGCGACCCCGGCCGAAATTGAACAGCTGAGGCAGATGCCGGGGATCGCCGCCATCACCCTTGATGAAACCTTTGTCATGCCGGCCGTGCAGATGTCGGCCACGGACAACCCGACCTGGAATATTGAGCGTATCGGGGCGCCGGACCTCTGGGCGCGCGGTTACCGCGGGGAGGGGATAACTATCGCTGTGCTTGATAGCGGGGTAAATCTGGCCCATCCCGATCTGGAGGGGCGCTGGCGCGGGCTGGCCGGCGACTGGTTCGATCCGTACGGTAACAGTTCGTCCCCGTACGATTTTGACAGCTACCACGGAACGGCGGTGGCCAGCATTGTCGTTGGCGGCAGTGCCGGGGGCAGTGCCATCGGGGTGGCGCCGGGGGCGTCCATCATCGCCGCCAAGGTCTTTCGCGATGATGGTATGGCATCGAGTTCCGCCATTATCGAAATCCTGCAATGGGTACTGAATCCCGGTGACGACCCGGATCGGGCTCCCCATATCGTCAACATGTCCTGGGGCTTTGAGGATAATGCGGACGAGTGTCTGGAGACCCTCAGTGGAACCTATCTGCTGCGTCAGGCTTTGCAGACCGTGCGCGCCGCCGGCATTGCGGTGATTGCCGCCGCCGGCAACTCCGGGCCGAACCCTTATACCAGTACCAGCCCGGCGAATTTCCCGGAAACCGTTGCCGCCGGTGCAACGGATGGCAACAACCGGATCGCCGTTTTCAGTGCCCGGGGGCCATCGGCCTGTGCCGGGGCCGGACTCTTTCCCGATCTGGTCGCGCCAGGGCTTGGTGTCCGGGCGGCGGGGGTGGGCAGCAGCTACCGCATCGTGTCCGGAACGTCCTTTGCTTCCGCCCACGTTGCCGGGGCCATGGCTTTGCTGATGCAGGCGGCCGCTCCCCTGCCCGTCACGGAGATCGAGAACCTTCTCACCCTGTCGGCAGCTGATCTGGGGGCGGGCGGCGCTGATGACACCTACGGCTATGGTCTGGTCAATCTGCCCGCGGCCTGGGACCGGGCAGAACTGCTTCAGGGCCTGGTTGTCACTCCCGAACGTCTTGATTTCGCCGTGGTGACAGCAGGCGAAGTCGCTCGCGAGGTCATTGATGTCGTCAACATAAGTGACGCTGCCCTGCACCTTGAGATCGACAGGGCCGGCATTGAAGAGCCCTTTAGCCTGACGGAAAACCGGTGTCCGGACATTCTGGAGCCGGAGCAGGCGTGCCGCATGACCATCAGCTTTACGCCGGTGGCCAGCGGTGATTTCACAGGGCGGATGGTTGTTGGTGATCAGAACGCCGCTTATCCGGATGTGATTATTGACCTGGTCGGTACCGGCAATATGCCCCCGGCAAAGCCGGCCCTGCTGTTTCCCGAGGATGGCGCCCGATTAAACGGGGA
>CALFFB010000034.1 GCA_937958075.1 uncultured Geobacteraceae bacterium | reverse complement strand
TAGCGGCGGTTCCGCCCCGACACCCGGTGGTGGTGGCGCACCGGTCGGCTGTTAATCACACCTAAATGTTTTGCTTGTGGCCTCACCTCTACAGCCCGTGCTGATGAGGTGAGGCTCTTAAAAAGGAGAATAACTTATGGCTCAACAGAAAAAAGCAGGACTGCTCCTCACTGCGATCGCAGCAGTCTGTCTGATGGCGGGTTCGGCTTTTGCCGGTCCGGTCTGGACTTTTGGCCCGGAAGATCAGGGGCTGATGAAACTGGACTACAAAGGCCAGTTCCAGTTCAACTATCGTGACAACGGTTCCGGCAGCGATGGCGACGACAGCACCAGCGAATTCAATTTCCGTCGTAACCGTCTGGCTCTCATGGGCGCCTGGGGTCAGCACTTCGGCCTCTATGTCCAGACCGAATACAACGAGGACAACAACATCACGCCTTTCTATATCACTGACGGCAACAACTCCAATTTCCAACTGCTCGATGCAGTACTGCGTTTCCGGCTCAATTCCAGCTTTAACGTCTGGGCTGGCAAGTTCAAATACAACCTGACCCGCGAAAACCTGGAGTCCTGCGAAGATCCGTTGAGTCTGGATCGTTCAGGATTGATTCGTGCACCTCTGGCCAGCAATGGCACCCGCGACAAGGGGATTGCTGTCTGGGGCAATCTGTTCAACGACATCTTCCAGTATCGCTTTGACGTCATGAACGGCCGCAACGATTCGTCATCGGCTCCCAAATCAAACTTCCGCTACAGCGCCCGGGCCCACGTCTCTCTCCTCGACCCTGAGAGCAACTACGGCTACAAAGGCACCTATATGGGAGAAAAAAAGGTTCTGACCATTGGCGCTGCCTACCAGTTTGAAAATGACGTTGCCTACAGCAACACAGTAACCGGTGACGCTGTTGATTACAGCGCCTGGACTGTCGATATCTTCTTCGAGTATCCCGTGGAAGATGTTGGTACCTTCACCGCCTCAGCCGCCTATGTCGACTATGATCTTGACGACGCCTACAAGGGCGCTAATCCGGAAAATGGCGTGTTCGGTCTGGTTGGCGAGAAAAACGGTGGCTATGTCAAGGCCGGCTACATGCTGCCCAATATGCCCCTGCAGTTTTTCGCTCGTGCTGAGAACTGGTCTTTTGCCACCCTCGACGGCATCGTCAACCAGGAAATCGACTGGTACGGCGGCGGTATCAACTACTATTTCCGTGGCCAGAACCTGAAACTGACCATGGAACTTTCACAAGCGGATTACGACAAAGAAACCGCAGCCGTGGAAGATTTCACGACCTTCACCACCCAGCTGCAGGTTATTTTTTAACGCGGTCACCTGACCATACTTTTCAAAACAAAAGGAGATGCATATGACCAAGAAAATTATCATTACCCTGATCGCCCTGACCCTGGCTTTCTCCGGTGCGGCCCTGGCTGCCGATCTGCAGGGAACCGTCAAAGAGGTCAAAGGCAAAACTGTGACCATCGAAATCGACAAGGGCAAAGCAGGTGATCTTTCAGAAGGCGACAAGGTAGAAATCAAGTCCGATGGCAAAGGCAAAAAGCCCAAGAAGGGTGGCGGCATGTTGATGGGTTGCTAAGCAACCAAAACGGAAAAACCGCGGGGTTAACACAGCAGTTAGCCCCGCACGTTATTTTTTATCCATGTTATGAAAACGTATTTTATACCCCTTAGGGAAAGGACAAAACTGCCCATGCTGACGAAAAAGAGAGCTCATATCTTTTTGTCATGTGTGGCATCGCTGTTTGTCTTCAGCCTGTTGTTTGCCCTCCCCACGACCGGCTATACGGCCGGAGTGGGAAAGGACGGCACCATCGCCGCCCAAAAAGGCAAAGCAACAACCCTGGACGAACTGATCGCCATGTATGACTCCTCCTCATGTTACGATTGCCATGGGGACAAACACGAAGAGTGGTCGCAATCGGTCCATGCCCGTTCTGTATATGGAACGGGACGCACTGCCGCCACCTTCCGTACTGCTTTTCTCAATGGTTTCATGGACTGGGCCTACTCCGGTGTCGAATCACCGGAAGACGTTGAAGTCGAGCACCTGATGGGCTGCGCCAAGTGCCACCTGCCGCAGCTGGCCGATGCCACCGATGACGTCGCCAAAGAACTGGTTGCCACCGTCTTTGACTGGATGGACGCCTACATGGAAGACGACATGGAGACCTTTGAGAAGCATCAGGAAACCCTGCTGCAGCTCAATATCAACTGTCTGGTCTGTCATAACCGCATGGCCATCACCCACAAGTGGACCGACGGCTATCCGCAGGATGGCGTCGTCTATGGATTCAATGAGGGCTTTCATCCGGATGATCATTTCACCGAGATGAAACCGAGCCCGATTCTCGATGAGTCCATCTTCTGCGGTCAGTGTCACGGCCTCGGCCCCAACCTTGAGTTGGACAATCCGACCCAGTGTGCCACCGCCTACGGTAGTCACCTCTGGTCTTATGTGGCCAATGGCGGCGACAAGAGCTGCCAGCAGTGCCATATCCACGAGAGCGGACTTGGCCACAACATGCAGAGCTATCGCTCCCAGGTCATGGCCGACAAGGCCGTTGACTGGAAGGTCAAGGTCCGCCCCATGGTCTGGCGTGATGCCCGCAGTGTTCACCCCAAAGTCATGATCGATGTCGCATTGACCAACAACGCTGGTCACGGCATCCCCGATGGCTGACCGACCCCCAACCGACTGGTTCTGTCGGTAAGTGCTACAGATGAAGATGGGGATGAAATTTATAATGACGAAAAACTCTACATGCCGGTGCCGGAAAAGTTCGGCCGTGATGATATTATGGGTCGCGGTCCGTACGAAAAGAGTGGCATGGTGGCTGACACCGCCCTGCACCCGCTGAAAACCGCAAAGGAACATTTTGAGATCACCCTCGATGCCGCAGAAGATGGCGACGAGAGAACCCTGGATCTCAAAGTACAACTCTGGTATCTGCCTTACGGTACCATGGATTCCGATCCCTTCCTGTGGAAGGAATACACGGAAACCGTGACCATCAAACTGTAACGGAGCATCAGTAAAAAAGAGCAATCGGGCCGACGGCTTCCTAACGGAACTGTCGGCCCTTTTTACTGGCACCCACCAGTTCATATCCGTTAGGATAAACCCGTTTTCTGCTTTCACTGTGAAGGGTACCCTGACCACCTTATGGCCGATTTTCGTTTTTTTCTTTTCCTTGCTGTCACCACAGTGTTTCTTTCTGGCTGCTGGTTTGCCGGCGCTGACGAATCAACCTGCGTAGCCTGTCATCAGGGGCTTGAGCACGTTTCCCCAACCCATAACGACTGCGTAGACTGCCACGGTGGCGATGCAACGGAAAAAGACAAGGACTTATCCCATCGTGGTATGTTCGGAAAAAAAAATCCGGCGGCACCAAAGGTCTGGGACAAAACCTGCGGCAGCTGTCATCCCTATCAACTGGAACGAGTCAAATCCAACCTGATGACCACCGCCACCGGCATGATCAAAAACATCCAGCTGACCTGGGAAGGTGAAGACGGCCGGCTTTATGCCAACCAGACCCTGGAAACCCACGCCGCCGACGGAACGCCCGTCACCCTTGAGGGAGTCGCTGCCCTGGATCATCTCTCCGGTGAACTGTACCGGAAGTTCTGCGCCCTGTGTCACGTCAGTATCGAATCGAATCAGATCTGGGAAGGCAGTCATGGTGCCGGTTGTGCCGCCTGCCATTTCCCGTACAACGAAAACGCCACCTACCAGGGGGGCGACGAAACGGTCAAAGGGAAATGGCCCTACTCCGCCAGTCACGAAATGCAGGTGCTTCCAGACAATTCCGTGTGTGTGCGCTGCCATAATCGCAGCGGACGCATCGCCTTGAACTATCAGGGGCTGAATGACGGCAACAACAGTCTGGTGCCGACCAGCAACGGTTTCCCCGGCCCGCAAATTATTGGTGGCGTGCGCAATGTGACGGCAATCGCGCCGGACATTCATCACGAAAAGGGGATGGAGTGCATCGACTGCCATACCTCCAGGGACCTGATGGGCGATGGCTACGCCTACGAGAATATGTACCATCAGGTGGAAATCCGCTGCGAAGATTGTCATGGCAGTGCGACGGAACGCCCGACATTCGCAACAGTCCAGCGGGAAAACGATGAAGCCGTCCGTGAGTCACAGCACTACCAGCGCCAGGTGCAGATGGGTGATGAGCTGATTCTCACCTCCAAGGGACGCAAGTATTCAAATGTGTTTCAGGAAGACGACAAGATCTGGGTAGTCGGCAAACGCAGCGGCAAACGCCATGAAAGCAAGGTGATTACCGACACCCCGGAACACACCATCGCCGGCCATGAACGCATGGCCTGCTACAGCTGCCACTCCCAGAGTGTTGCCCAGTGCTACGGCTGCCATACCCAGTATGACCTGCGCACCACCGGTCGAGATTTCATCAAACAGCAGGACACTCCCGGCGCTTTCAGTGAAAGCGAAGACTACCGCATGCTCTATCCCTTCCCCCTGGCTCTGGATCAGCGCGGCATGATCTCGCCGGTCACCCCCGGCTGTCAGACGTTTGTCACTGTCATAGAACGCGATGGCAGTCGCTCCAAAGACAGCTACGTGGCTGTTTACGATGGCGAACAGCGGCTACGCTTTGCTCCCTTTTTCGGCCACAACGTCGGCAAGAAGGCCGTCGGCTGCGGCGACTGTCACAGCAATCCGGCCTTTGTCGGCTTCGGTCAGCACGTGGTCGAGGGTGACTCCATCAACGCCACCCTGATCTGCGAAAAATCCATGGATAAGCCCCTGGACGGTTTTGTCACCCTGAAAAACGGTGACTACCGCGCCTTTTCCGCCATTGTCCGTGAACATTCGCGGCCGCTGAACAGCCAGGAGGTCCAGCGTACCTGGGCGGTCAATCAGTGTCTGGTCTGTCACCCTGACCCGAAAGATCCCATTTACCAGAAGGAACTTGACTACCGTGAACTTGACACGTGTCTTGCTCGCCCTGCTGCTGAGCGCACCCTTAACAGCAGCGGCGACTGACGATAACTGCCTGAGCTGTCACCCGGTCGCGATATCCGGTGTTCATGCCGATCTTGAGTGCGTTGCCTGTCACGGTCCTTACGCTGCGCATGACCGGGCCGCAGACACATCCGTTATCCTTGACCGCTGCCAGGGCTGCCATCAAGAGGAAACCCCTGTTCTCCACGGCCCCATGGCCACGCGCGAGGCGGAACAGGCTTTTGTCGCCCGCAGCTGGGGCCGGGCCGATCCCGGTTTCTATCAGGCCAACTGCGCCAGCTGCCACGTAACCACCTGCTTCGACTGTCACGGAGGCGGTGGACATCAGCTCGCCCTGCCGGGCAAGGAGGATTGCCACTCCTGCCATCGCGGTTACTATGTGGGGGCCGACTACTACGGCATGGCGCCCCGGGAAGACGCCCTGCGCTATCAGCGGGGCCCCGATTTTCAGGGGGAACACTACCTGAAAATGAGCGCCGACGTGCACCAGCGGGCCGGCATGAGGTGCGGCGACTGTCATTCCATGGCCAGCCTTGCCGCCGGTCGGAAAAGCGCCGTCAGCTGCCGTGACTGTCATCAGCCCGATCCGACCATCATTGAACACAGCATTGCCGGGCATCTGGAAAATCTGGAATGTTACAGTTGCCATTCCGCCTGGGCAGCCCAGGAATACGGAACCTTTTTTGTGCGTTTTCGCGACAGCTCCTACCAGCAGTATTTCCATGTTCGGCGTGATCAGACAGCCGACAACTACATCCGCAGCGCTTATCTGCGGCGTCAGAATCTGCCCCCCCTGGGGATCAACGAGGAGGGACGGATCAGCCCCATCCGTCCTCAATATCTGGCTTATTTCAGCGACGTTGTCGGGGAGGAGGCCGTCGGCGAGGAGAACCGTCTGCTGACCGCTGAATGGAGGGCCTTTTTTCCGCACACCGTGACGCGCGGAACACCCATGTGTGATGCCTGCCACCACGACCCGCAGCGCTTCCTCCTCGGTGACCCGGAAACGCGTATCTATCGGCCGGAACAGGACGGTCTGACCCTCGGCTCTTTCTGGGAACAGGAAGGGCAAGATGTCGTCAATGGCTCCTTCTATCCGCGCCAACGATTTGATAACATGTCCCGTCGCTCCCCCGAATTTGTGAAAGCGTATGTGCAAAAATGGAAAAACCTGACCGAAAGCGTCGCTCCCTCATTGCCCTGATCGTCGGCTTGCTGACCATCGGCGGGCTGGCGCGCTTTCTCAGTCCACGGCTGGAAACGCAAAGGGCGCGGCTGGATGTTCCCCAAAAACCTGTTCCGGTCAATGGCGCGCTGGTTTACCGGCAATCGCGCGTCGCCCTGATCAACGACAGGCAAGAGACTTACGCCCTCGACCTGACCTGTACTCACCTGGGCTGCACGGTAACCGTCACCCCGACAGATATTGTCTGTCCCTGTCACGGCAGCCGCTTTGATCGCCGGGGACAGGTTCTTGAAGGCCCGGCACAGCGGCCCCTGCGCCGCCTGACCCTGGCCGAAATCGACCAGCGCTGGGTGGTCAGTGAATGAAAAAGCAGGAGCTGTTCAAAGACTTTGTCGTCCATCTGTTCCCCAGAGTGGTGCGCCGGCGCGACCTTACCCTCCGCTACACCTTCTGCCTGGGGGGGCTGGCCATGACCACCCTGCTGCTGCTGATATTCAGTGGCGTGCTGCTGCTGTTTTACTACCAGCCGACCAGTACCGGAGCCTACGCTTCCATCCTTTTTCTCGAGGAGCAGGTTCCCGGCGGCAGATACCTGCGCAGTCTGCACCGTATGGGGTCCCACGCTCTGCTGGTTCTGCTGTTCCTCCACACGCTGCGGGTTATCCTGACGGGAGCCTATCGCCCCCCGCGGCAGCTGAACTGGCTGATCGGCTTCGCCCTGCTCTGCCTCGCCCTGTTCGCCGGTTACACCGGTTACCTGCTGCCCATGGATCAGCTGGCCCTGTGGGCAACGCAAACGGGGATGGAACTGGTGGCAATTGTTCCCGGTGGCACATGGGTGCGGAGTTTCCTGTTGCCTGACGGCATCGGCGGCTCCTTGTCCATTCTCAGGTTCTACGCCCTGCACATCGCCATTATCCCGGTGCTGATGATATCCTTGTGCGCGCTGCATTTTTACCGCATTCGTCGTGATAAGGGGACACTGCCCTACCTATGAAAGCCGACTACGTTAAAAGTTCTCCCACCTTTTTTCGTCTGATCCTCATGGCCATGGGCCTTGGTACCGCGGCGCTGCTGCTACTGGCCTGGGTCTTCGCCGCCCCCCTGGAAGAAGCGGCGGACCTGTCACGGGTGCCCAACCCGTCCCATTCGGCCTGGTTTCTGCTATGGATGCAGGAGCTGGTCAGCTATGCCAACGCCTTCATCTATCTGATTATCGGCATCGGAGTCGTGTTCGGCCTGTTGCCCTGGCTGCCGCGTACCGAACCGTCGCGCTGGGCGACCTGGTTTCCCAATGACCAGAAAGTGATTAATCTGATGACGGTGGGGTGTTTTGTCCTGATTCTCACTTTGACCGTTATTGCCTTTTACTTCAGGGGGGAAAATTGGTCCTTCGTCTGGCCCTTCTGATTCTGCTGCTTCCGGCAACACTGAACGCTGACGGATCGCTCAATCTGTGTCTGAGCTGTCATCCGCCACATCACCAGCAGTACGGCACCTGCAGCGATTGCCACCGTGGCGATCCCCGCTCCTCACGTCACGAAATTGCCCACTTTGGCCTGATTGCAGGACGTTACGCCTGGTTCATGATTCCCGGCAGTCCCCAGACTGAATCAGGGGCGCAGCTTCTTGACCGCTATGCCTGTCGGCGCTGCCACATCAGCGGCAGCAAGGGCAACGAGCTGGCGACCAACCTCGATGACAGTGCCATCGGCTCATCCCCTCCCCTGCTGGTCGAAGCTATTCGTCATCCCGTCCGCTTCATGCCGGATTTCCACCTCCCCGATTCCCTGCTGGATGCACTCATCAATGCCCTGTATGCCCAGGCTCTGCACAGCGAACCCAATGCGGAAGAGGTGCCCCAAATTGTTCATTTTGACGAGGGCAACGCAGCGCAGACAGACCTTTTCACCAAACACTGCGGCGGTTGCCACCAGCTGCTGACGACGACCCTCGGGGGTCTGGGAACTGGTGTCGTCGCCCCGAATCTTTCCGGACTGCTGACGGAGTTCTATCCGCAGACAGCGGACAATGAGACGGCCTGGACTTCCGACAAACTTAAAAAATGGCTGAAAAATCCCCGAGACATTCACCCCTTGACCCAGATGATGCCGGTACAACTTAAGGACGCTGATGTCAACCGTCTGCTGGAGCTGCTCCAGCAACCGCACTCATCAACCCGCCACTAACACGGTTGCCTGTAGCGACCGGCCCGCAAGGGAATGCGCATCGAACAATTGCCTATTGTCCGAAACATCAGGTAAAATTCTTACTGCAGCCCAATGTCCTGCCGGAAGTCAGGCTGCTGATACGCGGCAGGCGACAAGGACAATATCAGCCAGGTACGGGAGACAACAGCATGGCGGACAAATCCATAGCCACAGCAAAAGCCAGCGGCATAGAAGCCCTTGAAAAGGGCTACCTCCATTCAGCCCAGATCTTTCTCCAGCAGTGGGCCGATCAGGACAAGAGCCCGGAGGCGCGAAGCTACCTGGCTTATGCCCGGGCCAAGGCCACAGGTCAGATCGACGATGCCATCAGCACCTGCCGTGATGCCTTGAAGTTCGAGCTCGACAACCCTGTGCACTATCTGCTACTGGGCCGCTGTTACCTGTTGGCGGGCAACAAGCAGGAAGCCATCACCACCTTCCGCCAGGGGCTGGGGTTCTCCAAAGAGCCGCGTATCATCACCGAACTGAATCGCCTGGGCCTGCGCAAACCGAATGTTTTCAAAAACCTAAAACGCGACCATCCGGCCAACCGCATTGCCGGCAAACTCCTGGCCCGACTGGGCCTGCGTTAACCCCCGGAACCAATCGATGTTGAAACTCTCACCAGCCCTGCTCATTCCCACCCTGATCTGTCTGTTTCTCCTGTTTTCCGGCTGGGCCGCACACCGTGCCCTCACCGGGGTCAGCGACATTACTGATCGTGATTATTACAGTCAGGGTCTGCGCTACAGCACCACCCTGCTGGAGAAAAAAGCCGCCAGCGTCCTGGGCTGGCAGCTCCAGGCCCGGCTCAGCGGCAATCAGCTCATTCACACCCTCGCTGACGGCAACGGTCAGCCGATCAGTGGGGCAAAAGCGCGTATTCATCTGCAGTGGCGTCATCAGCCCCTGGTGATACCCCTGACGGAAGTTTCTCCGGGCACCTACAGTGCCCCCTTGCCGGAGTTCACCGGTGACCAACTCATCCGCTCTGAGTTTGAACGGGAAGGCGCACGGCTCTCCAAACGCATCCTGCTGGCCATCTGATGCCGGCTTCTCCGGAACAGCTGACCTGTCATCATTGTGGCGAAGCCTTTCCCGCCACCGACCTGGTGACTGAAACCCTTGACGACCAAGCCCTGCAGTTCTGCTGTCACGGCTGTCGTGGCGCCTACCTCATAATCCGCGGTGCCGGATTGGAGCATTTCTACCAGAGACAGGACCGTCAAATCGGCACCCTCAAGGAAGCCTTTACGCTGCGCGTTGACGACCAATACCTGGACCGCTTTGTCAACCGCCATGACAACCAGGCGGAAATCCATCTGATCCTCGACGGCATCCGCTGCGCCAGCTGTGTCTGGCTCATTGAACGCTTGCTGTTAAAACGTCCCGGTATTGTGGCTGCGCGCGTCAATTTCGCCACCCACCGGATTCTGGTGCGCTTTGCTCCGGAGACAACCAGCGCCGGGCAGATCTGCCGTACCCTGGCGGATATCGGCTATCTGGCCCGCCCCTACACCCCCGGTGAGCTGCAGCAATCCGCCGACCGTGAACAGCGTGATCTGCTGCTGCGTTTCGGCACCGCGGTCTTTCTGACCATGCAGCTGATGGGCTTTTCCCTGGCCCTGTACGCCGGATATTTTCAGGGGATCGATCCCCACACCCGGACCCTCCTCGAATATCTGGCGGCCCTTGTCACCACCCCCGTTGTCCTTTATTCCGGCTATCCCTTTTTACGCGGCGCCTGGATCAGCCTGCGCCACCGACAACCGAATATGGACCTGCTCATTGCCATAGGTACCCTGTGCGCTTATCTGTACAGCCTGGTGGCTATGGGCATGGGTGACGAGGTCTATTTTGAAACCGCCGCCATGATCGTCACCCTCATCCTGGCGGGGCGCCTCCTTGAAGCCGGAGCCCGCCGGAAGGCAGCCGCCGACATCGATCGGTTGCTCAAGCTGGCGCCGCTGCGGGCGACCCGATGGGCAGGTGACAGCTGGCAGGAGGTCGACAGTCAGGAACTGAGCCCCGGTGACCTGATTCGCCTTACCGCCGGCGACCGGCTGCCCGTCGATGGCATTATTCACCAGGGGATAACGGATATTGACGAAGCGGCGGTTACCGGCGAGCCTCTGCCGGTGACCAAAAAAGAGGGTTCAACCGTTGTCTCCGGCACCCTGAACCTGAGCGGCGCTATTGAAGTCAGGGTCACCGCGGCGGCTCGTGATTCCTTTCTGGCGCGGATGACCGCCATCGTTGAGCAGGCGCAGACGGACAAAGCCCCCATACAGAGACTGGCCGACCGGGTGGCAACCATCTTTATCCCGGCGGTTCTGGTCATCGCTGCCCTGACTTACTGTTACTGGGCTCTGCATGGAGGACCTGCCCTGATAAATGCGGTGACGGTTCTGGTCGTCGCCTGTCCCTGCGCCCTGGGCCTGGCGACCCCGACCGCAATCATGATTGCCAGCGGGCGGGCGGCCCGGTCAGGTATCCTGTTTCGCGGAGGCGACGTCCTGGAGACGGCGTCCAGGATCACCCACCTGGCTTTCGATAAAACCGGCACCCTGACCACCGGCAGGCCGCGCGTTACTGCCGTCTATCCATATAAAGGGGAGATGAACCGGTTTCTGCAACTGCTGGCGAATGTGGAGGCCGCAAGCAACCATCCCCTGGCTCACGGGGTGATGGCGGAAGCCACCCGCCGTGGCATCCGGCCGGAGCCGGTCGCCACGGCCACCACCCATCCGGGGCGTGGCATAACGGCCGCTCATAACGGCCATCTGTATCGCGCCGGCAGCCAACGCTTTCTGCAGGAAGCAGGCATTTTCCCGGCGCCACTGCAGAGCCACGGCCGCAGTGAAATTCACCTGGCGCAGGACAGCAGCTATCTTGGCTGTGTCGCCCTTGATGATCCCCTGCGCCCTGACGCCGCAGCCATGTTTGCCGACCTCCATCGGCTCGGATACACATGTCTTCTGCTGACAGGTGACCGGCAGGATGTCGCCCGGCGCATCAGTGCAGAACTCGGTCTGGATGATTACCGGGCCGAACTGACGCCGGAGCAGAAAGCCGAGGTTATCGCGGCCCTGCCGCAAGGCTCCGTGATGATGATCGGTGACGGCATCAATGACGCCCCGGCCCTGTCGCGGGCCGCCATCGGTTGCGCCATTGCCGGTGGAACCGATATTGCCGTGGAAAGCGCCAACCTGATTCTGACCAGACCGCAGCTCGCCACCATCCCCCTTGCCCTGCGCCTGGCGCAGCGCACCCTCACCAATATCCGGCAGAATCTGTTCTGGGCCTTCAGCTACAATCTCATTGCCATCCCCCTTGCCGTCAGCGGCCTGCTGGCTCCGGTCTATGCCGCCGCCGCCATGGCCATCAGTTCTATCTGTGTTCTGCTGAATGCACTGCGTCTCAAACACCAAAGGCTTACCCCATGATGACGTCGACCATTCTTCTGATATTTCTGTCTTTTTGTATCGGTGCCGGAGTCTGGCTGTTTTTTCTGTACGCGGTGAAAAAGGGGGAATTTGATGACGTGGAGGGGCCGAAATACCGGATGCTTGAAGAGGATGAGGACAAACAAGACAAGGATAGCGGGCCAAACGGTTCATAATCCGTCGGCACCGCTGTCATCGGTGGTTTACACATACCAAAAGGGCTGGATTATTTCTCCCAGGGGGGGATCAGGCCAAAACGTTCCAGCTTGATGGCAAACTCCTTTGCTTCCCGCGACAGAATCTGCTTTGCCTCTTTGATTCTGAGCCACTGCCGCTCCTCGCACCAGCGTTTGGCGGCTTCCCGCCGGTCGGCGACAATCAGCGCCAGCAGCTCCTGTTCCAGCCTGGACAGGGTCATCTGCTGGAAACGATAATCCTGGAAAGCCTCCCAGGTGGCGGGCACCCAACGACTGACGATCTGCTCACCGATAACCTCGGCGTAGCGGCGAATCTCCAGCTGGGCATGCGCATCCATGCGCAGGGCGAGAAAATGGAGTAGATTGTGCAGGTCGATCTGCCAGTAGGCCTCCGTGTAGGTACTTAACGGGAGATCCTTGCGCGCCTGCTCCCGGGCGATACCCAGCTCCAGGCGCTGCTGATAGATCTGGCGACAGCGCTGGTGAAGCTCCTGCTCGGCGGCGCTCAACGCCTTGCCCGTCGCCTCATCGACCAGGCCGCTGCTCCCCTGCTTGTTGTCGGCTGCCTGCAGACGCCACCCGTCGACGGCGGTCTGCTGGGCGCGGTCGATGGCGATGGAGTAGCGCGTACTGTACTCGTTGACACTGGCGGTCCGGTGACGAATCCACTGCCGCCAGGTATCCATGGGCACCCGCACATGCAGCTTGAGCATACACATTTCAAAGGGTGTGGTATGCTGATGGCGCAGCAGATAGCGAATCAAGGCCCGATCCTCCGACACCTTGCGCGTACCCTCACCGTAGGACACCCGGGCGGCCTGGACAATGGAGCTGTCATTGCCCATATAGTCGACGACCCGGACAAAACCATCGTCAAGTACGGGCAGGGCCTGGCCGAGGAGGGTATCAAGTTCACAAGAGGCGGGGCGGGTCTGTGCTGTCTTCACCGGCAATCCTTGTCAATAAAAAGTATGTTAATCTTGTCTCTGGGTGACAACGTCTTCCACTATTTCAGGAGTAAGGTCATGCCCCATCTGCAATTTGAAATCAATCGCAGTGTCGCCGACATCGATAAAGTCCACTTTGCCGAAGAGGTCCGAAAGCTCTTCTCCGAGGTGATGGATACAGGCACCGACCATATCTGTATTTCCATCCGCGAGCTGGGCACCCACAACCTCTCCATCGGCCGCTCAAAGCGGCCCGAACAGGGGGTCGCCGTCGTTAATGCCGACATTCGCGAAGGCCGCACCATCAAGCAGCGCCGTACCCTGACCCTGGGGTTCATGGATCTGCTGCACCGCTTCTGGAACATCCCCAAAGAGAACATGTACGTCACCCTCACCGAGCACAAGGGGGAGGATTTCCATCTCCAGGAAAAATACCTGAGTGGCTGGCAACAGGGCGAAGACCCTCTGGTCGATTGATGGTACCGCGCCCCTTGCGGTCGACGTCCTGTCTGCCTGAAGCTACTCGCCGGACCGATGGCTGGCCACCCTGGGGGTCCCGGCATCCATGACGGCGACCAGGGTTCTGGCCAATTCATCAAACTGACTGCGTTTTTCCTTGGCAACGGCGATTGCCATAGGGATTTTCGCCTTCAGCGGGTTGACGGGCCGCCCCCTGACATGCAGTTCGTAGTGGAGGTGCGGGCCGGTTGATCGCCCGGTGTTGCCGGACAGCGCCACCCGGTCACCACGCTTGACCGTCTGCCCCCTACGTACCAGTATCCGGTCGAGATGCAGATAACGGGTCAGATAATGGCTGCCGTGCTGGATCTCGACATACTTTCCCGCGTAGGGATGATTTTTCGTCCGCGTCACCACGCCATCGCCGATGGCGAAAACGGGGGTTCCGCGCGGCATGGCGAAATCGACACCATTGTGCGGTTGCACCTTGCGGGTAATGGGATGTTTTCGGGATGGATTGAAGTGTGAACTGATGCGGTACTGGCCGTTCATGGGGTAGCGTCTGAAGGCCCGGGCCAGGCTCTCTCCCTTGATATCATAGTAGTTGCCGTCTTCAAAGAGAAAGGCCGTATATTCACGCTCGCCCCGCTGCAGACGCACCCCCTCGATGCGACTCTGACCGGTAAATTCCTCATCAACAAACTGGCGGCTGCGAACCACCTGAAAACGGTCCCCGGCACGAATTTCCCTGGCAAAATTCACCACCTCGCCAAAAAGATCACCGATGGATGCCGTTTCAATTTCACTCAAGCCCACCCGTTTTGCTGACAGGTAGAAACTGCCGTGGATCTCCCCTTCGAGGACCTCCTGCTCCCAGACCCCCGGATGGATAATCTCATCATAAGCGAAGCCTGTCTCGTCAAAGCGCGAATAGACCACCTGCTTTGCCGGGTGGACAAAAAGCTCCATCTGTTGCAGGACCTTCCCGGTTTCCTGATCAAAGGTAAAGGTCAGCTGCTGGCCGGGACGCAGTACATCAAGGGCCAACAAGGCCTCATCCGCTGCGAGAATCTGATACATGACGCTGTGGATGCCGAGCTGGTCGAAAATGGTACTTAAGGTATCCCCCTCGACAATAGCGTGGGTCACTATGTGGCTGGGGGGCGGTTGGTTTTGTGTTTCGCTGTCCGGTTCAGCTTCCGGCAAAGGCGCATCGGCCAGGACAGGCGGCACGGAGGCCTGATCCGTCCGGGTACTGTCCGGATGATCCGTTGTCAGCAGGGGAGTATCGGGCGGTGATCCCGATTGCAGCAGATAGGTGCCAAGCCCCACCAACACCACAAGGGCCAGGATCAGGGACAACAAACGCC
>CALFFB010000033.1 GCA_937958075.1 uncultured Geobacteraceae bacterium | reverse complement strand
CCGGGGATGATGCGGGTGATGTCGCGGGTGCGGTAGCGGATTAAAGGCGCGCCTTCCTTGCCCAGGCTGGTGACGACCATCTCCCCCCATTCGCCGTCGGGTACCGGTTGCAAAGTCTCCGGATTGAGGATTTCAAGGATGTAGTAATCCCCCCAGTAGTGGATGCAGTCGTGCTCGCTGCACTCAATGCCGGTGCCGGGGCCGTAGAGTTCGGTCAAACCGGTGATGTCGAACAGCTCGGCGCCGCCGAACAGTTCGGAGATCTTTTTACGCATGGCGCGGCTGGAGCGTTCGGAGCCGTAGATGATTTTGTTGACGGCGATCTTGTCGGCGATGCCGCGTTTGTGGATTTCTTCGGCCATGAGCAGGGCCATGGAGGCGGTGGAGCAGAAGACGGTGGACTGAAAATCGAGGAGGAACTGGATCTGCATGTCGATATTGCCGGGGCCGACGGGGATGGCCAGGGCACCCATCTTTTCGCAGCCGAGCTGAAAGCCGACGCCGGCGGTCCAGACGCCGTAGCCGACGGCGATCTGTACCCGATCGAGGGGGGTGACGCCGGCCATCTGGTAGCAGCGGGCGAAAAAGTGGCTCCAGTCGTCGATGTCCTTCTGGGTGTAGCACAGGACCTTGCGCTTGCCGGTGGTGCCGGAGGAGGCGTGAACACGGACGATCTGCTCGAAAGGGACGGCGCGCAGGGGAAAGGGGTAGCCCTCGCGCAGGTCGTCGGCGGTGGTGAAGGGAAGACGGCACAGATCATCGAGGGATTGGATGCTGTCCGGAGTTACCTGGGCTGCTTCGAGCTTTTCACGATAATAGCCCGATCCTTCCCAGGCGTGGCGCAGGGTCCACTTGAGTCCGTGCAGCTGATGGGCGGCAAGCTCTTGTTCATCGGCAAAATCGGGCATGAAGTTGAGATGGGTCATGGCGGGTTTCTCCAGACGGATATTGGTCAGGCCGGCGGCGCCAAGGCGGCTGGCGGCGGGGTTGTCGTCACTGGCGGCACCTAAAAAAGCGGTGCGCAGCACCGGATCGTTGAGGAGTTTTCTGCTCTGCCCCTGCTCGACGATCTTGCCGCCTGCGAGCAGATAGGCGTAGTCGGAGCCGGACAGGGCACGGGCGGCGTTCTGCTCCACCAGCAGAATAGAGGTGCCGGCACGGGCGAGTTGATGGATGATGGCGAAGATGTCATCGGTGATTTTCGGCGCCAGCCCGAGACTGGGTTCATCCAGCAGCAGCAGGGACGGATCAGCCATCAGGGCGCGGCCCATGGCCAGCATCTGCTGCTCACCACCGGACAGGGTGCCGGCCTGCTGGCGGACGCGTTCGCGCAGCTTGGGAAAATGGTCAAAAATGCGCTCCATCCGTTCCGTTTCGACCTTTTTTGCCAGTTTCAGGGGCAGAGCGCCGAGGCGCAGATTGTCGAACACACTTAAATGACTGAAGACTTCGCGCCCTTCCGGCGACAGGGCCAGCCCGTGGCGGACCATCTGGGCCGGTGACTGACCGGTGACGTTACTGCCGTTAAGCAGGATGCTGCCACCACTGGGCTTGAGCAGCCCCATCAGGCATTTAAGCAGGGTCGACTTGCCGGCGCCGTTGGCGCCGACGAGGGCGATGGTTGATCCTTCGCGCAGTTCAAGATCAACGCCGAACAGGGCCTGGGCGGCGCCGTAATGGGCGGTCAGTTGTGAAATTTTGAGCATAATGTTCCTGTGATGAGTGCATGGACGTTTGCGCAGATCAAAAAATGACGGCAGATCATACACCGACCGGGTCCGGGTGTAAAATATCTCATGAAAAAAGCGGATAAATCAGGTAATTAACGCGGTATGCCATATTGTTTATAACAACACTTTATGCTCTACTGGCACAGCCTGTTTCTTTTGTCGCTGGCCATATTCAATGTGAGGAGAGAGAAAATGATGAGACGGTTGGGAATGCTGCTGCTGGCAGTACTGTTGGTGCCGGGCCTTGGCCTGGCGGATGATCCCCTGGCGGACTGGCAACCGAAGTTTGATCCGCGCGCAGCGGAGCACACCTATCTGCTGTCCTGTGTCGGTCATCCGGCCATCGAAGGGGTGCGGGTCGGTTACCGGATTCGCGATCGCGTCTGGGAGGAAACGGACGGACGCCTGTATGTCGATTTCCGTCCCATGTCGCAACTGGGTGGCGAAATGGATGTGCAGGGGAAACTGCGCATGGGGGCCATCCACGGCATGATGAGTTCGTCGGTGGCGGCGCCCAACATCTCGCCACGGCTGGGGCTGGTCAATCTGCCCTTCATGGTCGGCAGTTTCGACGAGCTGCAACGCTTCCGTGCGGATGAAGCCCTTTTTGCCGAATATGGCGAAGAGGCGTTGAAAGGCGGTATCCGCGTGGTCGATTTCACCGCCTATGGCGGTTACGGCTGGGCGACAAAGACGCCGGTGGCAAAACTGGCCGATGCTAAAAATGTTGTTTTTCGCATCGCCGAAGCACCAGTCAATATTGATATGTACCGCGCCTGGAACCTGCAGTTTACCGTCATGCCCTGGCCCGACGTGCCCCAGGCCCTGCAGACCGGGGTCATCACCGGCATGGATCACACCCCGACGGTGGTCAATACCGGTAATTTTTTCAACTATGCCAAACACTATACGGAAATCGACTACGCCCAGGGGCTGTATATCCATCTGATCAATGAACGCTGGCTGCAGCGCCTGCCCGAGGATCTGCGCGCAACCCTGCTGCGCGTTATCAACGAAGAGAGCGCCAGGGCCCGCACCCTGGGCGAAGAGCAGCATCATCGCGAAATTGCCTCGGCAAGGGCCAAAGGAGTGACCTTCTATCGCTTGTCCCCTGAGGATCAGGCGACCATGCGGGCCCAGGTTGCGCCGGTCATTGACGCCTGGGCCGACCGTATCGGTGCCGATTTCCTCAAGCGGGTGCAGACGCGGTTAAAGGACTGACAGGTTCAGCCTGACGCAGCAACCAGAAAGCCCCCGTCGGACAGGACCATCCGGCGGGGGCTTTTTATATTGGTGCGTTGCTGTTGAAGGGGCTGATGCCGGTGCCCATCAGGGGATGCCGGCCAGATGCAGGGCCGCCCCGTAGGCACCGACAATTTCGGGAGCCTCGGGGACCTGTACCGGTTGCCGCAGGCGCTGCGCGAGCAGATCCACCAGAACCCGGTTGCGGGCGACGCCACCGCTGAACACCAGCTCCCCCTGCAGGCCGATCCGTTCGACCATGGTGCCGAGGCGGTCGATGATGGATCGATGGATGGCTCTGGCAATGACCTCCGGCGCCACCCCCCGATTGCGCAGGGACACCACTTCCGATTCGGCGAAAACAGCACACATGCTGTTGATGGCGACGGTTTCACCGACCCGGCCGGCAGCACGGGAAAATTCATCAAGGCTGTAACCCAGGGAGGCGGCCATCATCTCCATGAAGCGGCCGGTTCCGGCGGCGCACTTGTCATTCATCTGGAACTGGACGACCTTTCCGGCGGTATCCAGGGCGATGACCTTGGAGTCCTGGCCGCCGACATCAAGAATTGTCCGGCAGCCGGGAAACAGCCGGCGGGCGCCCAGAGCGTGTGCCTTGATCTCGGTGATAACATGCTGGGCGAAGTGTTTTTGCGCCAGGTGCCGGCCATAGCCGGTGGCGGCGACCAGGCGCGGCTGATAGCTGTCCAGCAGCTGCTGGGCCTGCTTGTGTGGTTCAAAGGAGCTGCCGACCACCATGCTGGAGAGCAGCCGCCCCTCTTCGACCACGGCCAGCTTGATGGCCCGTGACCCGAGATCGATACCGATATCCACCGGCTTATCCCTGAATCTGCTCGATAAAGGCCTCGATGCGGGTCTGCAGCTGGCCGACATCTTCCGGTGAATAATCGGACTCGATGGCCATGAACGGAATCCCCTCGCGTTCGCAGGCTTCGCGCAGCTTGACCGCTTCGATGTTGTAGGTATGACAGAACTGCAGGCAGTAGTCGATGAGCCCCTGGGCGCCCGATGCCCGGTATTCGGTCAGGACCTGATCGATGCGGTCGTCGTTGGGAGTGAAGCAGGAACAGTCGATCTTCATGTAGCGCTCGGTGAGCTTTTCGAGGATGTCATCCATACTGGTGCCATCGGTGGCGATGGTGTCCTTGTAGTAGCGGGTACCGATGCAGCTTTCTTCGTTGACCACCAGGGCGCCGGACTTTTCGATGATGTTGTGCAGCTTCCAGTTGGGCATGGCCATGGGCGTGCCGGAGACCATGATGCGCGGGGTCGACGGCGGCGCCACCGGGTTGTTGTTTTGGCAGCGGATTTCCAGTTCATCGCACAGGGCATGCACCTTTTCGGTGAAACGCTCCGGCACGTCGTAAAAGGCGATCTGCTGAATGAGCAGCATGTCGCGGCCGCTGATAGGTGACGGATTGTGGTGGCGCAGGCCGTTGAGGCGCTGCAGTGCCTCGCGTTTGGCGTTGAGGGTTGCAACCCCCTGTTTCAGGGCTCCTTCGTCGATGGTGCTGCCGATAACCTTTTCCACGGCCGCTTTGAAGTCCTTGACCTCCTCGATCCACAAACGTTTGTCGCGCTCGAGCTTGCGCTGGGGAATTTCCATGACATGGGTCGGCACGTAGCGGTCGAGGAGTTCCCAGGTTTTTTTCTTGGCGTCACAGGTGGTCTCGCCGTAGACAAAATCGACGGCCTGGAACAGGGGACACATGTTGCTGATTTTAAAACCAAAGGCCGATTTGACCATGGGGCAGATAGTGCGGGGCAGAATCTTTTCCGCATCGGGCACCGTCAGCTGGGAGCCGCCGCACAGGCCGATGCAGACGCCGCCGGCGGCCTGGATGATCTCTTCGGGGACATAGACGCAGAAGGTACCGATGACCGGTCGACCTTCGGCTTTGGCGGCAAGGATTTCATCAATTCGGCCGGTGTAGATGTTTTCCACCATGGAATCAAAGTAGTCCATGGCGGCCGGGCGATTGGACTGGCTCAGGAAAATGTCCTGATAGGCACCGGTCAGAATACCGGGAACAGCACTGAAACGCTCCACATCCATGTCAAGGCGCTGCCAGAGGTTGGTGTCACTTTTGACGGTAAAGTTCTTTTCCATAAGATCCTCGTTCTAAAAGGGGTGGCTAAAATACACTGAAATTTGTGGAATTGATCTGCAAGTACTAAGACGAACCGGTCGGCAAGTCAAATGGGTAATAGTGATTTAACAGATGTCTGCTATTTAAAAAACCAATAGGAACGGCAGGTCCACTGTCGCGGCAGGTTTTAAAAAGTCGCCGATGCCTGGATAATTTACTTGACGGGAAGTCCGGTCACAGCTATACATTGTTCCATTAAGTTGCTGATTTAATTGATAATTAACTTTTGTTTGTGCTGATCAAACAAAGTTCTGTTTTTTCTTTTCTATTTATCCTGGGAGGTCTGTCTGTGAAAAAGTTGATGGCTGTGATGATGTTTGTGGTGCTGGGTCTGGTGGGGCAGGGGTACGCCAGTCAGGACGATCCTCTGGCGAGCTGGAAGCCGAAGTTCGATCCGAGCGGTGCCGAATATACCTATATTCTGTCCAATATTTCCCATCCGGTCATTGAAGGGGTCGGCGCCGGGTACCGGATCCGTGATGCTGTATGGGAGAAGACCAACGGCCGGATCTACGTCGATTTCCGCCCCCTGGCGCAGCTTGGCGGCGAGCGTGATGTGATCAGCAAACTGCGACTGGGCGCGGTGCATGGCATGCTCAGTTCATCGGTGGCCGCCGCCAACGTGGCTGACCGTCTGGGTATCGTTAATCTGCCCTATGTCATTGACACCTTTGACAAGCTCGACGCCTTCCGGGCGGATCCGGAGCTGTGGGGGCCCTTTGCCGATAGTGCCCTGGCCGGTGGCATCTACGTGGCCGATATCACCAACTACGGTCCCTACGGCTGGGCCACGACCACACCGGTGCGAACCATTGATGAGGCCAAGAGTGTGAATTTCCGTATCGCCGAGGCGCCGGTCAATACGGATTTCTATCGTGCTCTGGGGCTGAAATTTACTGTCATGCCCTGGCCCGACGTACCCCAGGCTCTGCAGACCGGGGTTATCTCCGGTCTTGATCACACGGCCATCGTCTGCAATATCACCAAAAAATTCAACATTGCCAAACACTTTACGGAATTGAATTATGCCCAGGGGTTGTTCGTGCACCTGGTGAACAAGCGCTGGCTTGAGCGTCTGCCCGAGGATCTGCGCCAAACCTTTCTGGAAGTAATTGAGGAGGAGAGCGCCCGCTCCCGCGATATCACCCGGCAGCAGCATCAGCAGCAGGTCGATGCCGCCAAAGCGCAGGGGGTAGAGTTCCATACCCTGAGTGAAGAGGACATGACCGAGTTGAAGAAGATGTCCGAGCCGGTGCTGGAGCGCTGGAGCGAGCGCATCGGTGCCGATTATCTGCAGCTGGTTCGGTCCAGGCTTGGCA
Source organism: uncultured Geobacteraceae bacterium (assembly GCA_937958075.1). Taxonomy (GTDB): domain Bacteria; phylum Desulfobacterota; class Desulfuromonadia; order Desulfuromonadales; family Geopsychrobacteraceae; genus Pelovirga. Next base: position 20,380 of record CALFFB010000033.1, on the reverse strand, counting down.
GTTGACAGCAAGTTAACGTATAATCCGCGGCATCGTAACGGGGCCGGAGAGGATCCCTCTTCGGCCCCGTTTGCTATGTTCTGATCCTTCCAGGCTAAAGTTGTGAATCCATGGTGAAAAAGATCTTCAAGAGGATTGATCGCGGTTTTCTGTTTGTTGAGGAGTGGGCGCTGTTCATCGCCGTAAGCATGGCCCTGATAGCGGCCATGGCCAACGTTGTCATGCGGAAGTCGGGCAGCGATATCAACATTTACTGGTCAGACGAGGTTGTGCGCAAGGTCATTTACTTTTCAACCTATATCGGTGCCGTTACCGCCATCCGCAGTCGCTCTCTGATTCGTATTGATGCTCTGCCGCAGATTTTTCCGGTGCTCAAGCGCCCCCTGACCCTCATTTCGCACCTTGCCGTGCTGTTCTTCTCCGGACTCATGATCAAGCTGGGCTGGGCAATGACGACCCTGGTGTACCAGGATCCCTTCGCCAAGACCAGCACCCTGCAGATTCCGGAATGGTATTTTTACGCCGTATTGCCGGTCATGGGGGTGATGATGTTGTTCCGCACCCTGGTGGTTATGGTGGAAGACTGGCGCGGAATCAACGACATGACCGGGGAGAATTGACATGGATGCCAGTTATCTGCTCATTCTCGCCCTGCTTCTCGGCTGTCTGGGAGCGACGGTGCCGGTGTTTATGGCCCTGTTTTTTACCGGCACCTTCGGCCTGGTTTATCTGCTCGGAATCGATCCGCAGATCGTTATCGAGGTGCTTTACCGCAGTATGGACAAGTTTGCCCTGGTGGTGGTGATGTTCTTCGTGCTGTGCGGCAATATCATGACCACCGGTACCATCGTCAAGAAACTGATCAACACCGCCAATGTGCTGGTCGGTTTTCTGCCGGGGGGGTTGGCCATGGCGGGGATTCTCGCCTGCGGTTTTTTCGGCGCCATCTCCGGATCGACGGTGGCGACGGTGGTCGCCATCGGCGGTTTCATGATTCCCGCCCTGATCAAAAACAATTATGACGAAAAATTTTCCATCGGTGTCATGACCACCGCTCCGATCCTCGGAGTCATCATCCCCCCCTCCATCGCCATGATCCTCTATTCCATGGTCAGCAACGATCCCCTGGAGGCCCTGTTTCTGACGGGCTTCGTTCCGGGCCTGCTGATTATGGCGGCGATGAGCCTGTACGCCTACATTGTCTGTAAAAAGCAGGGGATTCAAACCATCGAACGCCCGTCATTGAAAGAGGCTCTGGCGGTCATCCGGGAGAGTGTCTGGGCGCTGTTGCTGCCGGTGCTTATCTTCGGCGGCATCTATTCCGGCCTCTTTACCGCCAACGAAGCGGCGGTCGTTGCCTGTTTCTACGCCTTTTTTGTCGAAATCTTCATCCACCGCGACATGCGCTTCAGGGACGTCAAGCGGGTGGTGGTGTCCTCCGCCGTGACCTCGGCCACCCTGCTCATCATTGTTGCCGGGGCTTCGGTATTCGGTGAGTACCTGACCTTTGAGCAGATCCCCAACAAGATCGCCAGCGCTGTCGTGAGCAGCATCGATTCCCCCTGGGTGTTCCTGCTGGCCGTCAATATCCTGCTGCTGCTCATCGGCATGTTCATGGATATTATCTCGGCGACCCTGATCCTGACTCCGATCTTTCTCCCCCTGCTCAGCCAGTTCGGGGTCGATACCATGCATTTCGGCCTGCTTATGACCATCAATCTGGGGATCGGTTACTGCACCCCACCACTCGGGGTCAGTCTGTACATTGCCGGAGCGACTGCCAATCGTGATCTGGTCTATGTCTCCAAGGCGGTGATGCCCTTTCTGCTCATCCAGATCGCGATTCTGCTGGTGCTGACCTTCTGGCCCGATCTGGTTCTGCTCTTGCCACGCCTGGTCTACGGATCGTAAAATTCATTGGGACTGTTCAGCGCAAACTCAACAAATTCGGATACCGAGTCGGAAGCCCCATGACAGGGGCGTCTGGCGCCATGGATGGCGACGGTCGAACGGCCAGGAAGGCGAAAAGTGTCCCCTGGACTGGGGCTTCCGACTCGGTGATGAAGAATTGCAGTTATTCCAGCAAGATCGCCGGATATACCGACAGGAGCAGCTATGGAGCCGAAAATTCTGATTCCCATCAACGATTCAGCAACAACCCACAAAACCATCGACGACATCATTGCCCACAAGGAACGGTTCCCCCGCCGCCTGGTGCTGCTGCATGTCATCAATGACCAGCTTGCCTACCGGATGATTCCCGATTTCCAGATCGAAATGGTGCGCGAGAATGCCCTTGATTCAGCCCGGCAGCGGATGGGCAGGCTGGCGGATAAATTGCGCGGTGCAGGTTTTGACATTGACCTGCGTATTGAATTCGGCATGCCGCGGCGGTTGATTCCGCAGATTGCCAACAAGGAGGATTTTCAGCTGCTGATTCTGGGCCGGCGGGCCGGCCGGGGGGAGATTCGTGATGTCCTGTTCGGTTCCGTAGCCAACTATGTGCTGCACAATGTCCAGTGTCCGGTGCTGCTGTTCTAACAGGAGAAAAACGTTAAACACCATGTGACTTTCTTCAGATGGTAACGTTTGAGGCAGGGGATTGTGACTCCCATGGAAAGGGCGTCTGTCGCCCGGATGGCGACAGTCGAGCGGCCAAGGATGGCGAAAAGTGTCCCTTGGAATGGGAGGTATGATTCCCTGCCTGCAATTTTGTTGGATAGGGTTACTTCGGACGCTTTCTCAACACAGAAATTGTTGCGGCAGGTTTATTCGAACTGGGTGCGGAATTCTTCCAGGCTTTCCGCCAGGGCCGCAACCTCTTCCCGGAGCAGGGTCACCTCCTGCTCCAGCCGTGCAATCCGGTCCGCGGTTGTCGCTATCGCCGGAAAATTTGCAGAGGAATCTGCCTCGGCAGGGGCCTCGGCGCAGCTTTCCTGGACCCGCAGCAGGTCGATATAGCGGTTTTCCTTGTGGCCGGGTTGTCGCGGCAGACGGATGACCAGCTGGGGTTGGTGGCGGGTCAGGTTGTCCAGTGCCGACTCCACGGCCTGCAGATCAGGGAAGCTGACCATGCGCTCACAACGGGTGCGCAATTCGCCGACAGTTTGCGCTCCTCTGAGGAGCAGCAGCGCCAGTACCGCCAGTTCTTCCCGCTCCAGATGCAGCAATCCATCGAGATGATGACAGTAACGGGTGGTGCGCACCCCTTCCGCTGATGTATAGATCAGTTGTTCCCGCCGCAGCTCTTCCAGCCCCTCCACGACCTCTTCCGCCGTCAGTGTCATCACCGGGTCGCGGTTGGTTTTCTGGTTGCAGGCAGTGACCAGGGCATTGAGGGTCAGGGGGTAATATTCGGGAGTGGTCAGGTCTTTTTCAACCAGGGCACCGAGAATACGTACGGCTGCAGGGGAAAGCGTTGGGGTCATCAGGGATTCCATGAGCAAAAGGTCATCTTTTCACAGGGGTTTCAAATCATACCATAAAAGTCCTGTTTGCAGGCAAGGATCTGACAAAAAAAGGGGTCCTGCCGGTAAAGGCAGGACCCGGGTTACAGCAGGGTCTGTAAAGCGTCATCCATCAGCGTGAGAAACAATCGTTCTGGCAGTTTCTCGGCCCTTTGCTCTGGCCCTGGCGGCCGCACCGGGCGTTGTCGTCCTGCTGACCGCAGGGTTTGCCCTGAATGGCGCGCAGCTGCTCTGCTTTTGCGCGCTGTTCAGGGGTCAGAACAGAGGCCATCTGCTCCCTGGTTTTGGCCATCTCGACCATCATGTCGGCTTTCAGGTCGGCATGTTGCCGGGTTGCGGCGCGCAGGGCTTCTTCCGAAAAGGGGTCAGCGTGGGCGGCGGTACGCAGGGCTTCACGGCTGGCCTGCATCTGCTCCTGCCATTGCTGCTGCTGGCTGCGGCGCTGCTCATGCAGGCTCTGCAGCTGCTGTTGCTGGTCATCGTTCAGATCAAGGATGACACTCATGCGCTCAAAATGCTGCTCGTAGCGCAGCTGTTGCTGCTCACCGCCCCGGCCTGCCGCACAGCCGCCGTTACCGCCGAAGCCCCCTGGACCCATGGGCCCGTGACCGAACCAGGCAAAGGCATGGCTGCCGATAATCAGAACGCCGGCGACGACGAAAACGGCTAACAAGATCTTTTTCATGATGGATTCTCCTTTTTGTGAGTTGTTGTTTCCAGCTGCTGCTGAGTATAGGACGATAAGCCGATTTTGTGCGTTAAGAGCTGTTGCTTTGTGTAAAGTTATGTTAACGACCCAGGGAAAGCCCGGCTTTACACTTCTTTACATCTGTCGGACGGCCGGACAGGGTATGGTTCAGGCAACGGGAGGAGCTATGGCACAGATTCTGGTTGTTGATGATGATACCGAATTGTGTGAACTGTTGCGCGATTATCTGTCCGGTGAAGGCTTTGAGCTGACGACCGTACATCGTGGTGACGAGGGAGCTGAACTGGTCAGGGAGAAGGACTTTGCCCTGGTGGTGCTGGATGTCATGCTGCCCGGCATGAATGGCTTTGATGTCCTGCGCCGCATTCGCGGCGTGAGTCAGGTTCCGGTGATCATGCTGACGGCGCGTGGTGATGATGTGGACCGGATTGTCGGGCTGGAGCTGGGTGCGGACGATTATCTGCCGAAGCCGTTTAATCCGCGGGAGCTGGTGGCGCGCATGCGGGCGGTGCTGAGACGACAAGGTGATGTTGTGGCGCCATCTGCGGAGAAGTCGATGAATGAGTACCGGGTCGGGGATATTCTGCTGTGTGCCGCCAATCGTACCGTCAAGCAGGATGGACAAGGTGTGGAACTGACATCGGTAGAGTTCAGCCTGCTGCAGGCACTGCTGGCCCGGGCCGGCGCCATTGTCAGTCGGGAAGAGCTGGTTGAGCTGGTGCTGGGGCGGCAGCTGTCCGCCTATGATCGCAGTATCGATGTTCACCTGAGCGCCCTGCGCAAGAAACTGGGGCACAGCTATAAAGGGATGGAACGGATCAGAACCATACGCGGGGTAGGCTACCTCTATTGTTTGCCGGAAGACTGATTTGACCTGATGCGCAGCCTGTTTCTGAAAATATTTCTCTATTTTCTGCTGATCATGCTGGTGGTGGCGACCTCCGCTGTCATCCTGACCTATGTCCGTGATCAGGAGTTTCCCCCCCTGGCGCACCAGGGGTTCGCCCGCCGGGCGATGACGGAATACGGACGGGAGGCCATCCGGGTTTACGAACGGGGAGGAATTGCCGCCGTTGATCAGTATACGGTGCGCCTGCAGCGTGAATCGGGCATCCATCTGGTGTTGTACGATGGGCGTCTGCAGTTGCTCAGCGCGCGGCCGGAGTCGCGCCGGGGGCAGCACATGGCGGCGCGGGCCCTGCGCAGCGGTGAAGTGGTCTTCCCCATGCATGGCATGCGCAACGGCCTGGCGGCAACGGTGACCGGCAGTAATGGCGACAACTACGTGGTGGTGATCAGTCTGCCGGAACGTCCCGAACAGCCGCGGGACATGGCCAGGCGCATGACTCACGGCTATCTCGGCTGGCAGCTGCTGATCCTGTTTGTGGTGACGGCGGCTGTCTGCTATGTGCTGGCCCGTTCACTGACCTCGCCCATCAGGCGCCTGCGTCAGGCCACCCACCGGTTTGCCGCCGGGGATCTGAGGACCCGCATCGGTCGCCGGATCAGGGGGAAAAACGAACTGGCCGGCCTGGCCCGGGATTTCGATCACATGGCGGAAAAGATCGAGGCCCTTGTCTCCGGTCAGCAGCAGCTGTTGCGCGATCTGTCCCATGAGCTGCGCTCACCTCTGGCGCGTCTGAATGTCGCTCTGGAGCTGGCGCGCAGCAAGCAGCCGGGAGCAGCGCCGGAAAAAGCCCTGGACCGGATTGCCCTGGAGGCTGATCGCCTGAATGAGATGATCGGTCAGCTTCTCGATCTGACGCGGCTTACCAGCGCCATTGACGAGCGGATATTCAAACCCTTTGATCTGTTCAGGCTGCTACAGAAGCTGGTTGCCGATGCCGACTATGAGGCGACGGCCGCAGGCAGCCATGTCGTCCTCGAAGGTGAAGTGCCGGCCGGGATGCAGGGTGCTGAAGAGTTGCTGGCCCGGGCCCTGGAGAACATTATCCGCAATGCCGTCAAATACACGGCGCCTGGCAGCACCGTGCAGGTCCGGCTGCGTGCCGGACAGGAGCACTGGCATATCAGGGTCAAGGATCAGGGGCCGGGGGTGCCGGAAGCCATGCTGAGAAAGATCTTTGAGCCCTTCTACCGGGTCGCTGATGCCCGGGAGCGGGACAGCGGCGGAACCGGCATCGGTCTGGCCATTGCGCAGCGGGCCATCCGGCTGCACCAGGGAACGGTAACGGCCAGCAATGGAGCCGATGGCGGGTTGCAGGTCGATATAGCCTTGCCAAAACATTTAAAGATATAGATAATGGAATATCTAGTCTGAAACTGTCTGCTGTCCCTGTGGGAGGGAATGATGGAGTGGTTGCTTCTCCTCGGTATTTTTGTTGCCTGGTTTGCCTTGAATCGCTGGATTCTGCCGCGTTTCGGCGTGCAGACCTGACTGTCCGCCAGCTGTAAACTTCCGCGTGACGGAAGTCAGAAGAACGGATCTGGACACACCCCGGATGACCCTGACAAAGGGTGATATCCGGCAAAAACGGAATGAACTTCTCCCTTACCCTGATCGGTCAGCGATGAGGGTTCCGGCCACACCGACATTGTCCGGCTGATTTTCCCTGATCAGGACAATAATGGACGTTTCCGGCAGCCTGTAGGTTCGCGCGGCGAGGGTCGTAATGTCCCGAACCAGGGAACGCTTTTCCTCCAGCTCGAGTTGTGGTCCTTCCAGAGTGATGATCGGCATGGCGGTTTTCCTTCCTGTTAAGGGATGATGCGCCTGTCGCGCAGTTACAGGTACGGGGACAGCAGTTTAAAAAAAGAGTCCCGCAGGCGCAGGGTCAGTGGGCGGGCATCAACCTCCTGCAGGGTGACCTGGCGCGAGCAGGCCAGGGCCTGGTCAAAATGGGCGCTGAGCCGGGCTACCGTATCCGCATCAAAAATCTCCACATTGAATTCAAAATTCAGGCGCAAACTGCGCGGATCGATATTGGCTGAACCGATCAGGGCGTACTTGTCGTCTATCAGCAGCAGCTTGCTGTGTACAAAGGGCGGCGGGTGATAGTAGATATGGACGTCGTGTTCCAGCAGCTCAAACAGATAGGCGCTGGCCGCCCAGGCGACAAAGGGAAGATTGTTCTGCTGCGGCATGATGATTTCGACCCGTACGCCGCGCAGGGCAGCGGCATTGATGGCCGCCAGTTGCGCCCGCGACGGGATGAAATAGGGAGTCATGATGCGGATGTGGTTCTGGGCGCAACCCAGGGCGCCGATGAGGATCCAGTTGAGCTTTTCATGGGGTTCATTGGGTCCGGCACTGATGCCGCGGCAGCAGGCGTTTCCGGCAACGGGCGGACGTTTCCACTGTTTCGGTGCCCGTTTTTCCCTGGTGGCGTAATGCCAGTCTTCCATGAAGGCATCGCGCAGCTGGTCACAGATGGGACCCTGCAGCCGGAAATGAATATCGATGACACGGATGGAGTCCCGGGCGGCGGTGACCCGGTGACGTTCACGGATATTCATGCCGCCGGTAAAGCCGATGAGATTATCGACAATCAGCAGCTTGCGGTGATTTCGCAGATTGAAATAGAAACTGTGGATCAGGCGCGGCGGCAGGAAGGACACCGCCTTGACCCTGGTGCCCTGCAGCAGCTTACGCGCTTTTTCCCTGGAGTAGAGCTCACCGAAGGCGTCGATCAGGACCCTGACATCAACGCCCCGGTCGGCGGCGGCGACGAGGGCCTGGATGAAGTCCCGGCCAACCTCGTCGGGGGTGAAGATGTAGCTGCAGAGATAGACTGATTCCCGGGCGCCGTGAATAGCTTCGAGCATGGCCGGATAGGCCTCTTCGCCATTGTGGAGAACCTCCACCCGGTTACCGCACACCAGGGGACGGCGGGTGACGGCGTCCGACAGGGTGATCAGCGAGCGTGAAGTGGTGTCCGTCGGATAGTGGGCGATGTCCTGGGGTTGGGGCGGGTCGTTGAAGTGCAGCCAGTGCATCCCCTCTCCCTGCATCTGCAGTTCGCGGGCGCGGGAGCGGATGCGATTCACCCCGAGAAGCCAGTACAGGAGCAGGCCGGGACCGGGCAGCGCCAGACAGGTGACAATCCAGCCGAGAGCCGCGCGCGGATCACGCTTGGTTAAAAGGGCGTGGCCGGCGGAGAACAGTGACAGCCCGAAAATAATGGCAATCAGTAAGGCGAACATGCAGGCTCCAGCGGAGAGAGGCGAACCCTGCAGGAACGTTAGCAGGTTTAAAATGGGTTGTCCAGAAGGGTGATTGTACTGGAGAATCGCCGTTACTGCCGGTCATCCGGGAAGTAACGGCGAGGGCTCAGAGGCAGAGTTTCAGCGCAGGGATGTGCCGCAGCGCGGGCAGGTGAGGACGGTATTGGTGGAGACCTTGTCGCCACAGGTCGGGCAGTTGAACCAGTGGCGGCAGAAGCGGCACTGATGTTCGGACAGACCCTGTTTCTTTTTACATTTGGGGCAGCGCCGGTACATCTTGCGCTGGCTCAGGTAATCTTCAAAAAACAATCCGCACCGGGCACATTCCTGGGCCCCCGGTTTGACAGGTGCCTCGCACCCCGGAATCGGACACTTGAAGACCGTTTTACATTGATTGCACCAGTATCCCCCTTTAAGAATCGCTCCGCATTGACTGCATTTTTTCTGGTTCATTGGATGACGGCTCCGCTGTCAAAAAAACATGAGATAGAAAGTGGTTCTGTCGTTCTTCAAGGGAACGATCATCATAGTTGAGATAATCCGGATTGCCAAGGGAAACCTTGGCCGTCACGGTTTGCTGCCGTGGCCTGCCAGATAGGGGCGCAGATAGCGTCCGGTGTGGGAAGCGTCACAGGCGGCAACCTCCTCCGGTGTTCCGGTGGCGATGACCAGGCCACCATTGCGCCCCCCTTCCGGCCCCAGATCGACGACATAATCGGCGGTTTTAATGACATCGAGATTATGCTCGATGACGATGACACTGTTGCCGTTTTCAATGAGTCGGTCCAGAACTTCCAGCAGTTTGTGGATATCGGCAAAATGCAGTCCGGTGGTCGGTTCATCAAGGATATAGATGGTTTTGCCGGTGGCGCGTTTGCCCAGCTCCCGCGCCAGTTTGACCCGCTGCGCCTCGCCGCCGGAGAGGGTGGTGGCGCTCTGTCCGAGCTTGATGTAACCGAGACCGACATCGCGGATGGTCTGCAGCTTGTTGTTGATGCGGGGAATGTTTTCCAGAAACCGGCTGGCCTGATTGACGGTCATGTTGAGGACATCGGCGATACTTTTCCCCTTGTATTTGACCTCCAGGGTTTCACGATTATAGCGCGCCCCTTTACAGACATCGCACTGGACGTAGACATCGGGCAGAAAGTGCATCTCGATCTTGAGGATGCCGTCACCACTGCAGGCTTCACAGCGCCCTCCCTTGACATTGAAGCTGAAACGCCCCGGTTTGTAGCCGCGGATTTTCGCCTCGGGCAGCTGGGCAAAAAGATCACGGATGTCGGTAAAGACGCCGGTGTAGGTGGCGGGATTGGAGCGGGGCGTGCGGCCGATGGGGGACTGGTCGATGTCGATGACCTTGTCCAGCTGCTCCAGACCGATAATGTTGGTGACGGGGCCGGCCTTGTCGCGGGCGCGGTGGAGTTTTTGCGCCAGGGCCTTGTAGAGGGTTTCGATCACCAGGGAAGATTTACCCGAGCCGGAGACGCCGGTAAAGCAGGTCAGTACCCCCAGGGGAATGCTGACATCGACGTGGCGCAGGTTGTTGGCCGCCGCCCCCCTGATCTCCAGCCGGCGGGAAGAGCTGCGCCGCCGGGCGGGCACCTGAATCTGCCGGCGACCGGCCAGGTAGTCACCGGTGACGGAGGACGGGCTGGCGATGATCTGCTGCGGCGTGCCCTGGGCGACGACTTCTCCGCCGAGAACCCCGGCCGCCGGGCCCATGTCGATGACATGGTCGGCCGCGCTGATGGTCTCTTCGTCATGTTCCACCACCAGTACCGTGTTGCCCAGATCGCGCAGGCGTTTCAGGGTTTCGAGAAGACGCTGGTTATCCCGCTGGTGCAGTCCGATGGAGGGCTCATCGAGAACGTAAAGGACACCGGTCAGGGCCGAGCCGATCTGGGTTGCCAGACGGATGCGCTGGCCTTCGCCGCCGGACAGGGTGCCGGCACTGCGGTCGAGGGTCAGGTAGTCGAGGCCGACATGGCTTAAAAAAGAGAGACGTTCACGGATTTCCTTGAGAATGCGGCGGGCGATCTCCATGTTTTTCTCAGACAGGACCAGGCTGCGGAAAAAGTCTTCCGCCTCGGCAATGGAGAGGGCCGTCACCTGCTGAATGTTGTGACCGCCAACGGTGACATGCAGGGCTTCCGGCCGCAGTCGCGCGCCATGGCAGGTCGGGCAGGGGATGACGTTCATGTAGCGTTCGAGGTTGTCCCTGACCGTGTCGGAGTCGCTTTCGTGATAGCGCCGCTGCAGATTGGGGATCACCCCTTCAAAGGGCTTTTCATAGTAGTGGCGGTTATCCCCCTGATCGTAGAAAAAACGGATGCTCTGGCTGCCGCTGCCGTAAAGGATGACCTGGCGGATGTCTTTTTGCAGCTGACCAAAGGGGGTGCGCATGTCAAACTGATAGTGCTGCGCCAGGGCTTCAAGCAGGGCCTGGTAATAGTAACCGGTGCGGCTGTCCCAGGGAACGACAGCGCCGTCACGCAGGGACAGTTCCGGGTTGGGCACGACCTGATCCTGGTCGAAGAGCATGCGGGTGCCGAGACCGCTGCATTCGGAGCAGGCGCCGTGCGGGTTGTTGAAGGAGAACATGCGCGGTGTGACTTCCGGATAGGAGAGGCCACAGGCAACACAGGCGTGGCGTGCTGAAAACAGCAGGCTGTCACCATCGGGGATCTCCACCCGCACCAGGCCGTCGGCCAGACGCAGGGCGGTTTCAATGGAATCGGACAGGCGCGGTCCCAGATCTTCCTTGATGACCAGCCGGTCAACCACCACCTCGATGGTGTGTTTTTTGTTCTTGTCCAGGTTGATATCATCGCCCAGTTCGTACAGGGTGCCGTCAATCCTGACGCGCACAAAACCGTCCGCCTGCAACCGGGCCAGTTCCTTGCGGTATTCGCCTTTACGTTCGCGGACGATGGGGGCCATGATCAGCAGCCGGGTTTTCTCGGGGAATTGCAGCACCTGATCGACCATCTGGTCGACGGTCTGGGAGCTGATCAGTTCGCCGCAGCGGTGACAGAGGATATCACCGACCCGTGCGTACAGCAGGCGCAGGTAGTCGTAGATTTCAGTCACGGTGCCGACGGTGGAGCGGGGGTTTTTCGAGGTGGTTTTCTGTTCGATGGAGATGGCCGGCGACAGGCCGTCGATCTGGTCGACATCGGGTTTTTCCATCTGCTCGAGAAACTGGCGGGCGTAGGCGGACAGGCTTTCGACATAGCGCCGTTGACCTTCGGCATAGATGGTGTCGAAAGCCAGGGAGCTTTTGCCGGAGCCGGAGACACCGGTAATGACCACCAGCTGGTCGCGGGGGATATCGATGTCGATATTTTTCAGATTGTGCTCACGGGCACCGCGGATACGAATGTGATCGATCATGGTGATGATGTTGCCCCTTGTTGGCAGGACGTTCTGGAGATCGCCATGGTTTCCGCCATGGCGATGGCGGCACGCAGACTGCCGGTGCCGGCACTGCCGGTGCCGGCCAGATCGTAGGCGGTACCATGGTCGACGCTGGTGCGGATGACGGGAAGTCCCAGGGTGACATTGACAGCGTTGTCAAAGTGCAGCAGTTTCAGCGGGATCAGCCCCTGATCGTGGTACATGCAGATCACCGCGTCGCAGGCGCCCTGCACCGCGAAATGGAAAAAGGTGTCAGCGCTGTGGGGGCCGGAAACGCTCATGCCTTCGCTGCGGGCGGCGGCAACAGCCGGAGCGATCAGGCGCTGCTCCTCGTCACCAAAGAGGCCGTTTTCCCCGGCGTGGGGGTTCAGGGCCAAAACTCCCAGCCTTGGCTGAGTCAGGGCAAAATCCCGGCGCAGCGCAGCGTGAGTGATGCGCAGGGTGGTGAGGATGGCCTCATGACTGAGGCGGTCCGGAACCTCCCTGTAGGCTAGATGGGTGGTGACCAGGCAGACCCGCAGGCGGCTGCCGGCCAGCATCATGACCACCGGGCCGCTGTTGCAGCGCGCGGCCAACAGTTCCGTGTGACCGGGAAAATGGCAGCCGGCGGCGTTGATGGCCTCCTTGTTGATGGGGCCGGTGACCATGCCCGCGGCGCTGCCGTCCAGACAGCGGGCCAGGGCGAATTCGATGTAGTCAACCATGGCTCTGCCGCAGTGGTGATCAGGCCTCCCGTAGTTGAGGCTGCTTTCCGCCAGGCGGGACCGGGCATGAAGCAGCAGCTGCTGGTCGCCGATCTGCAGTTCATGGCGGTCTTCACCCGGACTGTGAATCTTGAGTCTGACACCAAAAACAGTGGCGGCTTTCTGCAGCGCCCCCAGATCGCCCACCACCTGCAGCGGCAGCCGGCCCCGTGCGAGGTCGCCCTGCAGCAGCATGCTGATGATCAGCTCCGGGCCGATCCCGGTGGGATCACCCATGGTTAACAGCAGCGGTTGTCTGCCCATGACATGGTTCCTTAACTTAAGTGCCGAGACGGGTGCCAAACGATAACTATAACGGAGATGAATTGTTCGATACAAGGATCAATGCAGGCGGGGTCTGGTAATTTTTACAGGCGTGGCCGTGTCTGTCGAAGTTGATTCTGTGCCTGCTGCAGGAGGCTCTGAGCGTTGTTGTAATGCTCATCGGCCGGGGCGATGATGGCGGAAAGCCAGATCACCGTGTGTTTGGAGAACTGGGTCTGGAGTTTGGTCAGTATGCGGTCGAGGAGTTCCCTGGCCGCTTCCGGTGCGGTTTCCGGCAGGAGGATCGCCAGATGCCGGCGCTGATAGCGACACAGCAGATCAGAGGAGCGGATTTCTTCCTTGATGGTTTCGCAGATGCGCGTCAACAGCGGTTCCAGCTGGTGTTCTCCCTGCTGCTGATTGAAGAGAAACTTCGGCTCGATCAGCAGCAGGCTGACAGGGCGTCCGGTCAACCGGGAGCGCGACAGCTCCTTGTTGATAAAGGTGTCGAAGTAAAAACGACTGTAGATCTTCGGCGGTTCAACCATGTATCGTCGATTCCCTGTGGACGGCTGCTGATGCCTGACCAGCTCAGATTCGCCTGTCGATGAAGGCCTCGGTGCGCAGCTGCTGTTCCCACTCACCAAAGCGCTGCTCGGTCTTCTCCCTTTTCAGTTGTTCTTCAATACTGCCACGAACGCGCTCAAACGCAAGCTCATCACCGGCTATGCGGTCGGTGACGATAAACAGATGCAACTGCCCGTTCAGCTCCACCGGTTCGCTGACCTCACCGGCTTCAAGGTCCCGCAGGGCGGACTGCAGCGGCACCGCCAGATCTTCCAGGGTCAATTCCCCCATGATATCACCTTCGGCGTCAGCGGCAACGGTATCCAGAACCGTGCTGAAACTGTCACCGGCCAGCAGGCGCTCACGGCTCCTGGCGGCCTGTTCCAGGGCGCGTTCGGGCTGGTCGCCCAGAGGAAAGCTGATGCGGCTGACATGCACAGTAGTGAGGATGTCGTACTGATCCCTGTGCTCATCAAAGTACTGACGCACCTCGCTGCTGGTGACGGCAACGCGCTGACCGACCTCCCGCGACAGCAGCTTGTAGCGCAGTATTTCGTTGCGAATCTGGTCGCGGTAGGCGGCCAGATTCATGCCCTGCTGGGCCAGGGCTGCTTCGAGACCGTCCTGGTCGAGATTGTTGCTGACCTTGACGTCTTCAATAGCGGCGTCGACCTCCTGCTCCCCGACCTGCAGTTGCAGGCGGTCAATACGCTGCGTCAGCAGTTTTTCCTCAATGAGCCTGTCCAGCACCTGCCCGGCGGCGGGGTGGGACAGGGTCGCGTCCGTTAGCGCGGGCCGGGTCGCCTGGAGTTCTGACAGGGCCTTTTCCAGCTGATAGGTGGTGATGATCTCATCATTGACAACAGCGGCAACCCGGTTGATGGTCTCGGCTGCAGCATGGCCGCACAACAGCAGAACAAGGCAGCTCAGAGTGGTGATGGTACGCAATATCATTGTATTTTTATCCTCTGCTAGCATGAAGTTGATAGCGTCGTTTTACCTCTACGGCTGACCATTATTGAGCTGCGGTGCAATGCGGATGGGCGTTTGCTCCCGTTGCCGGCTCAACCATTGCTGAAAGGCCGCATCCTCCTTGCTCTGGTGCAGGGTAGCGACAATTTCGTCTTTCACCGCGGCAAAGGGGCGCAGACCGGCGGCGCGTTTCCGGTCAACCATGAACAGGTGAAAACCGTAAGGGCTCTCCACCGGCGCGCTGACCTGGTGCAGCGGCAGATCAAAGATGACCGCGTCGAATTCCGGGGGCAGATAGCCTTCGGCAAAATAGCCGAGCAGCCCGCCTTCGTCGCCGTCGGGCGACAGGGAGTGCTCACGGGCCAGAGTGGCGAAATCTTCCCCCTGTTGCAACCGCTTTTTTATCTCCGTGGCCGCGTCGCGGGTCGCAAAGAGCATCTGATGGACACGCACCTCCGTTGGCCGCTGAAACTGGTCGCGCCGCTCATGGTAATAGTCGGCGGCCTCCTTCTCTGTCACCTCGATCTGCGGGGCAATGACCTCGGCCATCAGTTTCCGGGTCAGCAGCTGCAGTTTCAGGATACTGTGCAGCGACTCCCTGGTCCGCCCGCTGCGGCGCAGGACCTGGTCAAATTCGTCGGCGGTGTAGGTGCCGCGCAGGGTGGTCAGCTCCGCCTCGATGTCCTCCGGCTGGATACGAATCTGTCGTTGTCCGGCGGCAGCAAAAATCACTTCCCGGTCGATGATCTGGTGCAGCAGGTGCTGCCTGAGCTGCCGCTTCTCCGCTGCCGGCAGACCCTCGGTATCCGGATACCGCAGCACCAGCTCCCGGTCCAGCTGATCGGCGGTGAACCGGAGGTCACCCACCTCGAGGATGATCGCGGGGTGCTGTGGCTGGTCCTGGCCCGTGGTTTCCGGGGGCTGCTGGCGACAGGCGGTCAATCCCGCCAGCAGGCATAGAAGCAGTACGCAAGCGCTGAGATTTCTGCTGACAACAGGCTGTTGCCCGGCACCCTGTCTGGTTTTGTCCAGAGCAGTCATGCAAAAACCGCTGTAATTTATCATAATCACGACCGGAAAAGTAGTCCTTCGTGGCCTTGCCTGTCGATTTGTCAGAGCAACGCCTGCAGTTCCTTGCGCGTGCGTACCGGCAGCTCGGTCGGCGTGAGGCGGCCGATGTCGATACTCAGGCGGTAATCGTTGCCGAGGCGAAAGCGCTGTGGCTGTTCAGTGACCAGGGCGCGGATGCGCTCGGGGGAAATTTTTGTAGCTGCATGAAACTGCAGAATCAACCGCTTGCCGTCATATTCCAGCAGCTCGACCCACAGGGTTTTCAGCACGACGCGGATACGCATGACGCTGATGAGGGTCTGGGCCGACAGGGGCAACTCGCCGAAGCGGTCGCGCAGCTCATCCACCAGGTCAAACAGCTGCTCGTCTGCCTCTGCCGCCGCCAGGCGCTGATACAGCTGCAACCGCTGGTTGGGGTCAGGGACATAGGCCTCCGGCAGAAAGGCGGACAGCCCCAGGCGGATTTCCGGATCGATACGTTCTTCCCGCTCATGGCCGCGCAGCCGGTCGATGGTTTCTTCGAGCAGCTCACTGTACATTTCAAAACCGATGGCGGCAATAGGTCCCGACTGCTTGCCGCCGAGGAGATCGCCGGCGCCGCGCAGTTCCAGATCGTGACTGGCGATGCGGAAGCCGGCACCCAGTTCCGTCAGCTCCTGCAGAATGCGCAGCCGCTCGCGGGCTTCGCGGGTCAGTGCCGCTTCCCCGGGAATGAGCAGATAGGCGTAGGCGCGGCGGTCGCTGCGGCCGACCCGGCCGCGCAGCTGGTACAGCTGGGAGAGGCCGAAATGATCCGCCTGATTGATGATGATGGTGTTGGCGCGGGGGATATCAAGCCCGTTTTCAATGATGGTGGATGCCAGCAGGACGTTGCTCCTGCCACTGACGAAATCGAGCATGACCTGTTCCAGTTCCTTTTCCGGCATCTGTCCATGGCCGACGCCGATGACCGCTTCCGGCACCAGTTGTCGCAGCTGCTCAGCCATGGCGGCGATGGTCTGCACCCGGTTGTGGACGAAATAGACCTGGCCGCCGCGGCGCAACTCCTGCAGGATCGCCTGGCGGATCAGCTCCTCATCAAAGCGGGTGACATAGGTGCGGATGGCCATGCGGTCGACGGGAGCGGTTTCGATGACCGACAGGTCGCGCAGGCCGCTCAGGCTCATGTGCAGGGTGCGGGGAATGGGCGTCGCGGTCAGGGTGAGGATATCGACCTCGGCCCGCAGCTGTTTGAGCTTTTCCTTGTGGGCGACGCCGAAGCGCTGTTCTTCATCGACAATGAGCAGCCCCAGGTCCTTGAAGCGGACATCGCGCTGCAGCAGACGGTGGGTTCCGATAAGGATATCGACTTTTCCCGCCGCCACCGCTTCCAGGGTTTTGCGGTTGTCGGCGGGGGTGCGAAAGCGTGACAGCATGTCGACGCGGACGGGGAAGTCTTCCAGACGTTGACAAAAGCTCTGCCAGTGCTGCCGCGCAAGAACCGTTGTCGGCACCAGTACCGCTACCTGTTTGCCGTCGAGGACCGCCTTGACCGCCGCCCGCATGGCGACCTCGGTCTTGCCGTAGCCGACATCGCCGCAGACCAGGCGGTCCATGGGCCTGGGGGACTGCATGTCGGCCAGGGTGTCGTCGATAGCCTGCTGCTGATCGACGGTTTCCTCGTGGGGGAAGGTGGCCTCGAATTCACGGAACAGATGATCCGGAGGTGAAAAGGCAAACCCCTGGCGCAGTTGCCGCCTGGCGTACAGCTCCAGCAGTTGTCTGGCCAGCTCCTCAACCGCGGCGCGGGCCTTGAGCTTCGCCCGCTCCCAGCCCTGGCCACCCATCTTGTCGAGTCTTGGCGCGTGGCCTTCGGCGCTGATGTACTTCTGGATCTTTTCGACACGCTCCACCGGCAGGTAGAGGCTGTCGCTGTCGGCATACTGCAGGTGGAGAAAATCCCCTTCTAGCTGCCCGCTCTGAAGGTGCACCAGGCCAAGGTAGCGACCGATGCCGTGCTCGGTATGGACGATATAATCGTTGTCCTTGAGCTGGGCCAGGTTGCCGAGCATCTGGCGTGCCCGCTTGACGTCGCTTTTACGGCGCCGGTGACTGCGCCGGCCGAAAATATCCTCTTCGCTGATGATCAGCAGCTTGTCGTCGGGCAGGCAGAAGCCGCTGCTTAGCTCGCCCGTCGTCAGGCGGATCTGCCCCGGTGGAAGCTGCAGCCGGGGCTGTTGTTCAATCTCCAGCAGCAGGTCGTGCCCGGCGATAAGATCCTGCAGGCGTTCTGCCTGTCCCTGGCGGCGGCAGACGATAAGGGCTTTTCCCTTTTCCTGCTGGACCTGGCGCAGGCGCGCTATCAGGGGATCGAGGCCATCGTCCCTGGCGGCCGGCCTGGCCCGCAGAGTGTCATTGCCGAAACAGCTGAACTGGATGCGCTGGCGCTCATCATCCAGCTGCATAAGATTCAGGCGGGCGCACTCCACCCGCTGCGGTGCCGCCAGAAGAAACTGCAGCTCCGCCGGTTCCAGATACAGGGATTCATGGCGGACATGGGGCTCGCCGCGCTCACGCATGAGGGCTTCCCTGTCCTGGATCAGCTGCTGAAATTCATCCACCTGCTGCTCAACGGCTGCCGGGTCGATGATGACCGGGCGGTGGGTGTCGAGATAGTCCTTGAGGCTGTCGAGCCGGGGATAATTCAACGGCAGGAGAAATGAGCGGCCGGGGGCGAGAATCCCCTCGCGCAGCTCGGTCATGATCGCTTCCCGTTCCGGCCGGGGGATGGACAGGGCGTCACAGCGCTCTTTGAGCTGCCGCTCCAGGGTTTCCAGGAATTCTCCGTGCAGGATCATCTCCCGTGCCGGAATCAGTTCGATCCGCTCCAGGGTAGCCGTCTGTGAGCGCTGGCTGGCGGCGTCAAAGGGTCGGATTTTTTCAACATAATCACCAAAGAAATGGATGCGCAGCGGGTTGTCGGCGTCGGCGGGAAAGAGATCAAGCAGATCACCACGTACGGCGAAACAACCCCGTTCCTCGACCAGGGAAACAGGCTGATAGCCCAGCTGCAGCAGGGCATCGAGAAGGGGCTGGCGCGGATACTCCGCGTCGCATTCCAGGGTCAGGCAGATGCCGTCGAGGACAGCGCGGGGCATGACCCGCTGCATCAGGGCCCGTACCGGGACGACCAGCGCCTTGAGCTGGCGCGCATTCAAGGCGGCGAGGGTGGCCAGACGCTGTGCCTCGATCTCCGGGTGGGGTGTCAGGGCATCGTAGGGGTTCATCTCCCAGTGGGGGAGCATGGCGATCTGCTGCGGGCGCTGATGAAAAAAGCGCAGATCACCGGTGAGCTGCCGCGCCTGCTCCTGGGTGGCACAGAGGATGACGATCAGCTCGCTGCTTGCAGTGGATAATTGACTCAGCAGGCAGGCTTCCGCCGCATCGTGCAGACCGGTGATCTCCACCGGGTGCCGCGCTTTTGCCA
This sequence comes from uncultured Geobacteraceae bacterium, assembly GCA_937958075.1. Taxonomy (GTDB): domain Bacteria; phylum Desulfobacterota; class Desulfuromonadia; order Desulfuromonadales; family Geopsychrobacteraceae; genus Pelovirga. Next base: position 1,516 of record CALFFB010000033.1, on the reverse strand, counting down.
ACAGCTCAAGGCAGCTGCGCAGGGTGGCGTTACGGATCGGCTCAAAATCGAGATGGTGATCGGTCATAGGAAAAGGGGAACCTCGTCAAACAGGAACGGGCGTGTCACAGCGACACGCCCGGCACCTTGTCTATCTGCATGGTGTGCGCGATCAGTCCCTGGGAACCGCCAGCATCCGCTCCAGGGACTGCTTTGCCCGGATACGGATCTCTTCAGGAACAGTAATGCGCGGCTGCAGGGTTTCCAGGCTGGTGCGGATATCCTCCAGACTGGTCAGCTTCATGTTGGGACAGATCAGTCCGCGACTGGGGATGATAAAGGTTTTGTCCGGGTTGTCCCGGCGCAGACGCCAGAGGATGCCTTCTTCGGTGCCGACAATGAAAGTACTGGCCGAACTGCTGCGGGCAAATTCATACATGCCGCTGGTGGAACAGATATGGTCGGCCAAGTCGAGGATATCCGGGCGGCATTCCGGGTGGGCCATGAACAGGGCGCCGGGATGATCGGCCTTGGCCTTGATGACCTCTTCGGTTTTCAGGCGATCATGGGTCGGGCAGTAGCCCTCCCAGAAGACATATTCCTTTTCCGGTACCTGGCGGGCAATGTAGCGGCCGAGGTTCCGGTCAGGCACCATGAGCAGCTTGGTGCCGGGCAGCGACCGGGCGACGCTGATGGCGTTGGAGCTGGTACAGCAGATGTCGCTTTCCGCTTTGACGGCGGCACTGGAATTGACGTAGGTGACTACGGTACCGTCGGGGTGCTGACGCTTCAGCTTCCGCAGCCCGTCAGCGGTGACCATGTCGGCCATGGGGCAGCCGGCGTCGGGCCGGGGGAGGAGTACGGTTTTCTCCGGGGCGAGGATGGCCGCGCTTTCGGCCATGAAATGGACGCCGCAGAAGACGATGACAGTTCGTTCCGTACGCGCCGCCTCCATCGACAGGGCCAGGGAGTCCCCGGTGATATCAGCGATTTCCTGTACTTCATCGCGCTGGTAGTTGTGGGCGATCAGCAGGGCGTCACGGTCTTTGGCCAGCTGCCGGATCTGTTGTTTGAGATCGTCTTGATGCATAAATAATTTCACCTTGTCAGCGGGTGGAGAAAAAGAGTTGGAATGTTAGATCAAACCCCCTGATAAGTCAATTGTTTCACCTCTGCACTCTGCTTGACAGGGGGCACAGCAGGGGCTATTCTCGCCGCGTCACCCGTGGTGGTGCAGCAATTTACAGTCAACGGATTTTTCCGTTTTACGCCTGTTTCCGGTGAAAGGATAAGATAAGTCCATGTTTGGCATCGGTATGACGGAAATGATTCTTATCGCCGCCCTGGCCCTGGTCGTTCTGGGTCCGAAGAAGCTGCCGGATCTGGCGCGATCTCTGGGCAAAGGGTTTGCAGAATTCAAGCGGGCGACCAATGAGCTCAAAAGTGCCATCGATCTGGAAACAAAGGCGGAAGAAGACCGCCACAAACAGGAGATGCGGGAGCGCTATCTGAAAACAACGACCGCCGCTGAACAGCA
>CALFFB010000032.1 GCA_937958075.1 uncultured Geobacteraceae bacterium | reverse complement strand
GCTGACATCGGCATAGGTGTCGGGCACATCACCGGGCTGCAGGGGGAGGAGTTCCTTGATCGCCTTGATACCCAAGGCGTCTTCAATGGCCTCGATGTAGGCGCTCAGCTTTACCGGGCTGTTGTTGCCGATATTGTAAAGACGAAAAGGCGCATTACTGGTGGCCGGATCGGGATTATCGCTGTTCCACTGCGGGTTCGGCGCAGCAATCTGATCGCTGGCGCGAATCACGCCCTCAACGATATCATCGACATAGGTAAAATCACGGGTGTGGTGGCCGTGGTTGAACACCTGGATGGGCTTACCGGCCAGGATGTTGCGGGTGAACAGAAACAGGGCCATATCCGGTCGTCCCCAGGGACCGTAGACGGTGAAAAACCGTAGCCCCGTCGTCGGCAGGCCGAACAGATGGCTGTAGCTGTGGGCCATCAGTTCGTTGGCGCGTTTGGTTGCGGCGTAGAACTGCAGCGGGTGGTCAACACCGCGATGTTCGCTGAAAGGCATGCGGGTGTTGGCGCCATAAACACTGCTGGTGCTGGCGTAGGTCAGATGCGGGGTCTGCTGATGGCGACAGGCTTCAAGGATATTGGTAGTGGCTATAATATTGCTCTCGACGTAGGCATGGGGATTTTCAAGGGAATAGCGCACGCCGGCCTGGGCCGCGAGATGGATCACCCGATCAAAACTGTGGGTAGAAAAACAGCTGTCAACAGTCTCTTTGTCAGCAAGATTCCCCCTGACAAACACAAAAGAACGGCCGTTTTCAGCGGCTGTCTGCCGCAGAAGATCAAGACGCGCCTCTTTTAAGGCGGTATCATAGTAGTCGTTGACGCTGTCAAACCCGACGACTTCATCCCCGCGCTCAAGCAGGGTTTTGGTCGTGTGAAAGCCGATAAACCCGGCACATCCGGTTACCAGAGCCTTCATGTTGTCTCCTTGCAAAAAAATCGGGAGGGGGAACTTCGTAGCTCCCCTCTCCCGCGTTGCGAAAGTGCCTTGCTCTCTTCTTGTTTATCTAGTCATCGACAGTGACAAGATGCCGCAGCTTTTCCAGGGTGGTCGCGCCAATACCAGAGACCTCCGTCATTTCATCAACGGTTTCAAATGGCTTGTTTTCTCGATATTCGACGATACGCTCCGCCATGACTGCGCCGATTCCGGGCAGCTCCTGCAATTGCTCAACCGAAGCGGTATTGATATTGATCTTTTCTGCGGAAAAAGCCGGCTGACCAAAGAAGGCCAGGGCAAGAAAGGTCAGGCTGATGACAAGTATTTTCTTGATGAATTTCATACGTTCCTCCCTTGGTAATGTAACCTGGTTTGTGGGCCGGTATGCTGTGTTACAGGAAGGCCCCCTCCGCAACGTTGAAACTTTAGCATCTTGGTCTCGTGATGAGAAGCAGAAAAAATAGACAATCAGGACTACTGCCGAGAATTGCGGATGTTCTTTATCCTAATTATGGTGTTGATCCTGAAGAACTTGCAACCATTGAGCAACAGCGGCATCGGACAATCTGTCTGCACACAAAACATTCCAGCTCTGCTGTGCTTGCAACCAATGGGCGCTGGTTATAGATACAACTTTGGCAGGCACATCTTCAATGAGAAGGTTGAAATGACATTGATTTAGCAGAAAATCAAAAAAAGATCTGACAGTCAGCAGGCAAGCAACACGCCGCAGTGGAAAATCCGGTTTGGCCATCAAATGTTGAAAATATGTATCACATTCATTAGCAGTTAAAACAAAATCATCACTGTTGTTGCTGCTCATAAAAATAAACCGTCGCAACAAAATATGACGCACCTCTGGAGAAAGAGAATGAATCCACTGAAGCAGTGATATGTCTGGCAACGTCGGCTTAGAGATCATTTACAAAAAAATTCCAGCTCGGGCAACGCCCGCAACAAGCCGCAATCGACACACAGTCGGAAAAACAGCTCCAACCCTTTGATATGCAGCTCATTGAGGTCGAAATCGATGGTTTGCCAGTAAGAGACAATCTGATCGGTGGTCAGGCTGATGTTTCGTGCCGCCTGACGGGCATACAACTCCGGATGCTGCAGCACAGCATCACGGGAGGCCTGCAGCTGTCGGCCGAGATCGGCCAACGGCTGCGCGTACAATGTCAGGGCGGTGCGACGAATCATCCACAGGGCGAAAACAAAGGGCAGCCCTGTATGCTGATACCAGAGTTCACCCAGGTCATAAATCTTCACCCCTGGTGGTGGTGAGGCTGCGACCTTCAGGGCGCGATCACCGATGAGCAGGGCCGGCTGGTGGTTACGGACAAGATCCTCGACCGCGCCTTGCGGCACATAATCCGTGACCTTTTCGTGTTGATAGAAGGTGCGCAGCAACACCCGTAACAGGTTGATGGAGGTGGCTGATTCGCCGGTGATGGCAATGGAATGGCCCTGCAAGTGCTCCGGTGGAATCGGCGAAAAAAGCAGAACACTGGCGATCTTGCCGGTAGCGGCGATGGAATGACCGGGCAGCAGCAGATAATCGCGCCAGTTGCGTGCATATTCAAAGGACGAGGAGGGGCTGCCGTCGATGATGCCCTGCTGCAGCATGCGGTTCAGTTCGGAGGGCACCCCACGTACAAGGCGACCGCTGAATCCCTGTTGCGGCAAGGTGGCGAAAAAAGGGACACAGTTCAGGTAGCTGATGTGTCCCAGGGTGAATTGATGGGTCGGTTCGACCATGACAGGCATCCCTTGCCAGCAGCCAAAGGGGCTGTCACCTGGCCGACAGAGCCGGAAAGAGGCTTGCGCAGGTTGCCATCCTCCTGACAGCGGCAACTTTCTTTAAATTGTAACTATTCAGCACAGGGTTCGGATTCCCATTCCAAGGGACACTTTGCGCCGTCCATGGCCGTTCGACTGTCGCCGTCCGTGGCGACAGACGCCCTTGTCACGGGAACCCGAACCCTGTGCTCGAGATCGTGGTGAATAGTTACTTTAAATTTTCGTCCGTTCAAGAAAGTTCGTATCGAAGTTTCCGTCGATAAACTCTTTGTTGTTCATCATTTTCTTATGGAAGGGAATGGTCGTCTTGATCCCTTCGATAATATACTCATCCAGTGCCGACGCCATGCGCTTGATCGCCAGCTCGCGGGTTTCCGCGTGGACAATCAGCTTGCCGATCATCGAGTCGTAATGGGGCAGAACCGTGTACTGATCGTACATGGCGCTTTCCACCCGCACACCCATACCACCGGGGGTGTGGTACCCGGTGATCTTGCCGGGAAAGGGGGTGAATTTCTCCGGATCTTCGGCGTTGATCCGGCATTCGATGGCATGGCCGCGAATGATGATGTCTTCCTGCGTGTAACGCAGCGGGATACCCGCGGCGGAGCGGATCTGCTCCTTGATAATATCGACGCCGGTCACCATTTCCGTCACCGGATGCTCGACCTGGACGCGGGTATTCATCTCCATGAAATAGAACTTGCCGTCGGTATCGAGGAGATATTCCACCGTGCCGGCACTGGAATAGCCGGCCGCCTTGGCCGCTGCCACCGCACAGGACCCCATTTCCTCGCGCAACTCCGGGGTAATGACCGGACAGGGGGCTTCCTCAATGAGTTTCTGATGCCGCCGCTGAATGGAGCAATCCCGCTCACCTAAATGAATAACATTGCCGTGCTGATCCCCCAGGACCTGAATTTCCACATGGCGTGGATGCTCGCAGAACTTCTCGATATAAACATCGGCACGGCCGAAACCGGCCTGAGCCTCGGAACGAGCTGTCGCCAGGGCGTTGGCCAGAGATGCGGGCGAATGGACAATCTTCATCCCCCGGCCGCCACCACCGGCTGAAGCTTTGATAATAACGGGATAGCCGATTTCATCGGCGATCCGCTGCGCCTCCCTGGTCGACTCGATACTCTTGTTGGTGCCGGGCAGAATCGGCACTCCGGCTGCCGTGACCGTTTTGCGGGCGCTGATCTTGTCTCCCATCAGGCGCATGCTGTGCGCCGTCGGGCCGATGAAAGCTACTCCGCACTGTTCGCAGATCTCGGCAAATTCGGCGTTTTCCGACAGAAAACCGTAGCCGGGGTGAATGGCGTCAGCGTCAGCGATTTCCGCGGCGCTGATAATCGCCTTCATATTGAGATAGCTCAGGGCACTCGGGGTCGGACCGATACAGATACTTTCATCCGCGAGGCTGACATGCAGGGCTTCATGGTCGGCCACGGAATGAACGGCTACCGTCTTGATGCCCATTTCCCGACAGGCGCGAATGATACGCAGAGCGATTTCTCCGCGATTGGCAATCAGAATTTTATGAAACATGATGGATGACTCCAGTTGGTAAAGGATCCGGCTTTCGCTGGCAGCAATGAATTACAGTCGTTCCACCAGAAAGAGAGTTTCCCCATACTCTACGGGCGCGGCATCATCCTTGGAGATTTCGACAATCTTGCATTTGAATTCCGCTTCAATCTCATTGAACATCTTCATGGCTTCGACCAGACACAGCACCTGACCCGCCTCGATAATGTCACCGATTTTCACAAAGGGATCGGCCTCCGGTGACGGCTTGCGGTAGAAGGTTCCGACAATGGGTGACGGAATGGCCTCGTATTTACCGCCCTGGGTGGCATCCGTCGCCGGTTCCGGGGCTGTCGGCGCAGCCGGGGCCGCAGCGGGCGCGGCCACGGAAGCGGCTTGCGGAGAGGCTGCAGGCGGGGCCGCGTAAATAATTTCCTTTTCCGGACCGCGCTTGAGGTTGATCTTCCCCATGGAGCTTTCCAGATTAAATTCGGTAATATCTGTCTCGGTGATCAATTTGATTAAACTTTTCAGGTCTTTCAGTTCCATTTTCTGCCTCCTGGTAAATACCCGTCATCTCAACAGGTACGCTGCGTCGCTATAACAAACGCAACTCTTTGGGAATTGATGTTAAACACTGGTAACCGGTCCGGGTTACGGCAATCGTATCTTCGATCCGCACCCCGCCGACTGCAGGCACATAGATGCCCGGTTCTATGGTGATGACCATGCCGGCCTGCAACAGATCCTCATTGCGACTGGAAATCGTCGGACTTTCGTGAACCTCCAGCCCGACACCATGTCCGAGACCGTGGCCGAAATATTGCCCGTATCCTTTACTGGAAATAAATTCCCGAGCTACCGCGTCAAGGTCACATATCCGCATTTCCGGCCTGACCGCAGCCAGCGCCAAATCGTGAGCTTCTAGCACAATATCGAAAATTTGTCGAAGGTTTCTGTCAATCTCCCCCACGGCCAGGGTGACGGTTTCATCGGAATGATAGCCGGACAGGCAGGTGCCAAAATCGATGGTGACCAGCTCGCCGGTCGCGATCTTTTTATCACTGGCCACGCCATGGGGCAGTGCCCCCCGCTGTCCGGAGGCGACGATAAAGTCAAAAGCATTGGCCTGGCCACCCCGTTGTTTCAGGGCAAATTCCAGCTCCAGAGCAATCTGCCGTTCCGGCACACCAGGTTTGATCAGGGGAAGAACCTCCGTAAACGCCTGATGATTCAAATCCGCCACCTTTTTAAGCTGCCGGATCTCCTCATCCGTTTTTACCGCGCGCAACATCGCCAGCTCATCGGACAGGGGAATCAGGGTCATCCCGGCTGATTCCATCCTGTTTTTCAGCTCGAAGTAACGGGCGACATTCAGGTGCCGGGCGTCAAAAGCGATACGCTGACAACCGTGGCTCGTCAGAAGTTCGACCACGGCCTGCAGCTTTTCCTGATAGCAGACGATAGCATCGGCTGTAACCTCCGTCCGAGCCTGCTGCTGATAGCGGGAATCGGTGAGGAACAGGGCCTGGTCACGGGTCAGGATCAGGACACCGTCGGTGCCGGTAAAACCACAGAGATAGCGCAGATCAGGACGACTTAAAACCAGCAGCGCGTCCAGATTTTCCTGGGTAAAAACCGCTGAGATAAGGGGATGTCGCGGACTAGACACCTTCACCTCGCGTGGCGAGTCGATTGATCATGGCGTGCAGAGCCAGACTGTAGCCGAAAGGGCCGAAGCCGGCGATCTGGCCGACGGCCACCGGCGCGATATAGGAGTGGTGGCGAAAGGATTCACGGGCATGAATGTTGGACAGATGGACCTCGATGACCGGCAGAGGGATACTGCTGACGGCGTCCCGCAGGGCCACGCTGGTGTGGGTATAGCCCCCGGGATTCAGGATGATGCCCGAGCAGCCATTGCCCTGCGCCTGCTGAATACGGTCAATCAATACCCCTTCATGGTTGGACTGGGTCAACTCAAGGGCACAATCTAGGGTGGCCGCCTCCTGCTGCAAGCGGTTCATGATCTGATCAAGACTCTGATCACCATAGAGGTGCGGCTCACGGGTTCCCAGCAGATTCAGGTTTGGTCCGTTGATAACTGCAATTTTCATAGCTTAGTACACCAGTGCCTGCTGCAGGAGATGAGCATCACGCCGCAGCAGGTAGCGCGCCTTGCCGAAATTTCCGGATTCACGCAAAACCAGCACCGCAAAATAATCATCCGTCAATGGCCTGATCAGCAGGGTGCAGCTATCACATTTGATGGAAAGCTCCTGAACACCCCCCAGATGCAGCAGTTCTGCGGCCCCCAGGATGTCCTTGACAACATGGGACAGTTCCACCCCGACCAGATTGACATCAACATCGGCCTCGTCCATCACCGCCTGTTCGATGGCAATTCCGTCATAGCCCATCACCAGGATTCCGAGGGTGCCAGGACAGTTCCGCAGCAGATTATCAAACAGCTCTTTAAACATAGGTGGCCCTTTGTCGTTTCAGGGTGCGGGCATTCTCCAGCCAGCGATGGAGCTGCTGCAGTGTTTGTTCAGCAGCTGACCGTTCAGGCACCTCCTCGGCCATTTCCGGCACAGGCCCCTTGATCTGAGAAATTCTTTCCTGAAGTTTGGCGTTGCCGGGATCCTGCGCCAGCAGTTGCTGGTAGAGCTCCAGGGCTTTTTCCGCAAATCCCTGTTTATAATAGAGATCAGCCAACGTCGTTGAAGCAAGGGAGGAGAGTCCGGCTTCGGGGCCGGGCGATGTCTCAACAGCGGGCTGCGGCTTGTCCTCCGGGGGTGGCGGCAACTCCAGCAGCATTTTGTTGATGACAGGATCGGCCGGACTCAAAGACCGGGCCTGCAGCAACAGGCGCCGGGCCTCCTCGGTTTCTTTACGTATCAGCTGTAAGCGGGCAAAACCGACCAGCGCCGCGAGACTCTCAGGATCAAGCTCCAGGGCCCGTGAGAAGCTCCGGTGCGATGCGTCAAGCAGCTCCAGCTGACACTCAACCCGACCGAGAACAATATATGCCGGCGCAAATCCGGGATGATATTCAAGCCCTTTGTTGATTATCTGACGCGCATCATCCAGCAGCCCCATCTTCCGGTAGGTTTCCGCCAATGAGACAAAGATCGTCGAGCGGGGATCCTTGACCAGCAGCTCCGTATAGGCGGCAATCTTCCCGAGAAGCTCTAATTGCTGATTATTCGCAGTCATCCGCACCTCCGTACAATGGGTGGCAACTGTTCAGCTCCATTCAGGACAGCGCTGCGGAAAACAGCTCCCTGACCTGATCCGTTTTTTTCAGCACTACCCGACCGATCCCCTCATTGAGAACCAGTGTCAGGGCCCCACCCTGCACCTTTTTATCCCGCCACATGGCAGCGACATAATCATCCAACGGAAAATCCGGCGCGCTCACAGGCAGGCCAAAGGCTCGCAGCAGGTTCGTCAGACGAAGCACATCTTCCGCACTGCACAGTCCCTGGTTACGCGAAATTCTGGCCGCGACCACCATACCGACAGCAACGGCCTCTCCATGCTTGATCCGGCCATAACCCGCCAGGTTTTCAATGGCATGGCCAAAGGTATGGCCGAAATTCAAATGCGCCCTGACTGAGCCCTCGCGCTCATCAATTTCTACAATATCGGCCTTGATTTGACAAGCGGTCCTGATGGCATGAGCCAGGGCTTCAGGTTCGCGATTCAACAGGGAGGAAACATTCTGTTCGAGCCAGGCAAAGAAATCCGCGTCACGGATCATCCCGTATTTGACAACCTCGGCCAGTCCCGCCTGAACTTCGCGCAGGTCCAGGGTGTTCAGGGTGTCGGTATCAATAATCACCAGCTGCGGTTGATAGAATGCGCCGATGAGGTTTTTCCCCCTGGCGTGATTTACTGCGGTCTTGCCGCCAACGGAACTGTCCACCTGTGAGAGCAGGGTTGTCGGTAATTGTACGTAAGGTATACCGCGAACAAAGGTCGCTGCAGCAAAGCCGGCCATGTCACCCACCACCCCGCCACCTAACGCCAGCAAACCACAACCACGGTCGAAACGCTGTTCAATAAGACCATCGTAGATAGTATTCAGGACCTCAAGGTTCTTGTAGGCCTCACCATCAGGGACAACCAGAAAACAGGAGGAGAAGCCACTCGCGGCAAGCTGCTGCTTGACGGCATCGGCATATAATGACGCAACCGTGGGATTGGTCACCACCGCTACCTGAGATGGAAAGTTGATGGAGCGCAGAATTTGGCCAAGATTTG
>CALFFB010000031.1 GCA_937958075.1 uncultured Geobacteraceae bacterium | reverse complement strand
CCGCCACCGCCGCTGGCAGCGGCGACACCGCCGACTGCGACTACGCCGGCACCGATGCCGATCAGGGCGGCTGTCGACAGACCACCTGTTGTGGCGACGGTCATGCCGGCGGCGGTGGCACCACCTGCGGCGGAGCTTCCGCCACCGGCAGCGACGGCTTCGGCGCTATAGAGGTTTTCCGCCAGCAGCCCGTATCGCGCCGCACCTGGTACCTGGCTTACCGTAGCCGTATCATAGAACCCCTGCACCTGGGCCAGATTACGGTTCACTTCGGTCCCCACCTGGATGGTGCCTTCACTTGAGGCCGTCTGGTAGCTGGCGAGGCGATCAGCGTATTTGCCTTTGTTTTTACCGAACAGGGCAACATAGCGCTCGGCGGCTTCCTGGACGCGATCAACCCGGACTTCCTTGACCTCGTTGATATCCTGCCAGGCCGTACCTTCCTCGGTTTCCGCTTCGCTCAGGGTAAAAAGCTGGGTGCGTGTGACCTGCTTGTTGTTGTTGACCACGACAAACAGATACTGCACTTCTTCAGAGTTGACAAAGGGGGCGGGCAGGGTGGCCTGATAAGCGGCGGCATCTGCCGAGGTCATTTCCACAAAGGCAAAATTTGCGTCGTTTTTGCTTTTGAAATAGCAGCGTGCGGTGATCAGACCGGCCGGGTCTTCGATCTGGGCGTCAACAACGATTCTAAACCCCGGTATATAGTCGCCACGCAGTGGTTTGTGAACGACCTTTGTTTGGTTCTCTGCAGCCTGGGCAAAAGACACCATCCCGCCCGGCATGACCAGCAGCAGCGACAGGATCACTGCCAGGCATTTAACTCCGCGACTCCACCTTGTGTTCATAAGAAGACCTCCCTGAAAAAGTGTTGGGTTGAAAAGAGATGGATGGCGTTATGTCGTCCATCAGCACATTAATGACGATAATATTCTGCCGGTATGGTCTGTGTTATATCGATGACAGCGCGATAGATGGCATCGCGCAGGCACAGTTCGATTGGTGTGTTACGAAACATGTCAAGCTCAACAGGCATATCGATGCCGGTAAAGGTGGCACCGGCTGAGCCACGCCCTGCAGATGCCGAGCTTTCAATGGTACTGGCCGCCAGAACCCGACCTGATGCCGTATCGACCGCGCGCAGATTGACGGTTACTTTCGTGCTGGCGTAGCCGCCGCCCGCATTGAAGGGCATCCATGGCATTTTGACACGCAGCCCGGCACCACTGCTGGTCAGATCAACAAGGGTTCCATAGACGAGGACTTCTGCCGGATCCATCTGTCCCGTCAGGAGAATTGCGTCAGCGTCAGCCATGAAAGAGTCCGACAGTAACTGTTCGGCACTGATCCCGGAGGTGTCCAGGCGATCAACAACGATATAATGGTTCGATTGAAACAGGGCGGTCTGCAGCATTTCCCGCAGACCGTCACCGACCTCACGCGGGGCGCCGGGAATTTCCACCGCAAAATCAGCAACGGACAGCAGACATTTCGGGCCACTGTAAGAGGCCAGATCCCCGCTTGTCGCCCTCCTGTCCGGTTCCCCGGCAGCGCTGGCGAGCAAAGGAAGTGCTATCAAGATCCAGAATAAAAGTGGTTTCATCGATAGCTTTTCCTGATCTGCTGGTCCTGATAGTCCTGATCGAGCAGCCGCTGCATCCGTTCGCGCTCACGGATCTGATGGAGCTCCAGAAAGCGCTGGTAGGCAGCGTCAAAATAGGTGCCGTTTGGCTGTATCGGTACCCGCGTCTGGGGGGACGACAGGGCGATATAGTCGATATAGACAGTTTCGTTGTCTCTGCCCGAAGCCCAGGCTTCAATTTCAATTGTGACCAGCTGACTGCCGTAACCTGGCAGGGTGACAAGTATGTCTTGCCATCCTGCCCGTCCGGAGATAGTCAGTGGATCGGTCAGTCGTGTTCCATTGACCTTGACAATCAGCTGCCAGCTGCCCGTGGGATTGCGATTCGCGGCAACGCCCAGGGCCAGATCCGTTTCCGGATTTTCCAATAACAGGTTTTCACGGACGATGGAAACCGGTCTGCTGCGACTTTCCGGGGTGACGATGACAACCCCTTTGCGCAGGCCGGTGGACAGGGGCTGATGGCTTGTCGGCAACCGCCGGTAATAACCGGTCCGCAGGCCGTCGGACAGGCGAGGGGCTGAATCATAGATGGTCCAGTCACGCAACCAGTCCTCATCCGTGGAAGTCAACAGCAGCCGGTTGGAGGATCTGCCCAGACTGCTGTCGGCATAAACCGGAACGCAGAGCAGGAAGACGCCAATCAACAGGGATAATCGTCGTAACCACATCGTTTCCGCCTCACTTGTCCAGGGCCAGCAGTTTGACCTTCGGCATCGGTATATAAACTCCTTCCGAGGCGAAAACATAGGAACGGACAAGGCCGTCGAGCTCGGGTACGGCGCGGTATTTCAGATGAATCTCTTCTTCCGGGGCCAGCAGGATGGTATCTCCGTCCGCATAAAGCGCCTGCTCCCGCACGTCGGCGCCGCCGGTTTTCACTGCTGAAGTCAACTCAAGCCTTGTACTGACCGGAGTTTCCGGCAGGTAGTTGGTCCAATAGACGGCGTCAACCCGGTGATATTTTTCCTTGTGGCAGCTGCGTGCCAGCAGCCTGACCATGCCGGTTCCATCCCACCCTTCGCCGAGGCTTTCCAGAACGAAGTAACTGATCTGGCTCTCATCGCGGGGGTAGCTCCAGTCGATGGTCTGCCATTGCCCGTCCGGATCAAGGCGCTGGAGGATCAGTTGCGGGCGACCTGCGGCCGAGGTCCGATCGAGGCCATTGCCGTCCTGGTAGCCCTGCCAGTCAATTGCCAGCAGGCCGCTGTTAAAAGCGGATGCGGGCAGAGCAATATCGAGAATGTCGTCGTTGTACATCTGTTGCGGTGTGACAGGCAGGTCAAACAGTTCTGAGTAACTCAGAAGCTGGCCACTGCGCGTCACTGCAACCTGAGAGTCGGGTTGGTGATCAACCGCCCATAGCTCAAGCAGATCGGAGAAGGAAAACTCCAGATCCTGCTCCCTCACCATCAGCCGATAATTGCCGTCCTCATCAACGCGGGGCCGGTGGGTCAGTTGATAAAAATCACGGTAGCTTCGACTGCGCTGAAGCTCGGGAGAAAGGTTGGTGACGTCCACCGGCTGCAGGTAGATTCCTTCCATGCTGGCATAGTGGACTCCTTCCGCGGGCAGCAGTTCATGTGGAAAAACGCGGGCAACGGAGTAGATATCGTTCTCCTGGCGATAGTCCTCACCGTCCCAGACAAACAGGTA
>CALFFB010000030.1 GCA_937958075.1 uncultured Geobacteraceae bacterium | reverse complement strand
CCGAACCCTGCCCTCGAGATTGTGGTGAAGAGTTATGCTGCTTTTTGACAAGCATTGTTGAAGATATTGCAATTTTCCGGAGTCATCCATGCACCAGAATAATCTGACAATACAGCAGCTGCGCGAGCAGTTTGCCGCCCGAAAGCTGACCGCCACCGCCGCTACGACAGCCTGCCTTGAACGTATCCGCCGGACCGACGACAAACTCAATGCCTTTGTGACGGTCTGTGCTGACCAGGCCCTGCAGGAGGCGGCGGCGGCGGATGCCCGCCTGGCTTCCCCGGATGCGTCGCCGTTGACGGGGATTCCCCTGGCCGTCAAGGACATTTTCAGCACTGCCGGAGTCAGGACCACCTGTGCCTCGAAGATTCTGGCAGACTATACCCCTGTTTATGACGCGACGGTGGTTGAACGCCTGAAGCAGCAGGGAGCGGTGATTCTCGGCAAGCTGAATATGGATGAGTTTGCCATGGGCAGCTCCAACGAGAGCAGCGCTTTCGGCCCGACCCGCAACCCCTGGAACCTGGAAGCGGTGCCGGGAGGATCGTCCGGCGGCAGCGCCGCGGCGGTAGCCGCCGGTCAGGCGGTGGCCACTCTGGGGACTGATACCGGCGGCTCCATCCGGCAGCCGGCGGCCTTCTGCGGCATTGTCGGACTCAAGCCGACCTATGGCCGGGTCTCACGCTACGGGGTGGTCGCCTATGCCTCGTCCCTCGATCAGGTCGGGCCCATGACCCGTACCGTGGAAGACTGTGCCCTGCTGCTGGGGGCCATCGCCGGTCACGATCCGCGCGATTCCACCTCCGTTGACTGTCCGGTTCCCGATTATCAGGCTGAACTCAAACGCGGCGTCGAGGGGATGCGGATCGGGCTGCCGGCGGAATATTTCATCGCGGGGATCGACCCGCAGGTGCGCCGGGCGGTGGATGAGGCCATCGATGTCTACCGGCGCCTCGGGGCCGAGGTGGTCCCGGTGAGCCTGCCCCATACCCAATACGCCGTTGCCAGCTATTATCTCATTGCCACGGCCGAGGCCTCCAGCAATCTGGCACGCTATGACGGCGTGCGTTTCGGCCTGCGCGAAACGTCCGACGGGGGGCTCCTCGACATGTACCGGAAGACCCGGTCCGCCGGTTTCGGCAGCGAGGTCAAATGCCGGATCATGCTCGGTACCTACGCCTTGTCCTCCGGCTATTACGATGCCTATTACCTCAAGGCGCAAAAAGTCAGAACCCTGGTGCGCCGGGATTTTCTCGATGCCTTTGAGCAGGTCGACGTACTGGCGACGCCGGTGGCGCCCTCGGCGGCATTCGCCTTTGGTGCTAAAACCGGAGACTCGCTGCAGATGTATCTGTCCGATATCTTTACCATTCCCGTGAATCTGGCGGGCACCTGCGCCCTGAGCGTCCCTTGCGGTTTTACCGACCAGGGACTGCCGGTGGGGCTGCAGCTCATCGGCAAGCCCTTTGCCGAAAGCGAGATCCTCCAGGCGGCCTGGGCGTATGAGCAGGCGACACAGTGGCACAAACAACGGCCGAATTTGCTTTAATCAACAGGATATGTCCCATGAGTCATTCAGGTTATGAAATTGTCATCGGGCTGGAGGTGCATGTGCAGCTGACCACCCGAACCAAAATCTTCTGCGGGTGCTCCACCGCCTTCGGCCAGGCGCCCAACAGCCAGACCTGTCCGGTTTGCCTCGGCCTGCCGGGGGCGCTGCCGGTGCTCAACCGCGAGGTGGTGACGGCGGCCATCAAGACGGGCCTGGCCACCAACTGCCGGATCGCGCCCCGGTCGATTTTCGCCCGCAAGAACTATTTTTATCCCGATCTGCCCAAGGGCTATCAGATCTCCCAGTTTGAGCTGCCCATCTGCGAACAGGGCCATCTCGACATCCCTACGGAAGAGGGCGGTGCCAAGCGTGTCGGCATCACCCGTATCCACATGGAAGAGGATGCCGGCAAACTCTCCCACAGTGCCGGTGGCGGCTCCCTGGTCGACCTGAACCGCGCCTGCACCCCGCTGCTGGAGGTGGTGTCCGAGCCCGACATGCGCAGCGCCGCCGAGGCCATCGCCTACCTCAAGCAGCTGCACCAGATCGTTGTTTACCTCGGCGTCTGCGACGGCAATATGGAGGAGGGCTCTTTTCGCTGCGACGCCAATGTGTCGGTGCGCCCCTTCGGGCAGGCGGAGCTGGGTACCCGCACCGAGCTGAAGAACCTGAACTCCTTCCGCTTTATCAAACAGGCCATCGATTTTGAGGTCGAGCGCCAGATCGATGTCATTGAAGAGGGGGGAACCATCGTTCAGGAGACCCGTCTGTTCGATCCCGACAGCGGCCTGACCCGGTCCATGCGCGGCAAGGAGCAGGCCCACGACTATCGCTATTTCCCCGATCCCGACCTGGTGCCCCTGGAGGTTGGTAACGACTGGATTGAGGAGATCCGGGCACAACTGCCGGAGCTGCCGGAACAAAAGCGCAGACGCTACGAAGAGCAGCTCGGCCTGCCGGCGTATGACGCGACGGTGCTGGCAGCGGAGCGGCCGGTGGCGGAGTATTTTGAAGCGGTGGTGGCCCATCACGACAATCCCAAGCTCTGCTCCAACTGGGTCATGGTCGAGGTTCTCGGCAAGCTCAAAGACCAGGGACTTGACATTAGCGAGTGCCCCGTGTCTCCGGAACTGCTGGCAGGTATCCTCAAGCGCATCGCCGACAGCACCATCTCCGGCAAGATCGCCAAGACCGTTTTCGCCGAGGTCTGGGCAACGGGCAAAAGCGCGGATACGGTCATCGCTGACAAGGGCCTCAAGCAGGTGTCCGACAGCGGCGCCCTGGAAGCCATAGTCGACGAGGTGATCGCCGGCCATCCGCAGGAGGTTGCCGAATACCGGGGGGGCAAGGACAAGCTGATGGGCTTTTTTGTCGGCCAGGTGATGAAAGCAAGCAGGGGCAAGGCCAATCCGGGGCTGGTCAACCAGATGCTCAAGGAGCGGCTGTCATGATGAGTTGTCCTGTCGATCCGCAGGTGATCCGCCCCATCCGCTTTGTCGCCGGGAAATGTCAGATGCTCGACCAGCGCCTGCTGCCGACCCGGGAGGTGTGGCACGATTATACCAGCTGGCAGGAGGTGGCCGAGGCTATTCGCACCATGGTCGTCCGCGGGGCTCCCGCCATCGGTATCGCCGCGGCCATCGGCGCCTGGTTCGGCGCACGGGATATCGAGACGGATGTCAGCCAGGAGTTTTTTGCCGAATTTCAGGATATCTGTCGGGAACTGGCGGCCACGCGGCCGACGGCAGTGAATCTGGCCTGGGCTTTGAACCGTATGCAGAATTTTGCCGAAGCGAACCTTGATCGCAGTGTTCTGGAGCTGAAGATCGGCCTGGAATACGAGGCCCTGGCCATTGCCCAGGAGGATGAGCAGATCAACCGCAAGCTGGGCCGGTTCGGCGCCGAGCTGATTCCCGATCAGGCCCGCATCCTGACCCACTGCAACGCCGGTGCTCTGGCCACCGGTGGTTACGGTACCGCTCTGGGCGTGATTCGCGCGGCAGTGGCTGCCGGCAAGCAGGTGACTGTTGTTGCTGACGAGACCCGCCCCTTTTTACAGGGCTCACGGCTGACGGCCTGGGAACTGCAGCGCGACGGCATTCCGGTGACCCTGATCTGTGATAACATGGCAGGCTATCTGATGCAGCAGGGGCAGATCGACTGCGTGATTGTCGGTGCCGATCGTATTGCCGCCAACGGGGATGTCGCCAACAAGATCGGCACCTACACGGTGGCGGTGCTGGCACGGGAACACCAGATCCCCTTTTATGTGGCGGCGCCGGTGTCAACCATCGACATCAGTCTGCCGGACGGCAGCCACATCCCCATTGAAGAGCGGGATGTTCGCGAGGTCACCCATCTTGGTGATACCCCCCTTGCTCCCGACGGCATCAAGGTGCGCAACCCGGCCTTTGATGTTACCCCGCAGCACCTGGTCACCGCGATCATCACGGAACGCGGGGTGATCAGGGGGGGAGATTATCAGCAGGGCCTGCAATCTCTTTTCCGGTAACGGCCGTACCGGAGTCAGCCGGAGGGCTGTCGCTCCTGTCCGGGCGCTGTACCGGTGCTGTTGCCGCCCTTTTTGGAAAGGTCGCTTTATGCTGCCTGATCGCAACAAGATGATTGATCAGTTAAGGCACAAAGGGATAGATTCCGCCATTGTGAAGTCCTGGTGTGCCGGAATGCCGTTGCTCGACTGCGAACGGGCGGCCACCAATCTGCGCCTTTTACACCAGCAGCTCAACGAACCGGAGATGCTGGCCGATATCCTGATTCAGGCCGAGCAGACGGCCGATCCCGACGCGGCGTTGAACAATCTGGAGCGCCTGTCCGATGTCGTTGAGCCATCCTTTTTACGGCCTGTCCTCGGGGATTCCCGCCAGCGCTCTTATCTGCTGACCATTCTCGGAGGTTCCGCCTTTCTGGCCGGTATCCTTTGTCGCAGCCAGGATTATTTCCGGCAGTTGTTTGTCGACGGCGAGCTGCTGAACGCCCGCGATGAAGCGCGGATGCTGGCTGATCTGCGTGAACGGATTGCCGATGATGCCGATTTTCCCGGTTTGAAGGCCGGCCTGCGTCGCTACAAGGCGCAGCAGGTTCTGCGGATCGGGGGCCGCGATCTGTGCGGCCTTGCCTCCCTGGAAGAGGTGATGCTGGAGCTGTCCGGACTGGCTGCCGCCAGTCTGCAGCGCGCCTGCGAGCTGTGCAGCCGGCAATTGCAGGCCGATTATGGCGAGCCGCTGCAGGAGTCGGATGAGGGGCCGCCGCAACCGGCACGGATGACCATCCTCGGCATGGGCAAGTTCGGCGGTCAGGAGCTGAATTTTTCCTCCGATATCGACCTGATCTACTGCTATTCCTCAACCCGTGGAGAAACCACCGGCGGACGGCGTAATGAGCAGCTCAGTCTGCACCGTTATTTCGTCAAGCTGGCGGAAATGGTGACCCGGGCTCTGCACCAGATTACCGAAGACGGTTTCGTGTTCCGGGTCGATACCCGTCTGCGTCCCGACGGCAACAGCGGTGACCTGGCCATTTCTCTGGATGGTGCGGAAATCTACTATGAATCCTGGGGGCAGAGCTGGGAGCGGGCCGCCATGCTCAAGGCCCGTCCTGTCGCCGGTTCCATTGCCCTGGGGGAGGAGCTGCTCAAGCGCTTAAAGCCTTTTGTTTTCAGGCGTTACCTTGATTTCGGCATGATCGAAGACATGAAGGTCATGAAGCAGAAGATCAACGCCAGCCTGGACCGTGACAAGGAGCATGAGCGTAACCTGAAGCTCGGTGTCGGCGGCATCCGCGAGATCGAATTCTTCATCCAGGCGCAGCAGCTGGTCAATGCCGGCACCAGGCCCCGATTGCAGCATCGTAATTCTTTGAAAATGCTGGAGATATTGCATGAGGAGGAGATGCTCAGTGGTACGGATCATCAGACACTGAGGGATGCCTATCGCTTTTTGCGAACGGTGGAGCACCGGATTCAGGTGGTTCAGGAGCAGCAGACCCACTGTCTGCCGGAAGATGATCGCTCCTTCACCGTTCTCGCCCGGCGCTGCGGATTTGCCGATACGGCAGTCTTCGCGGCGCAGCTGCAGGAGCATCGGCAGGCGGTCAACGCCATCTTCAATGACCTCTTTCATTCATCCGACGAAGAGCCCGAACACCTCAGCCCCGAGGTGCGCTTTCTCCTCAGCAGTGACGCTGACAGTGACCTGGCCAAGGACCTGCTGGAGGAAAAGGGTTTTTCCAATCCCGATGCGGCTTACGCGTCCATGGCTTTTCTCCGTGGCGAGGTGACGGGTCGGCGTATGACCCGGCGCGGCCGGCGGTGCCTCGACAAGCTGGCGCCGCTGCTCTTGCGTGAGCTTCTGGAGTCGCCCAACCCGGATCAGGCCCTGAACAACCTCGACGCTTTCCTCAACGGCATCCGCGCTCGCAGCTCCTTTTTCTCCCTGCTCGCGGAAAACCCCGCCATCGCCAAGCTGCTGGTCACCCTGTTCGGCTCCAGCCAGATGCTGTCACGCATCTTTATCCAACGCCCTGAACTGCTGGACACCCTGGTCTCCCAATCCTACGCCGTGGTGTCCAAGACCAGGCAGGAGATGGCGGCAGAGCTGGAGGACCAGCTGGCGCAGGGCGAGGATTTTGAACATCAACTGGATCTGATCCGGCGCTATCGCAACGAGGAGTTCCTGCGTATTGCCCTGAATGATCTGCAGGCCAGCCTGCGCCAGCGGGATACCACCAGACAGCTGTCCCTGCTGGCGGAAATCTGCCTGGAAGCCGCCTGCACCATGGCGCGGCAGGAGCTGATTCCGCGCTTCGGCATCCCCTTTGCCGACGGACAGGATAGTGAAACCGCCTTTACTGTGGTCGGCATGGGCAAGCTGGGTGGTCACGAGCTGAATTATCACTCCGACCTCGATATTATCTTTATCTATGAAGCAGAAGGCCAAACCCGACCGGCACGGGGCACCGATGCTCAACGCTTCCGGCAACTGAGCAACCATGAATATTTCGCCAAGCTGGCCCAGCGCATCATCACCATTCTGACCCTGGGAACCCGCGAAGGCTTCGTTTACAAAATCGACACCCGCCTGCGCCCGTCGGGCAACCAGGGCCCGCTGGTGACCAGTCTGGCGGCTTTTAAGCGCTATCACTGTGAATCGGCCCAGCCCTGGGAGCGTCAGGCCATGACCAAAGCGCGCGCGGTCACCGGTAACGACGCTTTCCGCGACAGGGTGCAGCACACCATTGTCGAGCTGACCTTTGACCGCCCCCTGCCGGAGCATCTGCAGGCGGAAATTTACCGCCTCAGGCAGCGTATGGAGCAGGAAATCGCCAAAGAGAGTGGCGACCTGCTCAATATCAAAACCGGGCGCGGCGGGCTGGTTGATGTGGAGTTCGTCACCCAGTATCTGCAGCTTAAATATGCCGCCGACATCCCTGAGCTGAAAAGGCAGAATACCATAGAGCTGCTGGAGATCATGGCCCGGCATCAGGTGTTGCCCCAGGCAGAGTCGGAGGTTTTGATAAACGGCTATAAATTTTTACGGAGACTCGAAAACAAATTGCGGTTACTCTATGATCAATCCATTAATGAGTTGTCTATGCGCGGAGCCAGTTTCCGCCAGGTGGCGCGCAGCCTCGGCTACCGCCGGGAACAGCAGCAGCCGGAACAGGCATTCATGACGGAATATCGACAGAAAACAGAACAGATTCGAGAGCTTATGGAGTATTATCTGAATCCGCAGACACCGTGATCAATAAGCGCTGAGGGGCCATGTATGCGTAAAAATATCCTGATTATCGACGATGACAAGGGGGTGCGCGATTCCTTGCAGCAAACCCTGTCCGCCGCCGGCTTTTATGTAGAGTCGGTGGATCGAAGTGCGTTGGGAATGCGCAAACTCCTCACCGAAGATTTCGATCTGGTCCTTATCGACATCAACATGCCGGAGATCTCCGGCGCCAGCCTCTGCCATGCTTTGCGCAAGCATGAAAAAACCCGCAAACTGCCCGTCGTCCTGATGACGACAACCTATCACAGCCCGGAACAGCTCGCCGCCGCCAGGGAGGAATACGGAGTTGATGATTTTCTCCTTAAGCCCTTCTCCGGCGCTGATCTGCGGCGGGTGCTGGAGCGTTTTTTTGTCGCCCAGAGAAAAGCCCGCATCGCGCCGGCAAAAATCCTTCCCATTGGTGATTACACCCTCCCCATGCAGTTGCACCGGCTGTATGTTGACAAAGCGACGGGGCTTCTGCATCTGCAACATCAGAGCGCCAAAAAAATCATCTATATCAAAGACGGTTACCCGATCTTTGCCCGTTCCAATGTGCTCAGTGAATGTCTCGGACGGATGCTGGTCAAGGAGGGCGCTCTCACCCAGGACGAGTGCGATCTGTCGGTGGAGCGCAGCCGCGCCTCGGGGCGGCTGCAGGGGACCGAACTGATTGAGATGGGGGTGCTGACCCCGGAAGATCTGAATGATGCCCTGGTGCGGCAGGTGACGGACAAGCTGCTGTCCACCTTCGCCTGGCGTTCAGGAACCCTGCAGTTTGAGTCGGGAAAAGCCTTCAAGAAAGAGGTGACGCAGATCCGCATGTCGCCGGCCAATCTCATCATGCAGGGTATCAATCGCTACTGGTCGTTGACCCAGCTCGATACCTTCCTGTTCCCCTTCGACGATGAATATCTGCGGCAGGCAACCAACCCCCATTACCGGTTTCAGGATATCCAACTGAGCAAACGTGGTGATGCTGTGTTCAGGGCCTGTCAGGGGCAGAAAACCCTGCAGCAGATCCTCGACCACTACCCGCTGGCGCGGCGCGAGGTGCAGCGGGTTATCGCCGCCCTGCTTATCTCGGAAATGCTGGAGCACCACAGCTCTCCGCAGGAAGGAGGCGCTTATGAGCATGAGGATGGCCCCTTTGTCATGGTCGATGAACAGTTGCGGCGCAAGATTCTCGATGATTACCGGCGGGTGATGGATGCCGATTATTTCTCGGCCCTCGGGGTCGGTCGAGAAAGCAGCGGCGGCGAAGTCCGGCGGGCCTATTACCGCCTGGCCAAGGAGTACCACCCGGACCGCTATCTGGGCAGTGGCCTGTCGCAGGAGATGAGCAGCAAGATCAGCGACATGTTCCAGTACATCAGCCAGGCCTACACGGTTCTCAGTGATCCTCAAACCCGTGCCGATTACCTCGATGAACTGCTGCACGGGCCCAGGAAAAAGGTCGATATCAACCGGGTCATCGAGGCTGAGGCCGCCTATCAGGAGGGCTTCGCCCTGTTGCGGGTCAAGCGCTACGCGGCGGCGGCCGCACTGCTGAAAAAGGCGGTGGAGCTCAGTCCCGGAGAGCCGGAGTATATGACCAACTACGCCTGGGCCCTGTTCAAGTCCGATGCCGACAATCGCGACAGTCAGAACCAGGCGATCGAAATCCTGCTGACCTCGCGCGAGATCAACCCGGCCTCCGATGTCACCCACCTCTACCTGGGCCATGTCTACCAGGCGCAGAATCGCGATAAACAGGCGGAAAAATCCTTCGAAATGGCGGTCCAGGCCAACCCCCGCTGTACCGATGCCCTGCGCGAGCTGCGGCTGATCAATCTGCGCCGCGAGGAGCCCCAGAGTAAGGGGCTGTTTTCAGGGTTGATGAAGAAAGACCGATAGCTGGTATCTCATGTCTTTGTCCGCGCGGTGTTTATGCTGAAAAAAACCATCAGAAGGCAGGTTCTTATTCCTCTCACATTGACTTTTGTTATCCTTGTTGGTTCTTTTCTCTATGCCAGTTATCGGATTCGCCTTCAAGACTATGAAACGCGATTGACAGCGCGCTACCAGCGGGTTCAGAACGTTTTACAGAGCCTGGTTCACAGTCGTACCAACACCATGCGGTCTATCGCTGATTTTGTCGCCGAAAAGCAAGGGCTTCAGATTGCCATGCAGGGAGCCGACAGATCAGCACTGTTGGAGCAGGGCACGGCTCTGCTTGAGCGGCTCAGCAAGCAACAGCGGATCACGCACTTTTATTTTTATGATGAGAGCGGGACGATCTTTCTGCGGACCTATCAGCCCGAAAATCTGACAGAATCGCCCCATCGCTTTACCATGCGGAGGGCTATGGCCGAGGCAGTTCCTGTCGCCGGACTGGAGTTGGGGGGGAATGGCACCTTTACCCTGCGCCTTGTCTATCCGTGGCATGTCGATGAGACACTCATCGGTTACATTGAGCTGGGACAGGAAATCGATCCTATTCTGCGCGAACTCAAAGATATCACCGCCATCGACTTTATGGTAGTCATCAACAAGGCTTTTCTTGACCAGCAGTCCTGGGAGACGGGGATGACAATGCTCGGTCGCCAACCCGACTGGAATCTGCTTAAGGAACAGGTACTGATCGATTCGACCCTTGCAATGGAGCCGACCGATGTTATGACTTTTTTTTCTGACAGAGCCCTGTATCAGACCCATGGCTCCGTTATTCAGCTTGATGGGCGAAACTATCTGGGGCGTACTTTTCCCCTTGAGGATGTGGCTGAGCGCACCGTGGGGGACTTTGTTCTGCTTGACGATCTGACGACCAATGTCGCTGCCTTTCGTCTGTTTGTTTCCCGGACCATCGCTTTCAGCCTGCTGCTGAGCGGCGTTATTTTTGTCTTTGCCTACCGCATCCTCGGGCGTGTCGATGAGCGTCTGGCGGATTCTCAGCTGCGTCTGCGCCAGCAGTTCGACAGTCAAAAACGCATGACGGAGCAACTGACAAGAGAGGTTGCCGAGCGTCGTCGGGCCGAGGAGGACCTGACCCGCCTTAATGAGAGTCTGGAACAACGAGTTCAGGAGCGCACCAGTGAGTTGCAGAATCTCAATCATGAAATTGAGGCAAGCCGCCTGGCGCTGGAAGTTGCCTACCGGGACCTGCAGGATCAGCAGGCGACCATTCTCCAGCAGGACAAGATGGCCTGCATTGGTCAGTTGGCGGCCGGGGTGGCGCACGATATCAATAATCCCATCGGCTTTGTTGTCGGAAATCTCGAGGTTCTTCAAGACTTCTGGCAGAAGATCAATGTCTTTGTTGCCTCACAGCAGGCGTTGCTTGATCGTTGCGCAAGTGCCGATGAACTTGAGGAGTTGGCGCAACTTCGGCAGAAGCTGAAGATCGATTATGTCATATCCGAGCTGCCCCAGATGTTACAGGAGTGTTTTGACGGCACAGATCGCGTTAACCGGATCGTCGTCAACCTGAAAGGGTTTTCGCGGGCGGACGAGCCATCAGCGCAGCAGGCGGATATCAATGAATGTCTGGAGAGCACGGTTGGTATTGTCGCCAATGAACTGCGCTACAAGGCCGATGTCGTCAAGGATTATGGCGATCTGCCGCCCTTGTTGTGTTATCCGCAGCAGCTTAATCAGGTTTTCATGAATCTGCTGATCAATGCTGCCCAGGCCATTGAGCGCTGGGGCCGGATCAGCATCACAACCCGGGCTGAGGAGTCGGGAATCCGTGTTGTTATCAGCGACAGCGGCAGTGGTATTGCTGATGAAAATGTGAAGCGCATATTCGAGCCATTTTTTACCACTAAGGCTCAAGGGGTGGGAACCGGTCTGGGCCTGAGCATTGTTTATGACATCGTCAGCAAGCATCGCGGTGAGATCAGCGTCAGCAGCGAAGTGGGCAAGGGTACGGTTTTTACTTTGTGGTTTCCTTTTGACGGAGTGGAGAGTGCGCATGTCTGAAAGGATTCGGGTGCTCTGTGTCGATGATGAAATCTACATCCTCAATGTGGTTAAACGTCAGCTGATCAATGAGCCTGTCGAAGTATATTGTGTGCAAACAGCCGCTGACGGGTTACTCCTGATCAGGAATCTGGGAAGTGTCCAGGTTGTCATTTCCGACTATCGCATGCCCGGTATGGACGGCATGGAGTTTCTGCGGCAGGCCGCCATCCTGAGTCCCGGCGCGCAATGCATTTTGCTCAGTGGCTTTGCCGATATGGGGGCTCTGGACCAATTTCAGGCTGAGGAAAGGCTCTATGGTGTCCTGCATAAACCCTGGCTTGCGGATGAATTGCGCCGGCTCATCGGTGCGGCGGCAGCGGTAACACAGCGGCAATCCGAGATCAGTCCGGAGGTGCGACCATGAATCCTGACCCGCAAGATGCGATGCGTTCGCGGGAAAAGTTCCGGATTCTTTATGTCGATGACGAAGGGGCCTATTGTCGGCTGTTTCGGCGTGCCATGATGAATGACGAACGTTTTCAGATAATTACGGCAGAAAGTGGAGCAGAAGCCCTGCAGTCGTTGGCTGATGGCGCCATCGATATTGTCTTTACCGACCTGCTGATGCCAGGCATGAGTGGATTAGAGCTGCTGACCCGGATTCGCGCACAGTATCCGGATATTTTTGTGCTGATACTGACCGGAGTTGATTCAGCGGCCGAAGCGGTCAAGGCGATGAAGTCCGGTGCCTACGATTATATTCTCAAGCCTCTGGACCTAGAGATGATCCGGCATCAGCTTGACAAGATAGTCCAGCACAAGGCTCTGCTGCGCGATTCATCGGTGCGTGGTGGCGAAGAGTTCCGTTTCGAAAGCCTTATCGGCCGTGACCAGGCCATGTTTGAAGTCTTTGAGAAGATCAATCAGGTCGCACAAACGGACAGTACTGTGTTGATTCGTGGTGAAAGCGGCACTGGCAAGGAGCTGGTTGCAGAGGCCATCCATAACCGCAGCGCCCGCCGACACCAGCCTTTTATCCGAGTCAACTGCGCGGCACTGACGGAAACCCTTATCAACAGTGCGCTGTTCGGTTATGAGAAGGGGGCTTTTACCGGGGCAACGGCGCGCAAGGCCGGATTTTTTGAAGCCGCCTCAAAAGGAACAATTTTTCTTGACGAAATCGGCGATATCCCCATACAGACCCAGGTCGCTCTGCTGCGGGTGCTGGAACTGGGGAGTTTTCAACGGGTCGGGGGAACTGCGACGGTCGAGGTCGACACTCGTATCATTTGCGCCACCAACAAGGATTTGACCATCGCCGTTAAAGAAAAAACCTTTCGCGAGGATCTCTATTACCGCATCAATGTCATTTCCGTCACTGTGCCCCCGTTGCGGGCGCGCCCCTCCGATGTCCCACTGCTGGTCAATTTTTTTCTCGAACGCTACCGGCGCGCTGCCGGAAAAAACATCACGGGTATCAACAGGTCTGCCATGGCGATTCTGTGCGCCCACAACTGGCCGGGGAACGTTCGTGAACTGGCCAACGCTTTAGAACACGCCGTTGTCTTCTGCCGGAGCACCGTAATCTGTCCGGAAGATCTGCCGGAGCAGGTACGCATCTCTGCCCCTTCGGATTTTTCCGTCACCCTTAATGACAGTACCCTGGCCAATGCCGAAGCCGAATTGATTCGCACGGTTCTAGAGCAAAAGGACTGGCATCTCACCCGGGCTGCCGCAGCCCTTGGGATTGCCAGGGGCACGTTGTACAGCAAAATGGAGAAGCTCGGTCTCCATAAGCCGGGCTGACCAGAAGCCCATTCGCCGGAAATTGAACAATAAGTGGCGCCAACATTTCCCGTGTCTGGTGCAAATGACTGAAACTTTTAAAAAACTTGATAGGGCACGAGAGTTGCTTTGAAAAAATCAGAGCCTCGCGTTTTCTGCCCTGCCGATGTTTCCCTGATTCTCCGGTGGCAAGGTGGTCAGTGCTGATTTGCCAGATGGCACCAGTGAAGGCTTCAGGGAGAGCATGCCCTGCCTTAAACCCGACACAGTTCTCTCATCCTGTGTCGGGTTTACTGTTTTAGCGGTGCGGATTTGGCTCCGTGCCCGTTGACACATCTTTGCTGCCGGAAACTGAACAGAATTCACTTTACCCATCGAGAAGATCTTTCCCATTCAGATCAGATAGTTGAGCTGATGGTCACAGGTTTTGTTGTCGGAAATTGAACAAAGGTCCCGGATGGTCTTCGGTCTGTGTTCGTAACATCTTGATTATTCAGACCAAATCGCTTGGCACACGGTTTGCTATAAAATTTGTGGTTTGTTTTTCATCTGTGGCTTCATAAAGCTTCGCAACCGCAATAATGAGCGGATAGTAGCTTCGGTTGTCGGTGATAATCTCATAAGGAGAAAAAGGGCGATCACCGTTGTTTTGGTGCGCGAAGATTTTGTAGTTGCAGGTAATTGTTAACTTTGTGATGGAGGTAGTTGGATGAAGAATGTTTTAAGGTTTGGTTTGTTAATGCCGCTTCTTGTTTTGACCCTGATAGTTGCGGGGTGTGGGGATGACGGCAAGGATGGCCGGAATGGCGCCCCTGGTGCTCCTGGTGTTGACGGCGCCGATGGCGCTCCCGGGACTGACGGCGCTGATGGTGCTGACGGTGCTGATGGTCAGGATGCCTTCAGTCTGGCGTTTTCCGAGAATCATGCGGCACCCCAGGTCATCGGTTCCGAGATCGTCGGCGTGACCGTCAATGAAAACGGCACGATCACCGTCAATTTCACCGTGGCAGGCATTACTGATGCGGTCAATGCCGAATACACTATTGCCAAGTGGCTGCCGGCAGAGAATTCCTGGATTTCCATGATGCAGCGTAACCGGACTTATAATGCTGACGCGACCGAAGTTATTCGCGGCAGCAATCTGCGTCCCGGTTCTATTTCGGCGGTCGATGGCGTTTTCAGCTATACCTTCAATTCTGGTGGGGCTGATATTGATTTCAGTCAGGGCGCCTACTGGACACATTCAAAGCCGGCAGTCGCCGACAACGCGTATGGCGACTACGTGCAGGGTATTCTCGACGCTATTGAAACAAACGGTGCCTGGGATCCGGCGGCGACCTACCGGATCGGCGTTACCAGTCGCCAGAATGAACGTTTCACCGCCGTTGCCTACGTTGATGGCAGTGGCAATCCGGTGGCCAGCCCGCCCCTTGACAATGCCCTGGTGTCCTGCACCGACTGTCACAGTGGCAACGACGGCTACCTGTATATGCCCGCTCACGGCAACCGCCGCAATGACGCGCAGCTCTGTACGACCTGTCATAACAATTTTACCTATGACAGCTATAATTCCAGCGCGACAGTCGGTGGCTGGGCGCCGGTGGATGCCATGACCATGACCCATAAAATCCATGCCGGAATAGAAGGCTATACCGTCGCGGGTGCAAGTTACGAAGATGTTCGTTTTCCCGACTGGACCTTTGGACGTGGTAACGGGCCGCAGAACTGTACTGCTTGCCACAAGGGGGATGTGCCGACAGCGGGACAGGGGTGGAATCGTGGTGATGCCTCGGTAGCAGGTGCCTGTGCGACCTGTCACGTTTCGGGAGGAGTGGTATTTGATGTAGCAGGTCGCCCCCACGCCGGTGATTGTGTGGCATGTCATGGCGGTTCGTTTATCAATGGTTTCCCGCAGACAGCCGACACCTACCACGGCGTCAGTGAAGCTGTTGATGCCCTGGCAACGGCTCGCAGTTACCTGATGGAAATTGTCGCCGTTGAAAATGCCGTCGCCGGCCAGGCGGCCCAGGTGACCTGGCGCGTTGCCAAAGATGGTGTCTATCAGGATCTCTTCGCCGGCACCGATACCTATCTTGAGGATGCCGTTCGTCTCGGGATCGGCTGGGGTGTGGGTGAAGACTGGACCAATGATGACTCAGGCGTATCCAGCAACGGGGATGCCGGTCGCCCCCTGCAGGTCACGGCAAATGCCGGTAATACAGTGGCAGGAGCCGATTTGACCTATGCCGTGACAACCTTCCCGATATTGCCGGCGGCGGCAACGGCTGAGCGTAACGGTTTTGCCGTGGTGGAACGTGGCCCGGCAGGGATCAATGTCAGCAGCGCCCTGAAAACCATTACCCTTGGCTCTGGCTCTTCCGAACTCGGGGATCGCCGTGAAATCGTCAGCTCCGAAAGCTGCCTGGCCTGTCACAATACTATCGGTCGCCATGGCACCACAGCTGATGTCGCTTCAGGTGTGACCTCTTGCGTCACCTGCCATAACGCCGGTTCCTTAAGCCGAGCGAGCAGCGTGGTTCAGGGTACCGTTGATTTCATGTACATCATGCATGCTATTCATGGCGTTGGTGAAAAACGTGACAAGTTTGAGCGCCGCTATGATCATGGTTACGATTATGTAACCTATCCCAACACGATTCTTGACTGCGGCGCCTGCCATATCGGCGGCTCGGAAAACTTCCCTGTCGATTCTACCAGGCGTATCGGGGTATTCGCTGACAGTTTGATTGGCACAACGGCAGAAAATTCACCCATGGGCTCGGTCTGCTATTCCTGTCACCAGAATACCGAAGACCAGATGGCCAACCGCGAGCTCCAGGGCCATATCAACGCATTTGGCGGGGACATGCTGGGTAACGCTTGGTTTGAGGAGTACGTTGATGGCAGCCGGGTAGAATCTTGCACCTTCTGTCATAAGCCGTAACGATTTCCCGGCTATCCCCTTCGGGATAGCCGGATCAGTTACAGATTGCAAACAGGGTGTATCTGCGGATACCCCCTGTTTTTTTAAGCGGGTGCGCCCGGCAGTGGCATCAACTGTCCACAGGGGGGGTAAGCAGCAGATGTCGGTGGTTGACGTTGGCCAGGGCCCCCAGCAGGCTGCCGCGAATCTGGGGAATTTCCCGGGCGAGATCGGCAATCAGGCGCTTCATACGCAGGCGCTGCTGTTCTTTCTTCTGTGTTACCTCCAGCGGGCAGGCACAGCTGATGATGGGAAAATCGCAGTGCCTGCTGTAGTCGATAATCATCTTTTCCTCCACGTACACCAGGGGCCTGATGACGGTCTGCTGCTGGTTGTCCGCCAGCAGTTTGACGCCCATGGCCCCTAGTGTCCCGCTGTAGAACTGATTGAGCAACAGGGTTTCGATGAAGTCGTCCAGGTGGTGTCCGAGGGCGACTTTGTTGCATTTAAGGCGCTGCGCCTGGGTGTACAGGCAGCCGCGTCGCAAGCGCGCGCAAAAGGCGCAGTAGGATGATCCCGGCCGCAGTTTCTCCTCAATCAGGCGGACATTATCGGTCTTTTCCAGGTGATAGGTGAAGCCCTGCTGCCTGAGGTAGGCTTCCATCAGGTCGGTGCGGTAGCCGGCAAAGCCGGGGTCGATGTTCAGGGCGATGACCTCAAAGGGCACCGGCGCCCGGCGCCGCAGATCCTCCAGCATGTGCAGCAGCGTCCAGGAATCCTTCCCTCCCGACAGGGCCACAGCGATGCGGTCCCCCTCCTCAATGAGCTGAAAATCGGCAATGGCCCTGCCGCATTTTTTCCGGATCTGGTGATGAAGTCTGGCCTGGATATTATTCATGAAAAGGTCCTTGCAGAAGATTATACTGCTGTCACTTGCAGACAAGGATGCGGCACCCATGGAGAGGGCGTCTGTCGCCCGGATGGCGACAGTCGAACGGCCATGGATGGCGAAAAGTGTTCCTCGGAATGGGTGCCGTTATCCTCGGTCTGCATGTTTTTGTGTTTAAGTGGGAAAATATGAGAACTTTCCCGCCTGTCGTCAAAGAAAAAAGCAAACAGCAAAATTTTTTTTGATGCTGATCACTAGATTGGTTCACTTGTTGCTGTATATGTATGTATCCGTTTTTGCCGTCTGTCATTCATGACAATACATTGACACCAGGAACGATGACGAAAGGGCAGAATGATGAGCGTCGAATTGACCCGGTTTGTTGAACAACTGTACGCCCCCGGTCGCATTTCTTCTCCTGTGGCCAGCGCCGAAAAAAAATCACAACAATCCGACTTTACAAAGGTTATGGAGCAAATTCAGGAACAGAAAAGCGGCGCCAAACCAACGGTGGAAGAAACCCTGGCACTGGTGCGCATGACCCAGATACAGATGATGCACGGGTTGTTCAGTGATGAGGAAAGCAGTGAAGAACCGTTCTTCAATTTTGACGAGATCGGCTCCCTCAGTTTACTGGGGGGCAATAAAAGTCGATTTGTTGACAGCTATATCAAGGCCCAGCAGCCGAGCCTTAGCCAGCCGCAGCTGTCGCCACGTGAGCAGATCGATGCCTTGATCGACAAGGTGGCCGAGCGGGTCAAACTGGCGCCGGAACTGATCCGTTCGGTGGTGGCGGCGGAAAGCTCCTTCAATCCCAATGCCGTGTCGCGGGTCGGTGCCCAGGGGCTGATGCAATTGATGCCGGCCACGGCCCAGGATCTCGGTGTGAAAAACAGCTTTGATCCGCAGGAAAATCTCGATGGCGGCAGCCGCTACTTAAAGCAGCTGCTGGACAAATATGACGGCGATCTCGATCACGCCCTGGCGGCCTATAACTGGGGGCAGGGCAATGTTGATCGGCACGGACTTGAGAGAATGCCGACGGAAACCCGTAATTACATCGCCAAGATCAAGCAGCTGCTGCAGCAGAACACGGCGTGACAGGTCAAGGAATGTCAGCGCAGCCCGGCAATGTCTGGCCGTCGATTTTCAGGGTCGCCTGCAGGGGGAACAGATCTCCGCTCATAGTGTCCTGACAGGTGATCTGGCGCAGCTCCAGGGTCAGGATCGTAGTGGCAGTCGTAAGCCGATATTGCACGGTTTTCAACCCAGTATCACGCTCCGGCTCCGGCACCGGAAATGTCCGGTACGTCTGTCCGTAGTCCGTCGTTACCTGCATGCGGCCTTCGCTTATGTCCACCAGCCAGCCCGGTTCGTTGCCCGTTGCCCTGATCCGCAGGTTGGCAGCCTCTGTCAGGTTTGGTCGTTTGCGCGCCAGTTCTTCAGCCATCCAGTGACCACCCAGGGCCCTGACCAGGCTGATGCGG
>CALFFB010000029.1 GCA_937958075.1 uncultured Geobacteraceae bacterium | reverse complement strand
TTTCCCTCCTACCAGGGCAGGTCATCGCCATTGCAGTGCTTGAAGGAGCCGGTCTTGTCCAGGGTGAGTTCAGCAATGCGCTGGGCCAGACCCGCCGCTGATTGTTCCGGCGTGATGGTGCCGGCGAAATTGACCATGCGGGTTTTGACAAACCCCGGATGCAGCTGAATGACCGCAATGCCCCGGTCTTTCACATCATTGGCCAGGGACTTGCCGATGGCGTTCAGCGCCGCCTTGGACGCCCGATAGCCGTAATAGCCACCGGAATCATTATCGGCAATGGATCCCATGCGGCTGGTGATGTTGGCGATCTTACTCCCTTTTTTCAGATTGGGTAACAGGGCCGCGCAGACCCGCAACGGGGCGATGGTGTTGATGTCAAACTGCCGGCGGATGGCGTCGTAATCAAGGGCATCGAGGGTTTCATTGGTGAGCACGCCGGCGTTGTTGATGAGCAGATCAATCTGTTTTCCGGCAAGGGCGGCGGCCAGTCGTGCGACATCGGCATCGCTGGCGACATCGATACCGGAAATGACGCTGGTGGCCGCAGCGTCAAGCTCAGGTGAGGTGCCACGACAGACGCCCGTTACCTGCCATCCCTGCCGCTGGTAATGGCGCGCCAGTTCCAGTCCGATACCTCTGTTTGCTCCGGTAATAACCACATGATGCATAATTGACTCCTTTCTGGGTCAGGCCGCCGGCGGGTGAATTCCGTATGTTGAAGAGCCGGTCAGCCTTTTATTTCACAGACAGCTTGGTTACAATGACCCCCTTACAGGGGAGCCTGTTGATCAGTGTTTATCATATCGGCTCGAACCGGTGGGAACAAGGGGTGGCCGGCAATTCGCCGGCCTGCTTTGCTCTTGCCCGCGAGCCCGACTTCTTGCAGACAGGAGGCAAGCCGTATGACCAAAAAGCTTTTCATCGCCGGACAGTGGCAGGCATCGTCAGACAAGCTGAAGGTGTGCAGTCCATACGACGGCAGCCCGTCGGGGGAGATTTTCACCGCCGTTCCGGATCAGGTTGCCACGGCCATTGACAGTGCCTGGCATGCCCGCGCCACCATGGCTGCGTTGACGGCCGCCGAGCGGGGCGCCATTCTTGATCGGCTGTCGCAGCTGTTGACGGAAAATCGTGAAGAGATGGCCCGGATCATCACCGCCGAGGCGGGCAAGGGGATCGCCTTTTCCCGCGGTGAGGTCGATCGCAGTGCCGAGACGTTCAAGTTCGCTGCTGACGAAGCCCGGCGCCTGTGTGGTGAGCTGATCCCTTTTGACGCCGCGGCAACGGGCAAGAATCGCTTCGGCTATTTCAAGCGCTATCCCATCGGGGTGGTTGCCGCCATTACCCCCTTCAATTTCCCGCTGAATCTGGTGGCGCACAAGGTCGGACCGGCCATTGCCGCCGGCTGTCCCATTATTCTCAAACCCGCGTCCGCTACGCCTCTGACCTCCCACCGCCTGGTGGAACTGCTCCTCGAAGCCGGGCTGCCCGCCGATGGTATTCAGCTGCTGGTGGGTTCCGGCAGGGTGGTCGGTAATGCCCTGGTGGAGTCGGACAAAATTCATATGGTGACCTTTACCGGGTCGCCGGCGGTGGGCCTTGATATCCGCGCCAAAGCCGGAATCAAGAAAGTCACTCTGGAACTGGGCTCCAATTCCGCCGCCATCATCCACGAGG
Source organism: uncultured Geobacteraceae bacterium (assembly GCA_937958075.1). GTDB lineage: Bacteria > Desulfobacterota > Desulfuromonadia > Desulfuromonadales > Geopsychrobacteraceae > Pelovirga. The sequence goes on along the minus strand of CALFFB010000029.1, from coordinate 50,963 downwards.
ATGCGGATATCAGCCAGGCCATGCCGCGCTGTGTCATCGGCTCTTTCGCTAACTCCGGCCAGGTGTGCATCAGCATTCAGCGCATCTATGTCCACCACAGCCGTTATGAGGAATTCCGCGATACCTTTGTCGCAGCGGTCAAGGCCGCACAAAGCGGAGATCCGGCGGACGAGGAGACCCTGGTCGGACCGATGATCAATGAGGACGAAGTCAGTCGGGTGGCCTCCTGGATTGAGGCTGCAGTGGGCAGCGGCGCGACTGTGCTATGCGGCGGCAAGCGCCGCAATAACACGTTTCTTGAGCCGACAGTTCTGGAAAACACCGATGAAACCATGGATATCGTCAGCGAAGAGGCCTTTGCGCCGGTGGTGTCCCTGATGTCCTACCAGACCATCGAGGAGGTGGTGGAGCGGGTCAACAATTCCCAGTTCGGCCTGCAGGCGGGGATTTTCACCAAAGATATCAAGACCGCTTTTTACGCCGTTGACCATCTGGAGGTAGGTGGTGTCATGGTCGGTGACATGCCGACCTTCCGCGTTGACCAGATGCCCTACGGCGGGGTCAAGCTCAGCGGCACCGGCCGGGAAGGGGCGCGATACAGCGTGGAGGAGATGACGGAGCTGAAAACGGTGATGATCAATCTGAACTGAAAAACAGAGTGAAGGCAAAGCGGACAAAGGGGCACGGATCGATTGATCCGTGCCCCTTTGCTGGTTGTTACGGATAAGCGGTGCTAAAACTTGCCGAACTCATCGTCATCCAGGGCAATCTGCTTTTTCATGGCGATCTTGGGTGCGCTGGCGGCGGGTGCTTTCTCGCCCCAGCCACTCTTGGCCGCTGCGGAAAGACTGCGCTGCGGGGCCTGACGGACATGCTGATGGGGGGTGCTGTTCTGATGCAGCTTGAATTTCTGCAGCATCTGCCGCATCTGTTCGGCCTGCCCGGAGAGCTCTTCGGCGGCGGCGGCGCATTGCTCGGCGCTGGCGGTGTTCTGCTGGGTGACCTGGTCGATCTGCCCCAGGCCGGTGGTGACTTCGTTGATGCCCTGGGCCTGTTCGCTGCTGGCGGTGGCGATCTCTTCGAGGAGGTCGGAAACCTTGGTGATGCCACCCATGATCTCTTTTAAGGCGCCGGCGGTGTGGTCGGCGATCTGGCTGCCTTTGTCGGTGAGGGCGACGGAGCCCTCGATGAGCTCGGCGGTCTCCTCAGCGGCCTTGGCGCTGCGGGCGGCGAGGTTGCGGACTTCTTCGGCGACAACGGCGAAGCCTTTGCCGTGCTGCCCGGCGCGGGCGGCTTCGACGGCGGCGTTTAACGCCAGCAGGTTGGTCTGGAAGGCGATCTCGTCGATGACCTTGATGATCTTGGAGATGTTCTGGCCGGCCTGGTTGATTTCGGTCATGGCGGCGACCATCTCGGCCATCTGCTGATCGCCTTTTTCGGCGGCCAGCTTGGACTGGCTGGCGAGCTGGTTGGCGGCATTGGCGCTTTCGGCGCTGCTGCGGACCTGGGAGGCCATCTGGTTCATGGAGGCGCTGACTTCTTCCAGGGAGCTGGCGGATTCGGTGGCGCCCTGGGAGAGGGCCTGGCTGGCGTCGGCGACCTGGCCGGAGCCGGAGGCAATCTGCTCGCCGGCGATCTGGATGCCGCCGACCATCTCGCGCAGGCCTTCGAGCATGGTCTTCAAAGCGTTGCCGAGCTGATCATCAGCTGAGGAAACCTTGACCTCGTGAGTCAGATCACCGCGGGCGATGGCCTGGGCCAGATCACTGCGCCGCCGCAGACTCTTGGCCATGCCCACAAGCATGGAGCCGAGCTCTGCGAACTCATCCTTGATGTTGTAGACCTTGCACTGGCGGCAGTCGGTGTAGACACCGGTTGTCAGCTTATGGCAGACCGGGGTCGGACCGAAGGTTCCAGCCTCCACCCAACAATAGCCCTCGCGTCCGAAGTTGGGACACTCCTGCTGGTTGCAGTTATTGAGAATGGAACAATTGACACAGTCGCCCATGTCGAGATCCTGATCCGTGGTATCCCCCTGACTGTATTTTTCAATCACCCCGAAGGCGCGGTGCAGGGGCCTGGTGATGCTGCGGGTAATGATAAAGCCGAGGATGACCGCGCCGATGACCCCCAGAGACCCGCCGACCATAGAAAACTTATAGGCAAGAGCCGAGGCTGCCTGAGAGCTGGCAACGGATTTGTCAGCGACCTGATTGTTAATGTCAATAAGCTGACCGAGCAGCTTGTAGGCCTCTGCCTGGGACGTACGCACCGGGCCGCTGGCCTGACTTTCCATAGCCAGGTAGATTTTTTCAGCACGACCGGCTTCGGCGAGGAGTTCGTCGAAATGCTCAAAGACATTCTCCGCTTCCCTTATGACCTCCGCCAGCAGGCTCTGGGCGGCAACCATGTTGCCGGCTTCAACCTGTTCCTTGATCCGGGCAATCCCCTGATGAAAGGGGGTATGATGAGCATGAACATCGGTGATAATCTGATTGATCTGCGGATTGCTGCTCTCGAATTCACCCAGCCAGCGCCCGAAATTACAGGCGGTATGATCAGCGCCGCCGTAAAACACGCTGCCGGAGCTGATCATATCGCGCACCCGCCCCATCAACGCGTGATGATCGCCACGAAACTGCTGCAGGTCGGCACGCAACTGCACCGGATTTAAAATACCTGTTTCGTCAAGCTCCCGGGAAAGTTGAAAGACCTTGTTGTTTTCATCGCGGAATTTTTCCCAGGCCGGAACAAACTGGTTCCACAAGCGGGATTCTTCCGCGGTATGGGGCAGGGATTCATAGATCTTCCATGATGCAAGGTAGTGCTCCCTGGCTTCGGCGACATCCTCATAACGTTGCTTGCGTTCTTCCAGACTCAGCCGTGGATTAAGCAGGGCCTGCTGGGCCACGAGAATGGTTTCCGCCTCCTTTTCCAGGACAATCAGGCTTTCAACACTGGGCATCCTTACCCCGGCGATTTCATCGAGAAACATGTCGAGATCGTCGACCCCCCACCAGCCCTGGATAGCAACCAGCAGGGTGAGGGTGGCAATCATGCAAAAGCCACCGATCAGTTTCACTCCGATCTTTACATTCTGCAGCCGTCTCATCATGGTCAATCTCCTTGTTGCGGGGTAATCTCATAACAGGTGATGCATCAAAAGCCGTACAGGACTGTCAAGCCGGTACCATTTCCGGGACCTCCTCGTCACCCATAAGGGCCTCGATATCGAGCAGCAATTTAACCTGCTGACCGATTTTTCCCATGGCGCGGATATAGTGCTTCGCCTTGCGACCCGTTGCCGGTGCCGGTTCAATCTCTGACTGGGGAATATCTATTACTTCACTGACTTTGTCAACAACAAGCCCCATGGTGTCATCATTGACGTGGACCACCACAATACAGGTTCTTTCGTCGTAATCGCGGCGGGGCAGATGAAAACGCAAGCGGACATCGATGACCGGAATAATCTTGCCGCGCAGGTTCAATACCCCGATCATGTAAGGGGGCAGATCGGGCACGGCAGTAATCTCCTGAATTCCGATAATTTCCGTGACGTGACGAATTTCAAGGCCGTAACCTTCATTGGCCAGGTCGAAGGTGAGATACATCCCCTCCATGAAATCCTGCTCCAGGGGGGCGCCTTCAGCGGGCAGCAGCGCGGCGGTTGTCATCGCTATTCTCCATAGTTGTGGGGGACGTGTGGTGTTCGAGGCAGGCCGTCAGGCAATGCAGCAGATCATCGGAGCGGCAGACCATGGCTTTTTCCCGTATCGCCGGCGGTACCGGCTCGTCACCGGCCTGCAGGTAAACAAGAGGCCGTTCAGAAGAGCTCAGGGTTTCCAGCAGCTGCCGCTCAGCGTCCGTCTCTACCAGAGACCCGATCATCATCAGATCAAAACTGACGATCTGTAATCTCGCTGCCGTCAGCCAGTTGAGGGTTTCCTCGACTGAGCGCGCCTGGGTACAGCGGATATCCGCCAGATTGAGCAAAAAAACCAGATGAGCAACACGTTCGTTGTGTGGCTCGTAAAGTAATATTGTTTTTTCCATTTTTTCAACCTTGACCGATGGATGCGCCCGTTAAGGGCGTGCTGCAGGTTGCAAACCCATGAGCAACGTGTTGGGTAAATTGTCGCAAATCTGATGCCAGCCAATAAAAAAACAGCAACCACCCGAATGAAAAGGCTTTTTACAAATCCTGATCTGTTGCCTGTTATCAATATAAGTTGATCAGACTTCGGTCTTCCAATTTAAACTACCGATAATGCTCATAATTTATCTGTTCTCAACGTAGATTGATGAAATCAACCTGCGTTGCAAGCCGTCGTTACCCCATGTCAGACCCGGGATGTGCCGGCCGCAGGTGTGATAGACCCTTGACTTGTACACATTAAAGCCCTAGCATCTTTATCGTTTCCTCTTTTCGACAAAGGCAAACCCGGAGCAATCCGGGGACGCAAAACCACGGGTCCCACGGGGATAGCCGGGCTGCCGAAGACAAGACAGGCCTCTCTTCGGTGGCGGTTGACCCACACAAGAGAGGCTTTTTCGTTCAGGGAGTCGGCATGTCTGTAAAAAATCTGTGGGGAGAATTGATCGATGTTTCAAATGTACGGGCTCCCCATGAAATTCTGGAAGAGCAGGGGGCGGTTCTGGCGGAAATAACCAAGGGGTTGCTGAATCTGAAAATTGTACGCAAACAGAGCAGCACCGTTTTCAATTATGACGTCTTTGTCGCCATGCCCTCCATGAATTACAAACATCGTATTCTGCGCCTGATTCACGACGTCAAACTTTATCCGGCCATGCTTTATGATGAACAGAACAGTAACGAATTCAAAAGCAAGGACGCTGAAGAATTCGAGGAAAACCTGGGAAAGATCCTCACATCGCCGGACACCCGGGTCGTCATCAGCGGCCTTCTGGTCCGGGCACGCCTCAAGGACAGGGATATTCTGGTGTAACCTGCGGCCCCCAGCATCTATCTTTTCAAGACCTCACTCCCTACAGAAGCCTTGCCACCGTTTCTGCTGCCCCTTGAGACGTCAGCATCTGAGCGGGTGTTTCACTTTTTGCTGGAAAGATGTGGTGGTGGGAATTATCTTTCGTCGTAATCTTTCCATGGAGCTGTGCCCGTGAAGCAATACCAAACCCGCTGGTTGCCGACCGTCAGCCTGGTCATGGCCATGCTCCTCTGGGGCAGTTCATTTGTCGCCATGAAAATTGCCCTGCAGGGCTATCATCCCTTGCAGGTGGTTTTCGGCCGCATGCTGATCGCGTCCCTGTGTTTTGCCATCTTTATCCCTTCGTTCCGTAAACTCAACTGGCGCCGGCGCGACATCAAATACCTGCTGATCATGGCCATTTGTGAGCCCTGCTTTTATTTTCTTCTGGAATCCAGGGCCCTGGAACTGACCAGCGCCTCCCAGGCGGGGATGGTCGCGGCCATCATGCCCTTGCTGGTAGCGGTCATGGCCTGGAGTTTGCTCAAAGAGCAGATTCAGGGACAGACCCTTTTCGGCTTCGTCGTTGCCATTGTCGGCGTCTGCTGGCTGAGCCTGGCTGGTGACAGCAGCGACAACGCTCCCAATCCCCTGCTCGGGAATTTTCTGGAATTTCTGGCCATGCTCTGCGCTGCCGGCTATACCATTGCCCTGAAACACCTGACCAGCAACTATCCACCCCTGTTTCTGACGGCATTTCAGGCCTTTTTAGGCAGTCTGTTTTTTCTTCCTTTCCTGTTCCATCCCAGCATCGGCTGGCCGACCGGTTGGGAAACGGTGCCGGCGCTGGCCGTGATCTACCTTGGTGTGGCCATCAGCTGCCTTGCCTATCTCTGTTATAACTTTGGTGTGAGTCGCGTGCCCGCCAACCGGGCGGGGGGCTACATCAATCTGGTGCCGGTCTTTGCCGTTGTCATGGGGATGGTGATACTCGGGGATAAGCTGAATCTGTCGCAACTGCTGGCCTGCATTCTCGTCTTTTTCGGCGTCTGGATCAGCAGCCGCAAAAAGCCCGTCAGTGCCCCTGTGCCCGGCATTCAACAAGCATGAACAATGTCACCTTTACCCCCATCGCCGTCGTCCGTTCCCCCTTCAGGGAGAAGTTTGCCACCCCGCGCCAGCCCGGCCTGGCCCCGACGGTAACGGCCCGAATCGAGCTGTTACCGGACTTTGCCCGGGCCGACATGGTCCGTGAGCTCGACACCTTCAGTCATATCTGGCTGATATTTATCTTCCACCAGCACCTTGGTCAAGGGTGGCACCCGACGGTGCGACCGCCGCGTTTGGGGGGTAACCAGCGGGTCGGAGTACTGGCCTCACGCTCCCCCTTTCGTCCTAATCCGGTGGGTCTGTCAGCGGTACGGCTGCGCTCGGTTCAGGCTTCCGACGGGGCGGTGTGGCTGGAGGTTGAAGGGGCTGATCTTATCGACGGCACCCCGATTATCGACATCAAACCCTACATTCCCTATGCTGACAGCCTGCCCCAGGCCGCGGGCGGTTTTGCCCCTGACGCACCGGGGCAGCAGCTGACCATCGCGTTTTCGAAAACGGCACGGCGCCGACTCCAGGATTTCAGTCGGCAAACGCCAGAGCTTGAAGGACTGATCCGTGACACCTTGCGCCTCGACCCACGACCGGCGTACAGACAGGGGCTCTCTGATCATCATCAATATGGTTGTCGTCTTGACCGGTACAACATCCGCTGGCACGTTGAGGAGAACACCCTGATAGTTATCGATATCGAGCTGATATCCTGCTAAACAACCAGACAAAAAGCCGTCCGGGTTATCCCGAACGGCTTTTTAGCAGCATCCTGATGCGACCGGCTTCAGGACAAGAGGCTATGCCATCAACTGCAGCAACACGTGGTGGAGAATGCCGCCGCTCTGGAAAAACACGATCTCCTGATCCGTGTCGATCCGGCACAGAACCTCAAGGCTCTGTTTCCGGCCATCGGCCCGGACAATTTCCAGGGGCAGGGTCTGTTTGGCTTTCAGTTTCCCCTGGTAAGGGAGGTTGAAGGTTTCACTGCCATCCAGCGCCAGGGACTCGGCGTTCTCCCCATCAACAAATTGCAGGGGCAGGACCCCCATGCCCACCAGATTGGAGCGATGAATCCGCTCATAACTCTCCGCCAGTACCGCCTTGACGCCGAGCAGCAGGGTCCCCTTGGCCGCCCAGTCGCGGCTGGAACCGGTGCCGTATTCCTTGCCGGCGATAATCATCAGGGGTACGCCATCCTTGAGGTAACGCCTGGACGCATCATAGATGCTGAGCTCATCGCCCGACGGGTAGTGCCTGGTCACCCCGCCCTCACTGCCGGGGAGCATTTTGTTGCGCAGACGGATATTGGCAAAGGTGCCACGGACCATCACTTCCGGATTGCCGCGCCGCGAACCGTAGGAGTTGAAATCGGCCTCGGTCACGCCGTGCTCCTCCAGGTAGACACCCGCCGGACTGCTGGCCTTGATGGCCCCGGCCGGTGAAATATGGTCGGTGGTAATGGTATCTCCGAGCAGGGCCAGCAGGCGCGCACCGATAATTCCCGGATAGCTGTCCGTCGCCTGCAGTGTCTCGAAGAAGGCGGGCAGGCGGATATAGGTGGAGTCGGGATCCCATGCGTAGGTCAGCCCCTCGGGAACCGGCAGTTGCCGCCAGCTGTCATCGCCACTGAAAACTTCGGCATATTCCTTCTGGAACATGCGCGCGTTGACCAGGGCGACCATCTCCGCGACTTCCGCATTACTCGGCCAGATATCCTTGAGGAACACCGGTTGACCGGAGGGATCGCTGCCGATGGGTTCCGTCGTCAGATCAATACGGGTGGTTCCGGCCAGGGCAAAGGCCACCACCAACGGCGGGGAAGCCAGCCAGTTGGCCTTGGTCTGGGCGTGGATCCGCCCTTCGAAATTACGGTTGCCGGACAGCACCGAACTGACGGTCAGGTCACCGGCCTCAATGGCATCAGCGATGGGTCCCCGCAGCGGTCCGGAGTTGCCGATACAGGTGGTGCAGCCGTAACCGACGACATTGAAACCCAGTTTATCCAGATAGTCCTGCAAGCCGGCCTGGGCCAGGTAACTGGTGACCACCTTGGAGCCGGGGGCCAGGGAGGTCTTGACCCAGGGCTTCTGGCGTAACCCCTTTGCCACCGCCTTTTTCGCCACCAGCCCGGCCGCCATCATCACCGCCGGATTGGAGGTGTTGGTGCAGGAGGTGATGGCCGCGATCACCACATCCCCGTGACGCAGCTGATCGCGGGTACCGGGGATGGGCGCTCCGGCTTTGTTTTCAGCGGGGAGCACTGCTTCCGTCGCGGTGCGCATCTCTTCCAGAAGAACCCGGTCCTGAGGCCTCTTCGGCCCGGCCAGACTCGGGCGCACACTGGCCAGATCAAGTTCCAGGACCGTGCTGTACTGGGGATCGGGCAGGTCATCTGTCCGCCACAACCCCTGTTCCTTGCAGTAGGCTTCGACCAGGGAGATGGTCTGCTCGCTGCGACCGGTCAGGGCCAGATAATCGAGGGTCACCTGATCCACCGGGAAGAAGCCGCAGGTCGCTCCATATTCCGGCGACATGTTCCCGATCGTTGCACGATCCGCCAGGGGCAACTGTGACAGCCCGGAACCGAAAAACTCAACAAACTTGCCGACAACACCGTGCCGGCGCAGCATCTGGGTCACTGTCAGCACCAGGTCGGTGGCGGTGACCCCTTCGGCCAGCTTGCCTGTCAGGCGGAAACCGACAACCTCAGGCACCAGCATGGAAATGGGTTGGCCGAGCATGGCGGCTTCCGCCTCGATACCTCCGACCCCCCAACCGAGAACGCCAAGCCCGTTGATCATGGTGGTGTGGCTGTCCGTCCCAACCAGGGTATCGGGATAAGCCCACCATTGGCCATCCTTCTCCTCGCTCCATACCCCCTGGGCCAGATATTCAAGATTCACCTGGTGGCAGATTCCGGTTCCCGGTGGGACAACCCGGAAGTTGTCAAACGCCTTCTGCCCCCAGCGTAAAAAAGCATAGCGCTCGCGGTTGCGCTCCATCTCCTTTTCAACATTGGTCCTGTAGGCACCCGTGTCACCATAGTGGTCGACCATAACCGAGTGGTCAATGACCAGATCGACCGGTATCTGGGGATTAATGGACGCCGGATTCCCTCCGTTGCGAGCAACGGCATCACGCATGGCAGCGAGATCAACAATGGCCGGCACACCGGTAAAATCCTGCATCAGCACCCGTGCCGGCCGGTAGGCCAACTCCCCGGCCTCACCACCAGGGCTGTTCGCCGCCACCAGCATTTCAATATCCTGACGCTTCACGGTCTGGTCGTCTTCGTGCCGGAGCATATTTTCCAGCAATATTTTCAGGGTAAAGGGAAGTCGCTCCACCCCTTTTAAACCGGACTCGGCTGCCGCCTTGAGACTGTGAAAACAGTAGCTCCGGTCGCCGACCTGCAGGTTCTTCAAACTGTGAAATGAATTTCCGGCCATGATCCAATCTCCTTTTGTCGGTTTAGTATCAGGCCATTCTACCCCGCGTGCTCCCATTTTTCCAGCAGACTCATGTTTTCGCAGATGTAAAGCTGTCTGTTCGGGCCGATTTCCTGCATAAAAGGCGTTTACTCTCGGTGCTTTCGGTATGTCACCGATAAAATCACCCAATCCCTCTTTAAGACCTGGGCAGATGAATGACGAAACAGCTGCCTTCGCCAACGGTGCTGGCAACACTGACATCGCCCTGATGGGCGAGGGCGACATGCTTGACAATGGCCAGGCCCAGGCCGGTTCCACCGAGGCGGCGGCTGCGCGCCGGATCAGCACGATAGAAGCGTTCAAAAATCCGCGCCAGATGCTTTTCGTCAATTCCACATCCACAGTCTTCAACCCGGATATCGATGGTATGCTCCTCGACCCTGACGTCCAGGCGGACAAGGCTGTTGACTTCACTGTATTTAATGGCGTTGGTCAGAAGATTGATAACCGCCTGCTCCAGCAGCTGCGGATGCATCATCACCTGAAGATGTTCCGGACACTGGATATCCACGCTGACCTGATGGTGGTTCATCAGGGTTTCACAAGCGGTCCGTGCCCCTTCGAGAACCGGCAGCAGGTCTCCCGGCTCCAGCTGCCAGCCCCCCTGGCTGGCCCCCTGCTCAATACGTGACAGATCGAGCAGATCTTCGATCAGTGCGTTCAGACGCTCTCCCTGGTTGAAGATAATCTGCAGGAATTTACGGCCATCCCGGTCAATAACCTCCTCATCCAAAAGGGTTTCGACAGCCCCACGAATTGCCGTAATAGGTGTTTTCAGTTCGTGGGACACGTTGGCGACAAAATCCCTGCGCACCGATTCCAGTTGCCGCAACCGGGTCAGATCGTGCACGGCCACAACCACGCCAATCCGCTGCTGTTGGGAGTCGGTAAGGGGCGTTGCCTGAAGATGCAGAGAGCACTTTTCCAGACCAAGGAGTTCCAGCTCACTTTCCACAGGCTCCTGGGCGATTAATGCCTGCTGGATAAAATGCTGCAGGTCAGCGTGACGGACGACTTCCTCGATGGAGCGACCACTGCGATAATGTTTCACGCCGAACATCCTGATGGCCGCCGCATTCAACCTGAGAACACGCCCCTGCATGTCAACGGCGATAATCCCCTCAACCATACAGCCCAGGATCGCCTCGATCTCGGCGCGCTGATCCACCTCCCGCCGGATCATCTGCGCGAGCTCGTCGGCCATGGTGTTCAGGGCCCTGGCCAGTCGGCTGGTTTCTGCTGATCCGATTTCCAGCAGGGGACTGTTCATATCCCCCTGAGAAAACCGCTGAGCGGCACTGGTCATCAGCTCCAGCGGGCGGCTGATCCGGCGCGACAGCAGCCAGGCTACGGGAATAATGGCCAGGGCGACCACCAGACCGATCGTCATCAAACGCCGGTACAGGTCACTGAGGGCCCGGTCGATAACGTCCATGGAAATGGAAACCCTGACCATTCTGATGGAGGTGTTGCCGGTTTCGACAACCATGGCATAATACATCTGCTGTTGCTGCACGGAATCACTGTAACGAACAGCCACGCCTTCGCCTTGCGCCACGGCCAGCAAAATTTCCGGCCGTTGTCCATGATTATCCATGCCGGCGGGTTTCTGGTGGGAGTCGGCCAGTACCCGGCCATCCTGCGCAATGAGTGTGATTCGGGTTCCCGACTGTTGTCCCTGGCGCGCAATATAGTCATTCAGTCCAGCGGACCGATCCGGCGCAAGCTGTTCCTGTAACTGCAGGGCAACCAGGTGGGCTCTGGCCTTCAGATCACTGACGGTTTGCTGATAATGAAAATTACGCAGAGAGATGGAGAAGGTCCAGCCGAGGCCGGCAAGCACCAGGGCAATGATAAGAAAATAGGACGGGTAGAGCTGCCAGAACAGCCGCTGGTGTCTCACTCGTTCCCCCGGAAACGGTAGCCGACACCGCGTACTGTTTCAATATAGTGCCCACAGCTGCCCAGTTTTTTACGTAAACCGGCAATCTGCACATCGACGGCGCGATCCGTGACGGCGTAATCTTCCCCACGAACCGCATTGACAATCTGATAACGGGTGAAGACCCAGCCGGGGCGTTGGGCCAACGCAATCAGCACGCGAAACTCGGTATAGGTCAGTTCAACCGTTTCTCCGGCGACCTGCACCAGATTCCGACCGGGGTGGATCACCAGCTCACCAAAGCTGAGCTGTTCCGGATCAGCTTCAGGTTCACCACGCTGGTGATAACGCAGCACATTCTGAATTCGCGCCAGCAATATCTTGAAACTGAACGGCTTGGTGACATAGTCGTTCGCTCCCAGCTCCAGCCCGCGAACGACATCCGCCTCTTCGCCGCGAGCCGTCAGCATAATAATGGGGATATGGCTGGTGGATTCCCCCTCACGCAAACGCCGACAGATCTCCAGGCCGTCAATGCCGGGCAACATCAGATCAAGAAGAATCAGATCAGGATGCCGGATAGCAATTGACTGCAAGGCCTCTTCACCACAGCCTACCCCTTCGACCTCATAGCCGGCTTTGATCAGATTAAAATGCAGCAGCGCGAGAATGTCCTCTTCATCTTCAACAGCCAGTATTCTGGTTTTTTCATGACTCATAAAAGCCCCATACCGTTCTCATCAAATTTTGCTGTGAGGGTGCCTGTTGATTGTTAGCTTATTGTGAGGATGATTGCCCATTTTTAAAACGTATCAAGGGAATCGTTTCTACCATGAAAATATGGCAAGGTCGAAAAATAACGTTGTTTTTTCATTGTTTTTTATGATAGAAGCAGTTGCAGGATATCAATCCGTTCGGTTGCCCTCGAGAAAAGCATAAGGAGTAAAGCATGGCTGAAGGTACAGTTAAGTGGTTTAATGATTCTAAAGGTTTCGGTTTTATTGAGCAAGACAACGGCCCTGATGTCTTTGTTCATTTCTCAGCAATTCAGGGTGAGGGCTTCAAATCCCTTTCAGAAGGGGATCGGGTAAGCTTTGACGTCATTCAGGGGGACAAGGGTCCACAATCAGCTAACGTTGTCAAACTTTAAGAGCAACTACCGCTGCTGACGCCTCCGGTGTCAGCCAGGACGATACTGAGGGTACACCGGAAAGCCCCGCATGTGAATGCGGGGCTTTTCTTATGCGGGCGTTAAAACCTGACAAGCCCGCCTTTAGTGAGCGCGGGTTACGCCAAGACGTGGACAGAGGGCAAAAATACCGCACTGACTGCAATGGGGGGTGGGGGCCTTGCAGCAGGCACGACCATGAGCAATCAGAGTATGGGCGCACTGTGTCCATTCGGCGCGGGGGAGCAGCCGGCATAAATCCTTTTCGATCTGATCTGGCTGGTCAGACCTTGTCCAGCCGAAACGACGTGCCAGGCGTTTGACATGAGTATCGACAACCATGCCCGGTATCTGGAACGCGTTCCCCAGGACCACGTTGGCGGTTTTCCGACCGACACCGGGCAGGGCTGTCAGTTGAGCCAGATTCCGGGGCACTTCGCCCTGGTGTAATTGCAGAACCTGTGCGGCACAGGCAATGAGGTTTTTCGCTTTGTTACGAAAAAACCCCGTCGATCTGATCACCTCCTCCACATCCTCCTGAGGTGCAGCGGCCAGGTCCTGCGGCTGTGGATAGTTGGCAAACAACTCCCTGGTGACCAGATTGACCCGGACATCAGTGCACTGCGCGGACAGAATTGTCGCGACCAGTAATTGCCAGGCGTTTTCGTAGTTCAGAGCGCAGTGCGCATCAGGATAGATCTCCTCCAGAGCTCTTAACAGGGCAAGGGCACGTTCGCGCTTGTTCATCAATTCTCTTCAGTTCTTTGAAAAAACAGTTTATCCACAGACTGTCAACTTATCCACATACAGGGTCAGCACGCTTGGAGCGCAGGGTTGTGGCCTCCCTGACCTTGATGGCCTTACGCGTATCCCGGGTTTCCACTGTAACCACGATAGGCAGGTGGGAAGAGGCCTGTTTAGCCTGTTCTGTGCTGATGATACTGCCCGCCAGAGACTGGACCGGCCCCTGAAAATAAACACGGCCTCGGCCCCACAGGGGAAAAGCTGCCGGATAGTTGGCTCTGGTCTCCGGGTGCACGGAACGGACGATCCGCGGATTAAGGGCAAGTTTTCCACAGCCCCACAGGGGTAGCCCGAAGTCTCCGCAGATAATGGTGGCACAGGGAAATGCGGTATTATTCAGCACCTCTTCACTCAGCAGAATCCTGACCTGTTCGAGCCGCTGTACAGGATTCATACTCAGAGCGAAATTATACAGGTGAACGCGCTCGTCCGGCAGATCGAAATCAGCTCGGAGGCAGCTGGCGTCAAAAGCCAGGGGCAAACGCTGGATATTGTGCAGGGGATGATGCGCCAGAAAAGCACAGCAGGTTTCGCCAACGGCCTGGTAAAGAGAGAGGCCGGCAGCATGCGCCAGCTTCAGCAAGCGCTCAGGAGCAGTGCGCGAACCGGTTGCCTGGAGAAGAACCAGATCCGGATTTTGTTCACGAATGACCTGGGCACAAAGTTCCTGTGCCCTGACTGTCTGCAGTCCGTTGAGGTGGTAGTTCATGACCCGGAATTTTGCCATAACATGCCCTTTTACGCTCAGGGTCTCAGGTCAGTCAAACACGTCACATCGATCAGCATAATCCGTCAGGGCGAGACTCTGCGGATGGTTTTAATCACAACCGGTGTCTGTGGATAATCCTGAAACAGATTATTGCGTCTGTACGTTTTTACCTGGGCAATCTTTTCAACAATCTCCATCCCCGCCATGACCTGCCCGAACACAGCATAACCGAATGTTGCCGGTGCCGACCCTTGATGGTTGAGAAAGTCATTATCCACCAGGTTGATAAAAAACTGACTGGTCGCGCTGTCAATCACCGAGGTCCTGGCCATGGCCAGGGATCCTCGACGATTTTCTAAACCATTTGTTGCTTCGTTGCCAATGGCCTCTCTGGTGGCCTTCCTTCTGTCGTGTTCATCGAAGCCGCCACCCTGTATCATGAAGCCGGGAATTATACGATGAAAGATGGTCCCGTCATAAAATCCGTCGTCAACATACTCGAGAAAGTTTGCCACTGTTGCCGGCGCCTGCCGATCATGCAGCTGAACCCGGATGTCTCCGTAGTTGGTCTGTATTTCCACCTCGGTCGCGGCCAGCAGCAGGCTGCCTGTGCAGAGTACAAGAATCAGCCCGACAATCACTCTCACCATTGCTCTCCCCTAGCCCGGCTCTGCCTTGAGGTCTCTCGACATCAGATCGGAGACAGCCTCGCGCGGGTCCTTGTGTTGATAAAGAATGAGATACATCTGCTCGGTAATCGGCATATCAACATCCAGCTTTTTTGCCAGTTGATAGGCCGACAGGGTTGTTTTAACACCTTCGGCAACCATCTGCATGTCGGACAGAATATCCGCAAGTTTACGCCCCTTCCCCAGTTCCATGCCGACCGTCCGGTTACGCGACAAATCACCGGTACAGGTCAGTACCAGGTCGCCCATACCGGCCAGGCCGGAAAAGGTCTCGACGGAGGAACCCAGCCGGACTCCCATGCGGGTCATCTCCGCCAGTCCACGGGTAATCAGGGCGGCCCGGGTATTGTAGCCGAACCCCAGTCCGTCAGCGACACCCGCCGCCAGGGCAATGACATTCTTCATGGCTCCGCCAAGTTCAACGCCGATTATGTCGTGATGGGTGTAAACGCGGAACAAGGGGGTGCTGAACACCTGCTGCACTCTCTCGCCGATCGCCTGATCCCTGGAGGCGGCAACCACTGCCGTCGGCATATGTTGACTCACCTCTCGGGCAAAAGAAGGTCCTGATAGAAAGGCAATGCGTGATCTCAGGGAGACCGGCAGTTCCTGCTCGAAAATCTGTGACAAGAGCTGCAGGGTATCGTTCTCGATCCCCTTGGATGCGGAGACAACAAGGGCATCGTTGCTTAAGTGTGGAACCGCCTGACGCAAAACCTGGCGGGTCACCTGTGATGGTGTCACAAAAAGAACCAGACCGGCACCAGCGACGGCTCCTGCCAGATCGGAGGTTATCTGCAATGTCTCTGTCAGCTGGATTTCAGGCAAATAGAGGTCATTGATGCGGCTTACCTGCATGCGCTGAGCCAGATCCCCCTCATAGCACCAGAGGGTAACAGACAGTTTTTTTTCTGCCAGCAGATTGGCCAGGGTCGTCCCCCAGCTGCCTGCGCCGATGACGGCAACTTTATTCTGCGTCATTTTCCGTAACCTCATTTCTCACGGCACTGCGCTGTTCCAGATGGCGTATTTTCTGCTGCAACAGACCCGGTCGAGGAAAGTTCTCTAACTGCCGGTAGCCTTCAAGGGCCTCTTCCAACTCCCCCTGTTCCTCATGCAGTCTGGCCAGGTTGAAGCGCGCCTGACTGCTGTAGGAACCCTGGGGAAACAGGTCAATCAGATCCTGCCATACCTGTTTCGCCTCATCCGGACGGTTTTCGATCATCAGAATCATTGCCTTGCGGTGCAGGGCGTCAGCTGTCAGCTCGCTTTCAGGAAAGAGATTCAGCAGCTGCTCCAGCTCGATACGTGCCTGAGGGTAGTTTTCCAGGCGCAAATAACTGTCTGCGATTTCATACTGGTAGCGATCCCCCTGTTGCGGATGCTTGTCCAGTAAGCGTTGATAATAACCGATTGCCGCGGCATCATCACGCAAATCATATTTGACGATGCGGGCAGCATTCTCCTGCGCTACCTGCTGCTGTGGACTGTCGGGATAATCCCGTTCCAGTAGCAGATAGTTCACCAGCGCCTGCTGGGGATCGCTCCGATCATGATGCCAGATGCGCGCTGTTCTGAGCAATGCTTCCGGCGCTTCTTTTCCCTGAGGAAAAGCGTTGATAACCCTGTCATAACTCAAAAGAGCCTCTTCTATCTGTCCGAGGCTCTCCTGTTGTGCGGCCCGCTGCATAAATGTCTGTGCTTCAGGCTTTTGCATGAACTGTAAATAGTACATTGTACCCGCAAGGGCAATCCCGGTCAGGACAAGTAAAAGTACCGCATTAATCCTGATCTTCGGGGTTTTGTGCTCCTTCAATTCCTGGCTCAATTGCTTCTTCAATTTGTGAAGGCTCATCTGCTGAATCCTTTTCAGCGAGTTTAGCTACCGAAACGATATGCTCGTCCGCTTCGAGAACCATCATGCGAACCCCCTGAGTATTGCGCCCGATACTGCGAATATTACGTACTTTGGTCCGAAGCAATTTACCGCGATTGGTAATAAACATCAGGTCGGAATCTTCATCAACCATCCTGATAGCAACGACATGACCGTTACGTTCACTGGTTTTAATCGTGATAATGCCCTTGCCACCACGGCTCTGTACCCGGTATTCATCGATACTTGTGCGTTTTCCGTAACCGTTCTCCGTTACTGTCACCAGAGCCAGAGAGGTACTGTCCGTTACCGACTGCAGGCCGATGATTGTATCTCCATCTTCAAGGGTAATGCCACGCACGCCCCGGGCAGAGCGACCCATGGAACGGATATTGGATTCCGGAAAACGAATGGATTTGCCACTGCGGGTGGCCAGCAGCAGATCACGCTGGCCGTCTGTCAGGCGTGCTTCGACCAGGCGATCACCCTCGTCAATAGTCAGGGCGATGATACCGCCACTTCTGGGATGGGAATATGCCATTAAATCTGTTTTCTTGACAATTCCCCGCTCCGTTGCCGTCACAATATAGCGGCCTTCTTCAAACTGCTTGACGGGAAGAATCGTCATCACCTTCTCGCCCGGTGCCAGATCAAGGAGATTGACAATCGCCTTGCCTCGGGAAGCCATTCCACCCTGGGGTATTTCATGAACCTTGAGCCAGTAAACCTTGCCAGAGTCAGTGAAGACAAGAATGTACGAATGGGTCGAGGCAATAAACAGGTTTTCTACAAAATCCTCATCTTTGGTGCGAATACCACTGCGACCTTTACCACCGCGGCGCTGCGCACGATACAGTGAAACCGCATTACGCTTGATATAGCCGCTGTGGGTTACCGTAACCACCATATCCTCTTCAACGATCATATCTTCAAGGGTCAGGTCGGCCGTACGCACAACAATTTCCGTTTTACGGGCATTGGCGTACTTTTCCTTTACTTCCAGTAGTTCCTGCTTGATCAGTTTCAGTATCTCGACCTCACTGGCAAGAATCTCCTTGAGACGTTCGATCTGGGCCAGAACCTGCTGCAGTTCTTCCAGAATTTTGTTGCGTTCCAGTCCGGTCAGCCGGTGCAGTCGCATATCGAGAATAGCCTGAGCCTGGACATCACTGAACAGGAACCTCTCTATCAATGCCACTTTTGCTTCGCCGGGCGTGCCACTGGCCTTGATCAGTTCAATGACTTCATCCAAATGATCAAGAGCCAGCTTGAGTCCCTGGAGGATATGAGCCCTGGCCTCAGCTTTTTTCAGTTCGAAAATACATCTGCGGGTAACAATTTCACGTCGGTGGTTAATGAAATTATCGAGAACCTCACGCAAATTGAGAATTTTCGGTTGTCCTTTGACGATGGCCAGCATGATGATCCCGAAGGATGTCTGCATCGACGTCATTTTGTAGAGCTGGTTCAATACAACTCCGGCAACCATGTCCTTTTTCAGTTCAATGACTATCCGCATGCCATCGCGATCGGACTCATCACGCAGGTCGGATATTCCTTCAATTTTTTTGGTTTTTACCAGCTCAGCAATTTTTTCAATAAGCTTTGCCTTGTTAACCTGATAAGGAATTTCGGTGATGATGATCGCCTCACGCTGACTCCGGCGATCAACCTCGACAATGGCGCGTGACCGCAGTTGAATGATACCCCGTCCGCTTTTGTAGGCTTCAACAATCCCTTCTTTGCCGTTGATAAAACCGGCTGTCGGAAAATCCGGACCGGGAATGATCTCCATCAATTCCTCAAAGGAAATGCGGGGGTCATCGATAACGGCCACCAGACCATCAATAACCTCGCCCAGGTTATGCGGCGGAATCTTGGTTGCCATACCAACGGCGATTCCCTCTGAACCGTTGACCAGTAGATTCGGAAACCGGCATGGCAGAACCAGGGGCTCTTCGAGAGATTCATCATAGTTAGGACCGAAATCTACTGTATCCTTATCGATATCTGCCAGCAGCTCATGGGCCAGTCGGTCCATGCGGATCTCGGTATAACGCATGGCGGCAGCTGAGTCACCGTCGACTGATCCGAAATTCCCCTGACCGTCAATCAGCGGATGGCGCATGGAAAAATCCTGGGCCAGCCTGACGATCGTATCGTAAACAGCACTGTCACCATGGGGATGGTACTTACCAATTACATCACCAACAACGCGGGCAGACTTTTTGTAAGGCTTGTTGTAGTCATTGCCCAGATCATGCATGGCAAAAAGAATCCGCCGGTGAACCGGCTTCAGACCATCACGTATATCTGGTAACGCGCGCCCGATAATGACGCTCATAGCATAATCCATATAGGACTTACGCATTTCATCAACAATGTTGACCGTGACTTTATTTTGATCAGCTATCATGTATTCCTCCAAGCTTCAGTGATGAAGCTTTTCAAACATCCAGATTGGCAACGTTGAGGGCATTCATTTCAATAAATTCGCGACGTGGTTCGACCTGATCCCCCATCAAAACGGTAAATATTTCATCTGCCCTGACTGCATCTTCAATAGTGACCTGCAGTAATACGCGCTGCTCAGCGTTCATGGTTGTTTCCCACAGCTGATCAGGGTTCATTTCACCGAGACCCTTGTAACGCTGGATGTACTGTCCTTTTTTTGCTCTTGCCAGAACGTAGTTGAGAAGTTCCTGCCTGTCGTCAACATCCTGCTCTTCTTTTGATTCTGTTTTAATGACAACTTTTCCAGTTCGACAAATATCTTCAACGGTTTTATAAGACTGCAAAAGCAGTTTATATTCATGAGTAGATAAAATTTCAACAATTTGCCTGTCGATACGGGCATGTAAATTTCCAAGTTTTACCAAAATACGATCAGGATCACTCATAACTTCATATTTTGCATTAGGTTCTACCTGCGATAATTCCTGAGCAAGAGGCTCTAAACTTTCATTATCAGCAAAACCGTTTTTAATTTTCCCTTTAATAAATATTTTCAAAATTTCTGAAGGAATACCCTTGTTTACAATTTTATCGAAGTGGGTATTGTAATCTATTATATTGCGCAGCATGGGAATAATCTGTTTTCCTCTGAGTGTTTTTTGTCCATTATCCATTTCAAAGGCAATACCCTCAGTTCCTGTTTCCAACAGATAGTCAACAAGTGTTTCGTCATCCTTCAGATAGATTTCTTTTTTTCCTCTTTTTATTTTATAAAGGGGCGGTTGCGCGATATAAAGGTGCCCTCTCTCGACTATTTCCGGCATCTGTCTAAAAAAGAAGGTTAATAGTAAAGTACGAATATGCGAACCATCGACGTCAGCATCGGTCATGATAATAATACGATGATATCTTAACTTGCTCAGATCAAAATCATCCTTGCCTATACCAGTCCCCATTGCTGTTATAAGTGTTTTGATTTCATTGGATGTCAGCAACTTGTCAAAGCGGGCTTTTTCAACGTTCAGGATTTTCCCTTTAAGGGGCAATATAGCTTGATAACGTCGATCACGGCCTTGTTTGGCACTTCCACCAGCAGAATCACCCTCGACCAGATATATTTCACAAAGAGCAGGATCTTTCTCCTGACAGTCAGCCAACTTTCCTGGGAGCGACAAACCCTCAAGAGCGCCTTTTCGACGAGTTAAATCCCGCGCCTTACGAGCTGCCTCACGCGCACGTGCGGCATCAATACCCTTTTCTAATATTTTTTTGGCGACCTGAGGATTTTCTTCAAGGTAGGTAGATAATTTGTCATTCATCAGAGCTTCAACAGCCCCTTTTATCTCTGAATTACCCAACTTTGTTTTCGTTTGTCCCTCAAATTGAGGGTCTGGTATTTTTACGGAGATTACAGCAGCTATACCTTCGCGCAAATCATCTCCTGATATTGCTACTTTGATATTTTTTAAGAGGTTATTTGATGTAGCATAAGTATTCATTGTACGAGTAAGAGATGCTTTAAAACCACTAAGGTGGGTTCCTCCTTCGTGCGTATTGATATTGTTAGCGAAGGTAAATATTTTTTCGTCATAACTGTCATTGTATTGTATAGCTATTTCTATTTCAGCTCCATCTTTTATTCCCTTAAAATAAATTGGACTAGGATGAAGTGAACTTTTTGCTCTATTGAGATACTCAACAAAGGAGCATATGCCTCCTTCATACATAAAATTGTGTGTTTTTTGCGATCTTTCATCAGTTATTTTAATTCTTACCCCGGCATTTAAAAAAGCGAGTTCTCTTAATCTCTGCGACAAGGTGTCAAATGAAAAATTTAATGTTTCAAAAATATCACTATCAGGCCAAAAGGTGATCTTAGTTCCTCGTTTAATAGTTTCACCGTACTGACTCAAAGGCTGGACTGGAATACCTTTCAAATAACTTTGTCTGTAAATTTTACCGTTTCTTCTTATTTCCAATTCAAGCTTATGCGACAAAGCGTTAACTACGGATACACCAACTCCATGGAGTCCACCAGAAACCTTATATGCACCTTCGCCCTTATCATCAAATTTGCCTCCTGCGTGTAAGATAGTCATGACAACTTCAGCAGCAGATTTCTGATGTTTTTCTATAATATCAACAGGTATTCCTCGTCCGTTATCTTCCACGGTGACTGAATTATCATCATTTATATTTACAATAATTTCATCGCAATAGCCAGCAAGTGATTCATCTATCGAATTGTCAACTACTTCATAAACTAAATGATGAAGTCCTTGTATCGAAGTAGATCCGATATACATTGCTGGTCTTTTTCTGACAGCATCAAGACCTTCCAAAACCTGTATGCTACTTGCTTCGTAATTTGTTTTATCGTTCATACAACCTCTATAATATTTATAATCTCATTGGCATTATTACTGCTAAAAATTCATCATTTGAATTTTGTGTAATCATTCCTGGGGAAATATTGTCTTTTATATAGAATTTTATTTTTTCTTCATCGATATGGTTCAAAATATCAATGATATATTTTGCGTTAAAACCTATATCTATTTGATTTCCGTTATAATCTATTAGTAAATCTTCATTCGCATCTCCTAAATCAGGATTAGAAGATACTATATTCAAATTATTAGCTTTCAATGAAAATTTAACGCCCTTTGATTTATCGTTAGCTATTACAGATATTCTCTTTAAAACCTGAAGAAAATCATGCCTATTGATTGTTGCATAATTAGCAGTCTTTTCAGGAATTACTTTTTTATATTCAGGAAATTCACCATCAATCATTCGCATTATGAAATATGTTTTATCTGTATTAATAGATAAATAATTTTTATCTATTTTCACATATATTACTTCACTGCCATGATCCAAAATTTTTCTCAGCTCTAATATTCCTTTTTTAGGTAATATAAATCCTTGTTCTAAAAAATGATTATCTAGCAACTTTGTTAATTTTTTACATAAAGAGAGGCGGTGACCGTCAGTAGAGACAAACTTTAAAAAATTATTATTATCTACAGTTTCAGATACAACGAAAATTCCATTTAAATTGTACTTAGTTTCATCATTGGATACAGAATAAATTGTTTTGTCAATTAGATCAGCTAATAAATCAGTCTTTAGTTCTATTTTGTCGCTGGAAATTTCATTAAATTTTGGAAAATCATCAGTCGGCAAACCAACAATGTTAAATAAAGTTTTTCCGCATCGCATTTCAACCCAATGGTTATCTTTAGATTTAATATTGATTATATCGTCAGGTAATTCCTTCAAAATTTCAAAGAGTTTTTTAGCTGAAATACTCAAGTCACCGACAGAAACGACATCACACTTGCAAAAGATCTGAACACCTATTTCAAGATCAGTAGCTTCAATTATGATTTGTTCTTCTACTGTTTTGATAAGTACATTGGATAAAATTGGTATTGTATGTTTTTTATCAACTATTCCTTGAATTTTATACATTGCATTTAATAATTCATTTTTCTCGATATTCAATT
Source organism: uncultured Geobacteraceae bacterium (assembly GCA_937958075.1). Taxonomy (GTDB): domain Bacteria; phylum Desulfobacterota; class Desulfuromonadia; order Desulfuromonadales; family Geopsychrobacteraceae; genus Pelovirga. The sequence continues at coordinate 28,325 of CALFFB010000029.1, read as the reverse complement.
CCATCAGCTTTACCTTCTTTTATTATCTTATATAATTAAAAACAGTATATAGTAGGTCTTGTGGAAATGTGGATAATTCGTTTTTTTCTTTTATTTTTTTGTGTTTACATTGTTTTTTTTCTTTTATTTTTTGTGTGATATCAACAATAAATATCTAATTTCCATTATAAAAAAAATATTATCATCAAAATACTGACAGCTTATTAATGATTTTTTCAACAGTTAATTTTATTGTTATATCTGTTTCAATTTTTTCTTCAATTTTTTTAATGGCGTGGATGATTGTTGAATGGTCTTTACCACCAAATTTTTCACCTATTTCCGGATATGATAATTGTGTATTTGTTCTACTAACATACATTGCTATTTGTCTTGGCAAAACAATATTTTTTAAACGTTTCTGTGATTTCAAATCTGAAATTTTTATTTGAAAGTGTTCTGCAACAATTTTAATTATTTTTTCGACAGTTATTTCCTTGGAATTTTCTGAAATAATATTTTTGAGTACTTCTTTAGCCATATCCAAACTAATCTGCGCTGAAGTTAAACTAGAATAGGCACCTAGTCTTATTAAATATCCTTCCAACTCACGTACATTACTCGTGACTGAGCTGGCAAGGAAATTTAAAACATCTTCTGGTAATTCAATTCTTAAATAATCTGCTTTCATTTTTAAAATTGCTTGTTTTGTTTCAAAATCCGGTTCTTGTATATCAGCAATTAATCCCCATTCAAAACGTGATCTCAGTCTTTCCTCAAGATCTGGCATTTCTTTCGGAAATTTGTCTGATGTGACTACAATCTGCTTATGCGACTCATATAGTGAATTAAATGTATGAAAAAATTCTTCCTGTGTACTTTTTTTTCCAGCAATGAACTGAATATCGTCTATTAACAAGACATCGATTGTTCGAAATTTATTTCTGAATTCTTCCATCTTTCCATGTCTAAGTGAATTTATAAGTTCGTTCGTAAATTTTTCAGATGAATAATATGAAACTTTAAAATCAGGCTTTTCTTTTAAAATTTTATTACCGATTGAATGAATAATGTGAGTTTTGCCCAGACCTACACCGCCATATATAAATAAGGGGTTATATGTCGTGGCAGGGTTATTTGCTACGGCAAGTGAAGCCGCATGAGCAAATTGATTAGAAGGACCAGATACAAATGTTTCAAATGTATATTTTGAATTGATATTGCTTATATGTGAAGATTTAATTTTATACGTCTTATCTTTAACTTCGACTGATTTTGCAATTTCTTTATCTGTCACACTCTGAGTGATATTTTTATCAACTTGTAGTATAAAATTATAATTTAAATCACTTATATTTTTAGCGAGTTCTATTGCTAATTTTTTATAATTGTCAGTGAACCAATTTATTATAAATTTATTTGGTGCTTTTAAATATATATTATTATCAGTGCACTCATCATATACAATTGGATCTATCCAGGTTTTCATATTCTGTTCTGAAATTTCTTGTTTCAAATAATCTTTTGTTTTTTCCCAGATATTACACATTTTTAAACCTATATGGTATGATTTGGAAATGAGCACTTTATACTCTCAAAGGCATATTTTTTTTGCCAGTTATTTTTTAGTCAAAAATTTCTTGACAACACACTACATACTTATATAGTAGGGCGTTGCTCACTAACAAAAGGAGGACATAAAGTATGTCAAAAAGAACCTATCAGCCGAGTTGTATCAAACGAAAACGAACCCATGGTTTCAGAAAAAAAATGCAGACCAAGAATGGTCGTAAAGTCATAAATCGACGTAGATCCCAGGGAAGGAAGCAGCTTACAGTAGATACTCATAGGAAATAATGTCTAATAAATTTGATAAATCCTTAAGATTATTAAAAAAATCACAATTTATCAATGTTAGAAAAAAGGGATGTAGAAGATCTGCATCCCATCTTGCAATTAATTATTGCAACAGTAATAAAGAATTTTCTCGCATAGGTTTAATTGCTAGAAAATCTATTGGAAATGCCGTAAAAAGAAATTACTTGAAGCGCATAGTACGTGAATATTTCCGTAAAAACAGAAGGTTCTACAAAAATAATGATTATGTAATAATTTTTAAAAAATACACAAACTTACACAGTGTAATTACTGATGAATTAAATTTATTATTAAATTGTGAAAAAAAAATTTAATTACATTTTTATAAATATTGTTGATTTTTACATTAAGTACATCTCTTTTTTAAAAAATCCTTCATGTAGATTCTTTCCTACTTGCTCGCAATATGCCCGTCAATCGTTAATACAGCATGGTTTATTTTACGCCTTATTACTAATTTTACTTAGAATCTCTAAGTGCCATCCTTTTCATCCTGGCGGATATGATCCAGTACCGCATTTAAAAGGTAAAACTAATCATGATGGATAATAGAAGTATCATAGCAATTGTTCTTATTGTAATATTGTGGTCAGCCTATAGTCTTTTTTTTACACCTTCAGACCAAAGTAACAGCAACTCTGATAATTCATCAAATATTCAATCTGATTCTCAAATTGAAAATCATCAAAATATACCACTGGATTTGTCTAGTTCATCTGACAAACATGTAATAAATGATCTTGAAAATGTCAAAAATATCGTTGTTTCAAATGATTTGCTGGAGATAGAATTTTCAACCCTTGGTGCTGCTATCAATCGTGTTAAATTTAATAAATACAGAAAATCTATCGATAACAATGAATTATTATACTTATTTGGTTCTGATAATGTACAACTTAAATCTTTTTTAGTTGAAGGGTCTGATGGTTTAAATTTAAATTCTAACTTAGTATATAATCTAAGGGATGTAAATTCCGATAAAATTAATGTTACTTCTGAATCTGAAACTTTAACATTTTACACTAATATCGATAATTTACTTGTTGAAAAATCTTTTTCTTTCAAGCCCGATTCATATCATGTTGATGTTTTCGTAAATTTAGTTAACAAAGCAGATCAACACTTTTCTGGTAAAATAAATTTATTATTAAACACCCCTTGGTCTGAAGATAGTAAAGGTGATTTTTATTCTTTTGTAGGTCCTGTAACATTTTCTGAAGAAAAATTACAGGAAGATAAACCTAAAAACATAGCTAAAAACACTCAAATATATAAAATCTTTAAGTGGACTGGATTCACGGATAAATATTTTTTACAAGCCGTTGAGCCTAAATTTGATCAAGATGAATTATCTGTTAGTTTCAGCAATAATTATATCGTGAACAAACTCACTTCTCAGAGTTTTTATCTGCCGCCGAACCAAACTGTATCTTTTTCTTATTCTTCTTATTTAGGTCCTAAAAATCTTGATTACATCAGTAAATCAGACAACAGTTTTGATGAAGCTATTCATTTTGGTTTTTTTCATTTTCTGTCTAAACCTCTTTTTGATGCTTTGAAGTTTTTTAATTCATTTTTAAATAATTATGGATTTTCGATAATTTTACTGACTGTTTGTATTAAATTATTATTCTGGCCTCTTACGCACAAGAGTTATAAATCAATGCAGGGCATGCAAAAACTGCAGCCTGAGATGAAACGTCTTAAAGAAAAATATGCCAATGACAAACAACGCCTGAATCAGGAAATGATGTCTTTTTATCGTGATAACAAAGTTAATCCCTTAGGTGGTTGTTTGCCTATATTAATTCAAATTCCTGTGTTTTTTGCTTTGTATAAAGTTTTACTTGATTCTATTGAACTTAGACACGCACCATTTATTTTATGGATAACTGATTTATCTTCAAAAGACCCTTATTTTATTACACCAATCATCATGGGTGCTTCTATGTTTTTGCAACAGAAGCTTACACCGACTAATCTTGACCCTACTCAAGAAAAAGTTATGCTTATGATGCCTGTAATTTTTACCTTTATGTTTCTTAATTTTCCTGCAGGATTAGTTATTTACTGGCTGGTCAATAACCTTCTCACGATTTTGCAGCAACTGATCATCAGGCGCCAAGCATTAAAAGCTTGATATGTTTTCTTCTCGTTGTTCTACAATTATTGCGCCTGCCACTGTCGTTGGGGAATCAGGTATCGCTATTTTGCGTATATCTGGTTCCCTTTCTCTTTCCTTTCTTAAACAATACTTCAATCCACGCAACAATACGCAAAGTTTTGCTTCTCATCGGTTGTATCTTGGTTATCTTGTGGATCGCGATCATAAAATCATTGATGAAATTATGGCTGTTTATATGGAGCCTGGTCGATCCTACACCTATGAACCGGTCGTGGAGCTGCATTGTCATGGAAGTCCCCAGGTTGTCAAAGAAATTATTACTTTAGCCCAGCACTATGGGATCGATTTAGCTCAACCCGGTGAATTTACTTATCGTGCGTTTATCAATGGTCGTCTAGATTTGACACAGGCTGAAGCTGTTTGCCGTTTAATTCACTCCAAGTCTGACTTTTCACGAAGAGCCGCTATTAACCAAATGGACGGTTTTCTAAGTCGCCAGATTTCCCAAATAGTAATGCGTATCAGACAGCATATCGCATACTTGGAGGCTTGGATTGATTTTCCCGAAGAAGACATACCTGAGCAAAATTTTGCTGAGCTTGTCAATGATATTAAATGTATCAATGATGAGGTTGGAAGGCTTACTGAGTCATATCATGTCGGCCAAATTGTTGCCGATGGTGCAAGTGTTGTTCTGGCTGGTCTGCCCAATTCAGGAAAAAGTTCTTTATTGAACGCTCTTTTAAAACGTGATCGCGCCATTGTCTCCGATATTCCTGGTACCACCCGGGACACTATTGAAGAAGCCTTAATTGTTAATGGATTAAAGATCAGTCTTGCTGACACAGCTGGTTTGCGTCACACAACAGACCCTGTTGAACAACTGGGTGTGATGAAATCTTACAGAAAACTTGAAGCGGCTGATTTGATTTTATTTCTACATGATGCGGCTCAGCCCTTCTCTTCTGCTTTAACCGATCTGATGAACAGGCGACCTCAAACCCCTCTCATTCTGGTTTTAACCAAGACAGATCTTGTTCAGACTGTTCCTTCTACCACTTCCTTTTTTGATGGTTCAGTGTGTACCGTCTCCTCTGTCACTGGCGATGGCTTACAAGAGCTTATGACATTAATGTCAGACACATTGTTTGCTGATTTTGCTGGACATAGCGAGGCGCCCCTTGTCACTGAACGAAGGCATTATGATACCTTAATTAAATCAAAAACTGCGCTTGATCGTTTTGTTGAAAATAGTGATAACATGACCCTGGATTTGCTTGTTTCTGATTTACGACAGGCCCTCATATCATTTGAATATGTTACCGGATCTGTGACTACTGATGACATACTTGATGATATATTTTCAAATTTTTGTATTGGAAAATAGTGTTTAAGGGTTTCACGTGAAACATGAGGCGGGTATGGCCGATTACGGAAAAAAATATGAGGTTATTGTCGTGGGCGCAGGACATGCTGGATGTGAGGCAGCGCTGGCGGCGGCGAGAATGGGCTGTCAGACACTGTTGCTCACCATTGGTCTGGATACGGTGGCTCAGATGTCATGCAACCCATCTATTGGGGGGTTGGGAAAGGGGCACCTGGTGCATGAGATTGATGCCCTTGGCGGTGAGATGGCGCGTAATATAGATGCAACAGGAATTCAATTCCGTCGTTTGAATATGCGCAAGGGCCCGGCGGTCAGGGCGGGGCGGGCTCAGGCTGATAGGATGCAGTATAGTGCCCGCATGAAGCAAGTCGTAGAGTCAGAACCCTGTTTAGATTTGAAGCAGGGTTTGGTGGAGGGGTTGGTGGTTGGGGGTGGCAGGGTGCTCGGGGTGAGAACGAGGGAGGGCATTTATCACGAGGGTAGAGCTGTTGTCCTGACAACAGGCACTTTTATGCGAGGGCTGATACATGTAGGCTTGAGCCACTATCCGGGTGGCCGAGCGGGAGAGCCGGCGGCAGAGGGGTTGTCTTTGTGTCTGGTGGATTTGGGTTTTGATGTTGGAAGGTTGAAGACGGGAACGCCTGCCAGGTTGGCAGCACGTACTATTGATCTGGGCCGGTTGGAAAAGCAGTTTGGTGACAGGGTGATAAGGCCGTTTTCTTTTATGACGGATAATATAGGGTGTGAGCAGGTCAATTGCTATATAGCGCATACCAATGAAAAAACTCACGAGATTATCCGGAAAAGCCTGCACCTATCGCCCTTGTATGCAGGTATTATAGAGGGTGTGGGCCCACGTTATTGTCCTTCAATTGAAGACAAGGTGGTGCGCTTTGCAGATAAGCAGAGCCATCAGTCTTTTTTGGAGCCTGAGGGTCGAAATAGTGGAGAAATGTATCCAAGTGGTTTGTCAACATCTCTGCCGGCGGATGTACAGCTGGCATATTTTCGATCAATGGTTGGTTTTGAAAGTGTTGAAATTATGCGGCCGGGGTATGCTATTGAGTACGACTATGTTGAGCCGCGACAGCTCAAGCCGACGCTTGAGACAAAATTGATAGAAGGTCTCTTTCATGCCGGTCAGATAAATGGGACATCAGGCTATGAAGAGGCGGCAGCCCAGGGGTTGATGGCGGGAATTAACGCGGCGTTGAAATGTAGGGATCGGGAGCCGCTGGTGCTGCGGAGGGATCAGGCCTATATCGGGGTCATGATAGATGATCTGGTGACGAGGGAGACAACGGAGCCATATCGGATGTTTACGTCCAGAGCTGAGTATCGCCTGTTACTGCGGGAGGATAATGCGGACCGCAGATTGACGGAGATAGGAAGAGGGGTGGGGTTGGTCACCGACGAACGATGGCAGCGCTACGAGAGAAAAGAAGAAGCTATTGCCGGGCTGATTAACGCACTGAGAAATATAAAGGTCACAGAAAAAAATGATGAGCTTATGGCTGAGCTCGGGGTGAATGCTCTACCAGCGGGATCAACTTTTGAAAAATTGCTGAAGCGACCAGATATTGGCATAGATCAGCTGGTGGGTCTGGATGATGCGCTGGCTGGGTATGAAGCAGCTGTGTTGGAGCAGGTCGAAATTGGACTGAAATACGAGGGTTACATTCAGAGACAGCGTGAGCAGGTCGAGAGTTTCAAGGGGCTCGAAGCTGTGCAGATACCGGAAGGTATTGACTACCAGAAGGTCCCGGGCCTGACCATTGAGGTACGGGAAAAAATGGAACGCTACCGACCGGTAAGCCTAGGTCAGGCAAGTCGGTTGCAGGGGGTAACACCGGCAGCAATAGCGATAATGCAGGTCTATCTGAGAAAGCTGAACAATGAACGCAGGCCTTGCTGAGTTGATTAACTCGGAATATCACGGATTGTTAAGTGAAGAACAGGTTCAGCAGCAACTCGTGTTTGTCGATGAGCTGATGCGGTGGAACAGGAAAATAAACCTGACATCTGTCGACAGTGAAAATGAAGCCGTAATAAAGCATGTTCTTGATTCGTTGAAGGCGGAACACCATATAGATAACGGGCAGTATGTGATTGATGTGGGGTCCGGCGGTGGGGTGCCGGTTTTGCCCCTGGCTATAGCCCGGCCCCATGCAAACTTCATATCGGTAGAAAGTGTCGGAAAAAAAATAAATTTTCAACAGCACGTTAAAAGGAAGCTCGGTTTGACAAATGTGCGTTTTATCCAGAAGCGCGTAGAGGATCTGAGGTGTGGAATAGATGTGCCTGGGGGGGGTGGTGATGTGGTGGTGTCGAGGGCGTTGGCGACCCTCGACCGATTGGTGCAGTGGGTAGCCCCGATATTGAAGCCCGGTGGTTTGCTGCTGGCATTTAAGGGGCCAACAATGCAACAGGAAATAAAATCAGCAGGAGAATGTTTTTCTGACTTTGCGCAAGGCTGCCAGTTTGAAGAGTACCAATTGCCGCTTACACCGGGAAAACGTTATCTGCTGGTGGCAAGAAAAAAACCTGCAGAGAATAATCGCTAATTGCTTAACCGTGATGATGAGATGTGTTAATCTGCAGCGTCCTGCAGCAATCCGTGTCCCGGCGCGGAAAGAGACGTCTATACGTATGTCTCGAAAATAAAGTCCGGGAATCAACAGTTGTGTAATGAGTGTAAACGGAGAGACGGAGTGGCGAGGATCGTTGCCGTAACAAATCAAAAAGGCGGAGTGGGTAAGACAACCACTGCGGTGAATCTGTCGGCATCGTTAGCGGCAGCTGAAAAAAAAACATTACTCATCGATATGGACCCGCAGGCAAATGCCTGCAGCGGCCTTGGCGTAGACAAGGTGAATATTACGACAACGGTCTATAGTGTGTTGCTGGGAGAGAGTCAGGCAAAAGACGTAATTTGTCGTACGGAACTTGATTGTCTGGATGTCATCCCTTCAAACACCGACCTGGCCGGTGCGGAAATTGAGTTGACCCAGGCTGATGAACGAGAGAAGAAGTTACGTCAGGCGCTGGTGGAATTACGAGAAGACTATCAGTATATCATTATTGATTGTCCACCGTCTCTAGGGTTGTTGACGATCAACTCTCTGGCTGCTGCGGACACGGTACTCGTCCCTCTGCAGTGTGAGTTTTATGCCATGGAAGGCCTTGGCCAGGTTATGCAGACGGTGCGGCTGGTGCAACAGGAGCTGAACCCCGGGTTGGTGCTGGAGGGCATTCTGCTGACGATGTTTGACGCACGCAATAATCTGAGCCACCAGGTCAGCCAGGAAATCAGACAGCACTTCGGCAGCAGGGTGTTCAAGGCGGTCATTCCGCGCAATGTCAGGCTGTCAGAGGCTCCAAGCTTCGGCAAGCCGGTACTGCTGTATGATATCACCTCGCGCGGTGCGCAGGCATATATGGAATTGGCTCAAGAAATTGTTGCAGGAGAGTCTCATGAGTAAACGGCCGGCACTTGGCAAGGGAATCGGAGCGCTGATCAGCTCTGCCGCCCAGGAGGGGGGGCGAAGATACTTTTCCTGCCCCATTGAAGAATTAAAGCCGCACAGCAAGCAACCACGGAAGAATTTTGATGATAAAAAGATGACGGAACTTGTTGCTTCTGTCAGAGAAAAAGGAGTTATCCAGCCCCTGGTCGTCAGGCAGGTTGAGGACCATTATCAGATTATTGCCGGGGAAAGACGCTGGCGGGCTGCGCAAAAAGCCGGTCTGGACCGGGTCCCGGTCGTGATACAGGATGTCTCAGAGGATCATGCCCTTGAAATTGCGTTGATAGAAAATATTCAACGCGAGGATCTGAACCCCCTGGAAGAAGCGGAGGCCTATCGTTATCTGATAGAAACCTTTGATCTGTCACAGGAAAGTGTAGCCCAACGTGTTGGCAAAGATAGAACGACAGTGACCAACGCTCTGCGGTTGCTGCGTCTGCCGGCAGCCATCAAGCAACAGGTGACAGCTGGCCAGTTGAGCATGGGACATGCACGAACACTGTTATCCCTGGATTCAGAAGAGGATATAGTCGAAGCTGGTGATGAGGTTATCCGTAAAAAACTTTCGGTACGGGAGACTGAAAAACTCATTAAAAAGATAAAAGAATTTGGCAGGGAAAAAGAAAAAAAGCCGGTCAGGGTTAAGCCTGATGCCGACATGCTTGAACTGGAGAATGAACTGCAGTCCCTGTTGGGAACCCAGGTCAGGGTTGTAAGGAAAAAACAGGGTGGACGCATGGAGATCCATTTTCACGATCAGGAAGAGCTTCAGAGTATTATTGAGCTGTTACGCGTAAGTCATAGCGAAAACCAGATAACCCGACCAGCTGAGTGGTAACATGTTCGGCAATAAGAAAAATGGAGCGCAAATGAAAAAGCCGGTAGCACTGGACAAGGCCGATATCAAGGCCTTTCTTGGGCCGGGAAGTCGATTTGAGGGAACTCTGAATTTTGACGAAATGGTCAGGATAGATGGAAACTTTACCGGTGAGATCCATTCGAGCGATACCCTTATCGTGGGTGAGTCAGCCATTATCGAGGGGCAGATCCGTGTCGGAGCGCTGATATTGAGTGGCCGATTCAAGGGCGACATAAAGGCCACATCACTTATTGAATTACGGTCCCCGGCAAGGGTCGAGGGAAGACTTGAGACACCCTGTCTGAAAATAGAGGAAAACGTTGTTTTCAATGGTGAAATAACCATGTCGGGTGATCGCGGAAAAGGGGAGAATGGCGACAGCAAAAAAGAGAAACACACGACAAGCACCCCAGAAGCGAAAAAAAACTGACTTAACAATAATTGTCGATCAAAAACGAGAAGTTGACAGCGGCACAGCAGATGTGATAGCTATGCCATTCTTCTGTGTCCGGCCGCTCCCGCGGACCCCCAAAAGTGTATACAGTATACCAACATAAACGAGCAAGAACCACACAAGGGTGAACTCAAAGTGCTAGATTTCAACTGGACGCTCATACTTCAATTTATTAATTTTATCGTTCTGCTTTATCTGTTGAACCGGATTCTGTTCAAACCCCTGCGCGCCATGCTGGACAAGCGGCGGTCAACCATTGACGGCGGGCATGCACGAGCTCGTGAACTCCAGGCAGATATCGACAGCAAGATGCAACGCTATCAGGAGCAGCTGGCGGCAGCGAAAAAGAGTGCTAATGAAGAACGGTCGCTGCTGAAGAAAATCGCGCATGAAGAAGAAGCGAAGACCCTGAACGCAGCTCACCAGAAAGCGACGGAGAAGTTGCAACAGATCAAGGGCAGGGTCGCCGCCGAGTCAGCGGCAGCCAGCAATACTTTGAAGAAGGAAGCTGAAGGCATCGCAGAACAAATTGCGACCAAGATACTTGGCAGATCTCTGTCTTAGCGTCAGGAAGGTTGAAAAAATGTACCGCCATTTAATTACAGCAGGAACAACCCTTACTCTGGTCGTGATAAGTTGCGGACTGGCCTTGGCCGCGGGTGAAGGCCATGCGGACAGTGCGACCCTGCTAAAGGACTTTCTTTACCGTTTGTTGAATTTTGCTATCGTGGTTGCCGTACTCTATCTGATATTGCGTAAGCCGATAAAAAATGGACTGTCCGGTCGCAGGGATGAAATCGAAAAAGCCCTTGACGAGGCAAGAAGGGCAAAAGAGGAAGCGGAAGCAAAATTTGCCGAGTATGACAAGAAGCTGAGTCTGGCAACAGAGGAGATAGCCTCCATTACCGCAGCCATCAAGCAGGAAGCGGAAGCAGAGAAAGCCAAAATCATAGCAAATGCCAACGCCATGGCGGCTAAAATCGAGCAGGACGCTGAAAAGGCGGCAGACCTGGAAGTGGAAAAAGCAAAGACTGCTTTGCAGCAAGAGGCCGTTCAGTTGGCCGTTGGGATAGCTGAAGAAGTGCTGAAAAAGAATTTTACGAAAGATGACGACGGCCGGCTTATCGATGAATACATGCAGAAGGTAGGAGACCTCAATTGAGTAACAGTGCGATAGCTATTCGATACGCAAAGGCCCTGCTGGCCATTGCCGAAGAAAACAAACAGGTCAATGTGTGCGGCGATGAGCTGGCAACGGTAGCAGGACTGTTCAAGCGGGAAGATTTGCTGCGCCTACTGTTGGACAGCCCGACCCTGGCGTGGACGAAAAAAACAGCGATTCTCAGTGACGTTGTCGCCACGTTGAACCTCAGTGAGCAGCTGGTGAAATTTCTGCAGCTGCTGCTGGCCAAGGGGCGCATCTCCTATCTGCCGCAAATTGAAGCAAACTACAAGCGGTTTGCCGACGAGTTGTCCGGTGTCATCCGGGCCAAAATTACGGCAGCTAACAAGCTTGATAAGGAACGCGTAGAAAAGATACGTAAAGGGCTTGAGCAGCAGACCGGCAAGACGGTGGTGCTCAGTGTGGAACATAACAAGGCGTTAATTGGTGGCCTGCGGGCGGAAATGGCCGGGAGGCTGTTTGACGGGAGTGTAAGTACCCAGTTGAAACGCATAGCAGATACCTTAACAAAGGGGTAACGGGACAGGACTATGGAAATCAGAGCAGAAGAAATCAGTGCGATCATTAAAAAGCAGATCGAAAATTTTGGTCGCGAGGTGGAAGTCAGCGAAACAGGGACCATTATCTCTGTAGGTGACGGTATTGCGCGCATTCACGGTCTCGACAAAGCCATGTCGGGTGAACTCCTGGAATTTCCAGGAGGCACCATGGGCATGGTTCTCAACCTCGAAGAAGATAATGTCGGCGCTGCTATCCTTGGTGATTCGGAACACATCAAGGAGGGCGATCTGGTCAAGCGGACGGAAAAAATTGTCCAGGTACCCGTAGGCGAAGCCCTTATCGGTCGAGTTGTTAACGGTATTGGCATCCCGGTAGATGGTCAGGGCGAAATCAAGACCGATACCTACAGTCAGGTCGAAATCAAGGCCCCGGGCATTGTGGCCAGAAAATCGGTGCATGAGCCGATGCAAACGGGTCTCAAGGCTATTGACTCCATGGTACCCATCGGCCGGGGTCAGCGTGAATTGATTATCGGTGACCGCCAGACCGGAAAAACAGCTGTCGCGGTGGATACGATCATCAACCAGAAGGGTAACGGCGTCATCTGTATCTATGTCGCTATCGGCCAGAAGCGGTCGACCGTGGCCCAGGTGGTGGACAAGCTGCGTCAGCATGGAGCCATGGATTACACTATCGTTGTCGCCGCTACAGCATCCGATCCGGCACCACTGCAGTTCATTTCGCCCTACACCGGCGTCACCATGGGGGAATTCTTCCGTGACAGCGGCCGCCATGCCCTGATTATCTATGATGACCTGTCCAAGCAGGCGGTTGCATATCGTCAACTCTCACTGCTGCTGCGGCGTCCACCCGGACGTGAAGCCTTTCCGGGGGATGTATTCTATCTGCACAGTCGTCTGCTGGAGCGGGCGGCCAAGCTCAGTGACAAACTCGGAGCTGGTTCCCTGACGGCGCTGCCTATTATTGAAACCCAGGCTGGTGACGTATCGGCCTATATTCCAACCAACGTTATCTCCATTACCGACGGTCAGATCTTCCTTGAGACCGACCTTTTCTATTCCGGCGTGCGTCCGGCAATCAACGTCGGTCTGTCCGTATCGCGTGTCGGCGGTTCGGCCCAGGTCAAGGCCATGAAACAGGTTGCCGGAACCTTGCGCCTGGCCCTGGCCCAGTATCGGGAAATGGCGGCCTTTGCCCAGTTTGGTTCCGACCTGGATGCCGCCACCCAGGCCCAGCTCAATCGTGGTGCCCGGCTGGTGGAGATCCTCAAGCAGGGGCAGTATGTGCCCATGTCGGTAGCCAAGCAGGTCATTGTGATCTTTGCTGCCAATAACGGTTTTGTTGATCAGTATCCGGCATCGGACGTGCAGCGTTACGAGCAGGAACTTGTCTCCTTCATGGAGACGCAGAAGTCCGACATTATCAATGATCTCGAAGAGAAAAAAGCTCTGGATGATGATCTGACAGCACGCTTGAAGCAGGCGTTGGAAGAATTCAAGAATCAGTTTGTCGCCTGATTGCAGCTAAAAGGTAGAGCAAATGCCAAGTCTGAAAGACATTAAAAAGCGGATTTCATCGGTCAAGAACACCCAGCAGATCACCAAGGCGATGAAGATGGTGGCGGCGGCCAAGTTGCGTCGCGCCCAGGAGGCAGCAGTCGCTGCCCGTCCGTATGCAAATAAACTACAGCACGTACTGGCCAATCTGGCACGGCGCGAAGAGCAGCAGGATGGTCATCCATTGTTGACCCAGCGCGAGAAAAACCGGGCCCTGGTGATTCTGCTGACGGCGGATCGAGGACTGTGCGGTGGTTTTAACGCCAATGTTTCCAAAGAGGCCGAGCGTTTTATCCGCAACAATAAAGAAGGGTTCGCTCAGGTCGATGCCCTGATTATCGGGCGCAAGGGACGGGATTTTCTGAAAAATCGGGTCGGTGACCGAATCATCAAGGTCTATGAGGATGTCACCGGCGCAGTCAGTTTTAAAACCGCGCAGTTGATTGGCGAGGAAGTGGTGCAGATGTATACGGAAGAGACCTACGACGCCGTGTACGTTATCTACAACGCGTTCCAAAGCGCTATCGTCCAGAATGTCACTGTGGAAAAGGTCCTGCCGATTACCGCCGCAGAATCGGAAACCCAGAGTAACGACACCGTCGATTATCTTTACGAGCCGGACCGCGCGGAAGTCCTGGCCCAGATCCTGCCGAAGATGGTGGAGGTTCAGCTGTTTCGGGCGTTGCTAGAGTCCAATGCTTCGGAACAGGGAGCGCGTATGTCGGCCATGGATAGTGCCAGCCGCAACGCTTCAGAAATGATCGGCAAATTGACCCTGCAGTACAACCGCGCACGTCAGGCTGCGATTACCAAAGAATTAATGGAAATTATTTCCGGTGCGGAATCGATCAAATAAGATACTGATATACAAAAACAGGCTTATTCCCTTGGTGGATAAGGAGGAAAGGTTAAATTATGAATAAAGGTAAAATCACACAGGTTATCGGTCCTGTTGTCGACGTCGAGTTCGAGCCGGGAAAATTGCCGGAAATTTATCACGCGGTGAAGATCACCAATCCGTCACTGGGGGATAGCGAGTGGAACCTGGTTTGTGAGGTTGCCCAGCATCTCGGCGAGAATACGGTGCGGACCATCGCCATGGACTCGACGGAAGGTCTGGTACGTGGGCAGGATGTCCTTGATACCGGTGATCAGATTCTGATGCCCGTGGGTGCCAAGACCCTCGGACGCATTCTGAACGTGGTCGGTGCACCCATCGACGAAGCAGGTCCTGTAGAAAACGAGCTGGCCTGGCCGATTCATCGCCCCGCGCCCACCTTTGTTCAGCAGTCGACCAAGGTTGAGTCTTTCGAGACCGGCATCAAGGTTGTTGACCTCCTTGCCCCCTATTCACGCGGCGGAAAAATTGGATTGTTCGGCGGTGCCGGCGTCGGTAAGACAGTTCTGATCATGGAACTGATCAACAATGTTGCCCAGCAGCATGGCGGTTTTTCGGTTTTTGCCGGTGTCGGGGAGCGGACGCGTGAGGGGAACGATCTCTGGGAAGAAATGAAAGATTCCGGTGTTCTCGACAAGGCTGCACTGATTTACGGCCAGATGAATGAACCGCCGGGAGCCCGTGCCCGGGTAGCTCTTTCCGCCCTGACGGTAGCCGAGTATTTCCGCGATGAAGAAGGGCAGGATGTGCTGCTCTTTGTCGATAATATCTTCCGTTTTACCCAGGCGGGTTCAGAGGTTTCGGCCCTGCTTGGCCGTATCCCCTCGGCGGTTGGCTATCAGCCGACCCTGTCGACGGAAATGGGTGAGCTGCAGGAACGGATTACCACGACTGACAAGGGATCCATTACCTCCGTTCAGGCTATTTATGTTCCGGCGGATGACTTGACCGATCCGGCGCCGGCAACGGCCTTTGCCCACCTTGACGCAACGACGGTTCTCTCGCGGCAGATCGCCGAGCTGGGCATCTATCCAGCAGTTGACCCCCTCGATTCCACCAGCCGTATTCTTGATCCGCAGGTCATCGGCGAGGAACATTACAAGGTCGCCCGCGACGTCCAGTATATCCTGCAGCGTTACAAGGATCTGCAGGACATTATTGCCATTCTCGGCATGGACGAACTGTCTGAAGAGGACAAGCTGGTCGTGGCCCGTGCCCGGAAGATTCAAAAATTCCTGTCACAACCGTTCCACGTCGCAGAGGTTTTTACCGGTGCCCCCGGAAAGTATGTCGAGCTGAAGGATACCATCAAAGGTTTCAAAGAGATTGTAGAGGGTAAGCATGACACCTTGCCCGAGCAGGCCTTCTACATGGTGGGGACAATCGAGGAGGCCATCGAAAAAGGTCGGAGCATGGCAGCTTAAAAAGGTTTGGATCAGAATTTTAGCTAAAGGATTTTCATAAATGGCTGCAAAACTCAAGCTTGAAATGGTGACGCCATACAAGCAGGTTCTCTCAGAAGAGGTCGATGAACTGACACTTCCGGGTCTGGTCGGCGAGCTGGGTATCCTGCCGGGGCACACCCCGATTCTGACGACCCTGCGGGTCGGGGAATTGAGCTATAAAATTGGTCAGCAGCAGTTCCACGTTGCCGTCAATTGGGGTTATGTTGAGGTCGATGATGACGTGGTCACTGTCCTTGTGGATACCGCTGAGCGCTCCGACGAAATCGATCTGGCCCGGGCCAGGGCGGCCCTCGGGCGCGCGGAAGATGCCCTGAAGACCCTGTCGGAAGAGGACAAGTCCTACAAGGTCATGGAGGCCGCTCTGCAGCGCGCAATGATTCGCATCCAGGTTGCGGGTAAAAAGAAATAACGGCCTGATAACATCCCTGTCTACAAAAGAGCGTCTTATCGACGCTCTTTTTTTTTGGAAAAAAACAGTCGGAATACTTTAGAAAAAAACTGAACAAGCCCAGAAAAAATATTGACATGTGTTGTATACTGTATACAATTTAAAGAAAAAACAGGGAGAAGCGCTTTGAAAAACAAGCACCTGGAGCGGCACCAAACGCTGCGTGAAAGAATACTCGAAACCATTCGTGATGCCATTCTTAAAGGGAATCTCAAGCCCGGAGAAAAGGTCGCCGAGCCCGAACTGGCAGAGCGTTTCGGTATCAGTCGAACACCGATTCGCGAGGCTTTCCGGCAACTGGAGTCGGAAGGTTATCTTACGGTTATCCCGCGCAAGGGGGCCGTGGTCGCCGCCTTGTCAGAACGGGACGTCCAGGAATTCTATGCGATCAAAAGTATCCTGGAAGGTTATGCCGCGGCCTTGGCCGCAGCCAATCTGAGTGATAAAGAAATTGAACGACTTGAGTCAGTGAACGATAAGCTCAGAAAAATAGCAGAAGAGCGGGATGTGAAATCCTTCTATCGGGTGCATAATGAGTTTCATGAAATTTTTCTCAGGGCGGCAGACAACCACAAGCTGCACGAGCTGATCAATCAACTCGGAATGAAATTCAATCGCTTGCGGATGGCCTCCCTTTCAGTTGACGGGCGTATGCAGATATCGGTTGAAGAGCACGACCGCCTGCTCGAGGCCTTTCGCAAAAAAGATGGTGAGGCCGCAGAACGTCTGGTCAAGAAAACGGCATCCATTGGCAGCAAGGTGCTGCTGGAAAGTATGGTTTCTTCAGCTGCTGAAAAATCAGAGCAAACCCATTAGGCGCACAAAACGCAACTGTTTGAACTTCAGGTAATCGCTCCCCGAAAACGGGGAGCTTTTTTATTGCAGATAGCTGCCGATATGCGCGGAAAAATCATCATCAGCAAGGGCGAACTCGGTGCGCCAGTGGTCAGCTTCAGAGCAGATATTTTCCTCAAGGAGCATAATCAGCTGTTCACTTGTAACAGGAAACCACGGCAGATGCTGCAATACCTTTATGAGAGGGCGCATCAGGACAAGGGGCTGGTGAAATTTACGCACAGGCGTCTTTTTGTCGAGGGCCCGCCCGATTTCATCCAGCAACTCATCATAGGATAACGTGCGGGTACCGCAGCAGTGATATACCTGCCGGAGGCACTCCGGACGCTCAAGACAGCTGGCAAAGGAATGTACAACCTCCTTGACGAAGACCGGTTGCATTCGGTAGCTGCCGTCTCCCAGAACAGGAACAACGGGCAGCATCTTGATCTGCTGAGCCAGCATATTGACAAACTGGTCGCGAGGACCGTAGATGAGAGACGGGCGGAAAATGGTCCAGTCAAGATCAGACTCTATGACCAGCAGTTCCGCTGCCCTTTTGCTCTGATGATAAGCTGAATGCGCCTGATCCCGGGTGCCGTTGGCGCTCATCTGGACAAAGCGCCTGATATGACAGTCGTGTGCCAGGCGGACAAGGTTGCGGGTGGTTTCCGTGTGCAGCTTCTCGAAGGTGATGCCGCGGCGTGGAAATTCCCGGATGATGCCAACCAGATTGATGATGGCTTCACACCCTTCAGCTGCACCGGCCAGCCTGTGATACTCGGTTGCGTCACCAAGTACCGTTTCGACCCTCTCCGGCAGAGCGGCTTCAGCGGTACGTACCAACGCCCGGACGGTATGCCCCTGCTGCAGGAGGTGATGAACAAGCTCCCGGCCGACAAAACCGGTTGCTCCGGTGACGAAAATCTCCATAATTTGACCTCCTTCATCCAGCCGGATCAGGGTACATGCATCGTACCCGCTCAGCATATCACGATAGCCCGGGTATTTCAGCACGCGGTCAACTGCAAAAAGGCAAAAAACACGATGGATACAGGCTCAAAGGTTGCCTGAAAGGCATCGTTGGGCTATATTCAGAGCGCTTCGGGCGAGATAACAGAAATAACATCTGCGAACCCTGCCGCTAGTGGCAGGATTTTAAAACCTGACAGACGGGGAGTCTAATAATGAGTAATTTGAGTGCGGAAGTGCTGGGGCTGAAGGGAATCGGCAAGGTTTACCATAACCTGAGTTACGACGAACTGTTTGAGCATGAAGTGGCAAATAAGGAAGGAGCGCTCTCGGCAAACGGGACCATGATGGTCGATACCGGCAAGTTTACCGGACGCTCACCCAAGGATAAATACTTTGTAAAACAGGACCCGTCGCGTGATCATATCGCCTGGGGGACCATCAATCAGCGAATTTCCGCCGAATTTTTTGAAGAACTGTATGCCGGGGTTATCGATTATCTGTCGGGCAAGGATATCTACGTAACAGACGGTTTTGCCGGCGCCAATCCGGCAACGACGCGCAGGGTTCGCTTCGTGACGGAGATCGCATGGCAGTCCCACTTTGTTAAAAACATGTTTATCCGTCCCGATGAAGACAGCCTGAAAACCTTCGCTCCGGATTTCATGGTCTACAACGCTGCCGGTTTCAGCAACAAACGCTGGAAGGAAATGGGGCTGAACTCCGACGTCTTTGTCGTTTTCAATATCGAAAAAAATATCGCGATCATTGGCGGCACCTGGTATGGCGGAGAGATGAAAAAGGGGATCTTCACCATGATGAACTACTGGCTGCCCCTGGAAAAAATTCTCTCCATGCATTGCAGCGCCAATGTCGGCAAGGATGGGGATGTCTGTCTGTTCTTCGGCCTGTCCGGAACCGGCAAGACGACCCTGTCAACGGATGCCTCACGCAAGCTCATCGGTGATGACGAGCACGGCTGGGACAACGACGGCATCTTCAACTTTGAAGGGGGCTGTTACGCGAAATGTATTGATCTGTCGGCGGACAGTGAGCCGGAAATTTTCAATGCCATCCGACGTGACGCCCTGCTGGAAAATGTTGTTTACGATGAAGACGGGGTGATCAACTTCTCCGACAAATCCAAAACCGAAAACACCCGCGTTTCCTACCCCATTCATCATATCGACAATTATGAGCCGAGTCTGCGTGCCGGCCATCCGAAAAACATCATCTTTCTGACGTGTGACGCCTTCGGGGTTCTGCCACCGGTATCCAGGTTGACCAAAGAACAGGCAATGTATTATTTCCTCTCCGGCTACACGGCCAAGGTGGCCGGTACCGAACGGGGCGTAACCGAACCTTCGGCGACCTTCTCCGCCTGTTTCGGCGAGGCGTTTCTGCCGCTGCATCCAACGCGATATGCCAAGCTGCTGGGAGAGAAGATGGAGCAGCACAACGTCAATGCCTATCTGGTCAATACCGGTTGGACCGGCGGCGGTTACGGCGTCGGCAAGCGCATGAGCATCAAGGCGACCCGCGCCTGCATCAACGCTATTCTCGATGGCAGTATTCTGACCGCAGAATTTGACCAGACCCGATTTTTCAAACTGAATATCCCCAAAGAGCTGCCGGGTGTTGATGCGAAGCTGCTGAATCCACGCAACGCCTGGGAGGATAAAGAAGCCTTTGATCGTACCGCCAACAAACTGGCCGGCATGTTCATCCAGAACTTTAAAAAATATCTGGAAGATGAAGACAGTGATTTCGATTTCACCAAGGCCGGTCCCCAGGTCTGACCGCAAAAGGCCAGCAGAACAGAGCTAAAGACAGGGCGGTCGGCATATGCCGGCCGCCTTTTTTGCGGTACAATGGCGGTTGAATCCGCAATCAGGGAAACAGGATCACCATGACGGACTCCAGTCGTACAGCAACGCGCAGGCAAAAATCCGAGGGGGACAGCAGGCAAGGTGAATTTGAGCTGATCCGCTGGATTCAGTCCCAGGTGGGAGGGGGACACAACCTGCTCGATGGTATCGGAGATGATTGCGCTGTTGAACAAACGGCGGCGGATCAGCTGCTGCTGACAAGTACGGATCTGCTCATTGAGGATGTCCACTTCAGGCGTTGCTGGACATCCATGTTCGATCTGGGACGCAAGTCCGTAGCCGTCAATCTGAGCGATATCGCCGCCATGGGCGGCAGCCCCCGGACCCTTTTTCTCGGACTCGGCTTCTCCAGACAGATGGTGACCGAAGACCTGCACGCGTTTATCCGTGGTTTCATCGCTGAAGCGAAGGCCTGCAATGTTGTCCTTGCAGGGGGCGATACCTGTGCTTCACCCGGCCCCCTGATGATCTCGGTGACGGTCCATGGAACGGTCAGTCCTGAACAGATCATCAGACGGAGTGGAGCCGCGCCCGGCGACAGTATTTACGTATCCGGGACCCTGGGGGACAGTGCGCTGGCGTTACAGCGACTGCAAGCGGGACAGCAGCCTGCGACCTGCCTGGCGGCACGCCTGCATACACCGAGGGCGCAGGTGGCCCTGGGACGGTACCTGGCTGCCGGCGGCTGGGCAACCGCGATGATCGATGTCTCTGACGGACTGCTGGCCGATTTGACGCATCTGCTTGTTGCTTCCGGTGTCGGTGCGGAAATCAGCCGGGAGAAGGTCCCCCTGTCACCGGCATTCAGGGACGCCTGCACGGCAGAGCCCGAACTGTTTGACCTGGCCCTCGCCGGCGGGGAAGATTATGAGTTGCTCTTTACTTCCCCCTGGGCGGATCTCCAGCAGCGCCTGGAGCCAGAGGTGAAAGTCACCAGGATAGGAACCGTTTGTCAGCAGCAGGGGCTGCGGATCAGCAGGGAGGATGGAACGGAATATCAGTGCCGACAGCGGGGGTTTGACCATTTCAGGTCGGACTAGCGAAAGCAGAGGGATCAGCAGGCCGGTGATCCGCTGCCGGCCGTTGGCAATAAAGGGCAAAAGAGGGAGAGCCTATGGCTGGACGGGTTCTGATCGTTGACGACGCCAGGTACATGCGCACCATCCTGCGGGAGATCTTCACCGATGCGGGCTGGGATGTTGTCGCCGATGCGGCAGACGGCGAGGAGGCAGCAGCTCTGTATCGTGAATACGAACCGGATCTGGTTGTTCTGGATCTGGTCATGCCCAGGGTCGGGGGACTGGAGACCATGCGCCGGATTCTGCGCCGGAATGACCGGGCACGCATTCTGGTCTGCAGTGCTCTGGGAGAAAAAAAACTGGTGGAAGAAGTTCTCAATGCTGGAGCCGCCGGCTATATTGTCAAACCTTTTTACGAAAATCAGTTGTTACGAGCGGCCCGTCAGGCTCTTGAACAAAAGAAATGAATCTCGTCACAATAAGGAGGAACAGGGTGTCAGAAAAACTAACGACCTGTCTGCTGGCGCTGATGCTGGTGGTATGGCTTCCGGGGAATGTCCTTGCTGCCGAACCGGTTCCTCTGGCTACTGTGCTCGCCACCCTGGAAACCCCTTTTCGCCAGCAGGCGCTGGCATCATCACGGATTACGGATTTTTCCGCAGCATTCACCCAGCTGTCCACCATTGTCGCCATCAGCCGCACCCAGCGTGCGGAGGGAGAGGTCTGGTTCCGTTTTCGCAATGCTGCCGGCGATACCATGCCGTTACCGCAATTCCGCTGGAATTACCGGACACCGGCTGTGCAGGAGGTGGTGTCCGACGGCTCAACCCTGTGGGTCTACCAGCAGGAGAACCAGCAGGTGGTCATCAGTGACATCTCCCAGGTCAACATCGACTATGGCGATAATCCCTTAACCTTTTTCAGCGGCCTTGGTGATCTGGCGCGGAACTTTCACATTGACTGGGCCCAGCCACGTCAGGATGCGGAGGGCCATTACCAGCTGCTCCTGAAACCACAGCAGGAATCACGGTTTTTCCGTCACATCAAGGTTGTGGTCAACGCTGACGCTGTTGCTGCCGTCCAAAATGGAAACAACAGCAGAAAGCTATCCGTATTTCCATTGGTTGCGACCGAGGTGGAAGATCCCCAGGGGAATCTGACAAAAATCCTCTTTGATAATCCTCAATGGAATATCAACCTGGCGGAAAGTCATTTCATCTTTGATGTACCGCCGGGGGTCGAACAGGTGATACCGGAAAAGGATATGGCCTTTTAGCTGCGGATTTTTCCCTGGTCCGCTCTTTGTCCAATCTCACCTTTTATGATATAACCCCTCAATTCAAAAAACAAAGGTCACGCTATTCAGCTCAAATCCGGGCACGGGAGCGGCAAACCTGTGATAAGGGTGTCCGGCGCTGCTGATGGTGATGGTCGAACGGCCAGGGTGGGGAAAAGTCCCTAAAGGGGTTAACGTCCCTGTGCTGAATAAATCCAGACAAAAAGCAGAGTTCAAACCGGTTCGGACGCAGGGCCGGGGCGATTTCAGCGTGCAAGACAAAGTACATCATCTAAAGCCAACGACATGGCGGGAGTGAGCGATGCCCAGTTTCGATATTGTGTCAAAAGTTGATCTGCAGGAAGTGGACAATGCGGTGAATCAGGCGATCAAGGAGATCGGCCAGCGCTATGATTTCAAGGGAACTGTCAATGAACTTGAGCTGGAAAAGGACAGTCTGAAAATCTTTGCTGCGGATGATTATAAGCTGCAGGCCATCAAGGATGTCCTCATCAGCAAGTTCGTCCGGCGGAACCTGTCTCCCAGGTGCCTCGATTACGGCAAGGAAGAGCCGGCCTCACATGGTGCGATACGGGTCAGGGCGGCTGTTGTCCAGGGTATCTCCAAGGAGAAGGCCAAGGAGATTGTCAAGTTGATCAAGGAGACCAAGCTGAAAGTGCAGGCGCAGATCATGGACGATCAGGTTCGGGTGACCGGAAAGAAGATTGACGATCTGCAGGAAATTATGCAACTGCTCAAGGGCAAGGACCTTGGAATTGATCTGCAGTTCGAGAATCTGCGTTCCTGATTTTCAGGAAACATGTTCATTCTTTCAGATGTTTATCCGATAACAGTTCAAGGAAAAAGTCATTGGTGAATAAATTAAAAGTCAGTCTCGTCAGTTTAGGCTGTCCAAAAAATCTGGTCGACGCCGAGGTCATGCTTGGACAATTGCCCGCCGATCGCTACGAGATTGTGGTCGATGAACAGCAGGCGGATATCATTATTGTCAACACCTGTGCCTTTATCAATGATGCCAAGGAAGAATCGGTGGACACGATTCTCGAGGTTGCCGAGCACAAACAGCACGGTCGCTGCAAACTGCTGGTGGTGTCCGGCTGTCTGCCGCAACGCTATCAGGAGCAGCTGCAGCAGCAGCTGCCCGAAGTCGATCTGTTCATCGGCACCTCGGAGGGCGCGCGCATTGTCGAGCTGCTGGAACAGCAGTTCGACCGCGACGTTCCCACCCGTCAGATCGGAACGCCCGATTATCTTTACGATCACACCACCCTGCGGGTCAATTCCTCGCCGGTCTACAGTAATTATGTGAAGATCGCCGAAGGCTGCTCCAACCGCTGTTCCTATTGTGTCATCCCGCAATTGCGCGGTAATCTGCGGTCGCGCAGCATCCCGTCGCTGGTTGCTGAAGTTCAGGGGCTGGTTGCCAGGGGGGTGACGGAAATCAACCTGATCGCCCAGGATATCACCGCCTTCGGCCAGGATCGTAGCGATGGCGCAAACCTGCCGGCACTGCTCAAAGAGCTGGTTAAAATCGACGGGCTGGTGTGGCTGCGCCTGCTTTACGCGTATCCGGACGGGATCACCGATGAGCTGATCGAGCTGATCGCCAGCGAACGGAAAATCTGCAACTACCTTGATCTGCCACTGCAGCACATTGATGACGCAATCCTTCGGCAGATGAATCGCCGCCTTGACGAAGGCCAGACACGGCAGCTGATCACGCGCATGCGCCGGCGGATTCCCGATCTGACCCTGCGCACCACCTTTATTGTCGGGTTTCCCGGAGAAACCCCTGAGCAGTTCGACAAGCTGCAGAAATTTGTAGAAGAGGGGCATTTTGAGCGGGTCGGGGTATTTCGCTACTCGCGTGAAGAAGGAACCCCGGCGGCGGATCTGCCCCGCCAGGTGCCGGGACAAACCAAAAAAGCCAGATACAACAAGCTGATGAAAGCCCAGGCCCGGGTCTCCTTCCAGAAAAACCGGGCACTGGTCGGCCGCATCGAGGAGGTCCTGGTGGAGGGCTACAGCGACGAGACCGACCTGTTGCTTAAAGGCCGCAGCGCCCGACAGGCCCCTGATATCGACGGGCAGTGTCTGATTACCGCCGGCCAGGCCAATGTCGGGGACTATGTGCAACTGCGGATCACGGATTCTACGGATTATGATCTCATCGGCGAAATTGTTCCTGTTGCTCAAGCTTAAACTGTGATGACCATTTCCCAGTACCTGCCGTTTCTGCTGCCGCCCCTGCTGGGCGCCCTCATCGGTTACATTACCAACTATATTGCCATTCGTATGTTGTTCCGCCCCCTGCGGCCCTGGCGGCTGCTGGGGGTCAGGATTCCCTTGACGCCGGGTATTATTCCGGGCAAGCGGGGGGAGCTGGCGGCCAAAATGGGGGAGATGGTCGGTGACCATCTGCTCACGGCGGCGGATGTCGGGCGGGCGCTGGAAAAGGAGGCCATTCAAACTGAACTGCATCTGGCAGTCACCGCCAGGATAGGGACGCTTCTTGACCGGCCCGTGGGGTCCCTGGCCGGTCTGGTACCAGGGCATCTGCGCCGGCGCTTTGACGATCTTGTCGGACTGGCGCAGGGTAAAGTCAGTGCATTGATCAACACCTATCTGGCCAGTGACGCCTTTGAAGTGCGCCTGCACACCTTTATCCGTGAACAGGGCGAACAGTGGCTGGAGCAGAATCTGGCCGGGCTGCTCACAGCGCAGCGGAGTGAGGAACTGCAGGAGCATCTGCGGCATTGCTACAGCCGCTGGCTTCAGTCGCCGGCGACCGCGGCCCTGGTCGGTCGTTATATCGATGGCAAAACCGCCCGCTTGCTGGCCAGTGAGCGACCTGTGCGGGAGCACCTGCCGGAGGAACTGGTGGAGGTGGTGCTGGATCAGGTTGAACGGGAACTGCCGGTACTGATCGAGAAATTCGGCGGGATGTTTCAGGATCCGCAGTTTCGCCAGCAGCTGGTCAAAAAGGGGCAGGTCGCCATCGACGGCTTTCTCGATTCCCTCGGGGGGATGGCCGGACTGCTGACGGGATTTATCGACCTGAAAAAACTCTACGCAAAAATCCCGGCGTTTCTTGATCGGGCGGGAGACGAACTGGCCCTCTGGCTGCAACAGGAGGAAACCCAAAAACGATTGGCATACATGGCAAGAGAAAGAGCGAATGCCCTTCTTGATCGTTCAATTAAGAGTTATGTTCAAAATATATCTAGAGAAAATATTGCCGGAGCAAGGACCTTTGTCAAAGAGCAGATGGTTCTTAAACTGCAGTCGGACGCAACGGTAGATCAGGCTTTGATCCTGACGGAAAGTGCCATCGATCGCATCAAGGATCGCCCGTTTTCCGACCTCCTCAGCAACCTGCTGCCCCACCGGGGGATAGAGAGTGGTCTTGATGGATTGACACAGAAAATTCTCAAGGCTGTGCGCTCAAAGCAGATGCAAGCAACCGTTGAGAAGGTTCTGATGGAGCAGAGCAATATCTGGATTTATGAGAAACCCCTGGGGCTGCTGTCATCGCGTTTACCGGCCGATCTGCGCGGACAGCTTGAAGATGGGGTCTGTCGCCTGGTGGAGGACATGCTGAAGAAGGAAGCTCCCCGTCTGGTTGAAACCCTCAACGTGCGACAGATGGTCGAAGACAAGGTCAACGGCTTGAACCTGCTCCAGGTGGAGGATCTGCTCATGGGGGTAATGAAGGAACAATTCAAATACATCAACCTGTTCGGGGCGATTCTCGGATTTTTCATCGGCTGTGTTAATCTGCTGATATTGACCCTCCTCTGATGACCAGGGTAACGAGGGACAGTGGGCAGAGCACTGTTCTTTTATGAACGGAGGCATTAATGAACAGAGCAACCTTTGCTGCAGGCTGTTTCTGGGGAGTCGAAGAGCGTTTTCGCAGGCTCAACGGGGTGGGAAAGACGGCCGTCGGTTATATGGGGGGCACGGTGGACAATCCCACCTACGAACTGGTCTGCAGCGGCGAAACCGGGCACGCTGAAGTTGTTGATCTGCAGTTTGACCCGCTGCGCATCAGTTATCGGCAGCTGGTGGATGAATTTTTCCGCTGCCACAATCCAACGACCCTCAATCGCCAGGGCTGGGACATCGGGACCCAGTATCGGTCGGCAATATTTTTTCATACTCCGGAGCAGCAGCACCAGGCGGAGGAGGTCAGGGCGGAGCTGACCGCTTCAGGCCGCTATAAGGATCCTGTCGTTACCGAGATTGTTCCAGCAACGACCTTCTGGCGGGCAGAAGACTATCATCAGCAGTACCTGAGCAAAGGACGCCAGGCGCGCTGATGTGTCCGTGTCGGTCGGACCATGGGTGAGTCTCCCTGCGCTGTCACCTTTTCGGGGGTACTCGCTGGCCTCCGGGCTGCAATCCGTTCGGTGCGGACAACCGACCTGCTGCAGCTATCGGCCTTTGTTCTGGTCGCCGCGGGAGGCTGCATCGGACTGCTGAGGGGGGCAGAAGGCCTCGGCTATAACTGGCAATGGCACCGCCTCCAGCGTTATCTGGTGCAGTGGACAACCGATGGCATCAGTTTCGGACCCCTGCTGCAGGGGCTCCGGATTACCCTGGAGATTGTTGCCGTCAGCCTGGTGGTGTCCCTGTTGATCGGCGTCTGTGTCGCCCTGATGCGGCTGTCGCGCAGCCACATGGCTGCAGGTATGGCGCGGATCTATCTTGAACTGATTCGAAATACACCGCTGCTGATCCAGATTTTTGTCGTCTATTTTGTATTTGCCCCGATTTTTGATATGGGGCGTTTTACGGCGGCGGTTCTGGCCTTGAGTCTGTTCGAGGGCGCCTACGCTTCGGAAATTGTGCGCGCCGGCATTCTCGCTCTGCCCAGGGGGCAGTGGGAGGCAAGTGCCTCTCTGGGGATGAATCACCGCCAGACTTACCGCTATGTGATTCTGCCCCAGGCGTTGCGCAACATGCTGCCGCCCTTGACCAGTCAGGGGATCTCCCTGGTCAAGGATTCGGCGCTGGTGTCGACTATTGCTATTTACGATCTGACCATGCGGGGCCAGCAGATCATTGCTGAAACCTTTCTTACGTTCGAGGTCTGGTTTGCCGTTGCGGCGATTTATCTGGCGGTGACCTTGCTGCTGACGTTATTGGTAAAGTATCTTGAATATCGTCTTTTCTCCCGGACATAACCTCTTCCTGCAAGGAGTTGGCTGATGAACAACAGGATCCTGGTTTTCCTTCTGTGTCTGCTCATGCTGGCGGCCCCCCTGGCGGCCAGTGTCCGTCAGGAGCTGACACAGCAGAGTACCCTCGAACAGGTAATAGTGAAGAATCGCCTGCGGGTCGGTTTTTCCACCTTTGTGCCCTGGGCCATGCAGGACAAGACCGGTGAGTATGTCGGTTTTGAGATCGATGTCGCGCGTCGGCTGGCGGCGGATATGGAGGTGGAACTGGAGTTGGTGCCGACCCGCTGGTCGGGAATTATCCCGGCCTTGCTCACAGGCAAGTTTGATATCATCATCGGCGGCATGGGCATTACTCCGGCGCGTAACCTCAAAGTCAATTTCAGCGATCCCTACGAGTTCAGCGGAATGTCGATTATTGCCAACAAGCGATCGACACCGGAGCGCCTGGGGCTGGAAGCCTTTAATGCGCCCGAGGTCGAGATTGTCGCTCGCATCGGCACCACGGCAGCGGCAGCAGCGCAGAAATATCTGCCCAGGGCGCAGCTGCGGCTGTTCGACGATGAAGGCCAGGCCCTGCAGGAGGTACTGAACAACCGGGCAGCGGCCATGGTCGCCTCCCAGCCTTTTCCTGAATTTCAGGTGCTGAAATATCCCGACCGGTTGTATCTGCCCCTTGAGGGGGAAACCTTTACCCGTGAGCCTATCGGTTTTGCCATCCGCAAAGGGGACGTAGACTTCCTCAATTTCCTCAATAACTGGGTCCGGCTGCGCCATGCCGACAACTGGCTGCAGGAGCGATACGCATACTGGTTTACCACCGATCAGTGGCGGGATCAGGTTGAATAA
>CALFFB010000028.1 GCA_937958075.1 uncultured Geobacteraceae bacterium | reverse complement strand
GCGGCGAGGATCTTCAGGACGCCGGACTCGTCGGCGTTGATCTCGACATTGACCTTTTCCGTTTCCAGCTCCAGCAGCAGTTCATCCCGGGTGACATAATCACCATCTTTTTTGTGCCAGCTGCCGATTTCTGCTTCGACGATTGATTCACCAACCTGGGGGACTTTGATTTCCATAATGAAGGCCTTTATTTCAGGGGTGCAAAAGCGCTGTTGATAATCTGCTGCTGCTCATCCTTGTGGATACGGTGAGACCCTGTTGCCGTGCTGGCAGAGGCCTTGCGCCCGACATAGACCGGCTCCCGGCCCAGCAGGGTGCGCAGGCGCGGACGCAGATGATCCCAGGCGCCGCCGTTGGCATTTTCTTCCTGCACCCAGAGGTATTCGACGTTGTCGGCATAGGGCGCGACCACCTCTTGCAGCCGGCTTTCGTGCAGGGGATAGAGCTGTTCCAGGCGGACCAGGGCAACGTCATTGTAGCCAGCTTCCTGACGCTGTTGCAGCAGATCGTAATAGATTTTGCCGGAGCAGAAGATCAGGCGGCGACAGGCGGCAGGGGTAACTGCCGTATCCGCCAGGATCTCCTGAAACGAGCCCGTCGCCAGTTCATCCAGGGTGGAGATGCAGGCCGGATGGCGCAGCAGAGCCTTGGGGGTGAAAACCACCAGGGGACGGCGGAAGGCGCTGCGCACCTGCCGTCGCAGAACGTGGAAGAACTGCGCCGGCGTGCTCGGATAGACAACCAGCAGGTTGTTGTCGGCACAGAGCTGCAGAAAGCGTTCAATGCGGGCACTGGAGTGTTCCGGCCCCTGCCCCTCGTAGCCGTGGGGAAGAAACAGGGTCAGTCCGGTGGGGCGATCCCATTTGGCCAGGCTGCTGGCGATGAACTGATCGATGATAACCTGGGCGCCGTTGGCGAAGTCGCCGAATTGCGCCTCCCAGATAGTCAGATCATCCGGTGTTTCCACGGAATAACCGTAATCAAAGCCCATGACCGCCGCTTCGGAAAGCATGCTGTTGAACACGTCAAAACGGCAATCGGCTTCCCGGGCGATCTTTGCCAGAGGCGTGTAGCGGGCGCCGGTGGTGGTGTCGTACAGGGTGGCGTGACGGTGGTTAAAGGTGCCCCGGCGCGAATCCTGCCCGGACAGGCGCACCGAGGTGCCTTCGGCAACCAGGCCGGCAAAGGCCAGGGCCTCAGCCGTGCCCCAGTCGATGCCTTCACCGTCGGTGACCAGTTTGTGCCGCTTTTTCATCAGGGCGGCGATTTTACGGTGAGCGGAGAAGTTGTCCGGGAGGCTGGTCAGTTGTTCACTCAGGTGCAGCAGGGTTTCCGTCTTGATGCCGGTGGTTACGGGATCAAAATTGAAATGCCGCGAAATATGCGACCACTGTTTCAGAAACACCTCATGCAGGGCGCAGACCTGACGACTCAGGGCGTCTTCGAGCTGGGCTTCGATTTCGCTGTCGATCTTTTCCAGCTGCTCCGTCTCGATCCCTTCAAGCTGTAACTGATTTTTGTAGATCTCCGCGGTCAACGGATGATTGCTGATTTTTTCGTACATCAGGGGCTGGGTGAAAAAGGGTTCGTCTCCTTCGTTGTGACCGTGACGGCGATAGCAGATCATCTCGATGACGACGTCCTTGCGGTATCGCTGACGGTATTCCATGGCGATGTTCGCGGCCTGGATGAGGGCTTCCGGATCATCCCCGTGGACATGGAAGACAGGAATATTCAGCATTTTGGCAACGTCGGTGGCGTAGAGGGTAGAGCGGGAATCCGTCGGCGCGGTGGTGAAGCCGATCTGGTTGTTGATGACCAGGTGCAGGGTGCCGCCGGTCTTGTAGCCGTCGAGCTGCGACAGATTCAGGGTTTCGGCCACCATCCCCTGACCGGCAAAGGCCGCATCGCCGTGGATGAGCAGAGGCATGATGGCGCGCCGTCCATCCCCCCCGTGGCGATCCTGCCGGGCTCTGGCCTTGCCTTCGACCACCGGATTGACGGCTTCCAGATGGCTGGGATTGGAGGCCAGGGAGATACGGACGGTACCGTCCGCCAGGGTACGGTAGGCGGTGTAGCCTTTGTGATATTTCACATCCCCTTCACCGACAATCTGGTAGCAGGCATTGTCGCCGAATTCGGCGAACATGTTCTCCAGGGGCTTTTTAAAGATGTTGGCCAGCACATTCAGGCGGCCCCGATGGGCCATGCCGACAACGACCTGTTCGATGGCCAGGCCGGGAGCGCGGGTGATGATATGGTCGAGCAGAGGGATCATCGACTCTCCCCCTTCAAGGGAGAACCGTTTCTGTCCGACAAATTTGCGGTGCAGAAAGTTTTCAAAACGGGTCGCCTTGACCAGCCCTCGATAGATGGTGATTTTCTGCTCTTCCGTCAGCAGCGCCCGGTTGCCGTTGATCTCCGCCTTGCCCTGCAGCCAGCTGCGCTCTTCGGGGATGGGAATGTGCATGAACTCAAGCCCCAGAGAGCGGCAATAGGTCTGTTTGAGGATGTCGACGATTTCTTTGAGGGTGGCCTGTTCACGAATAAAGTCGACAACGGAAAACTCCCGGCCCAGGTCGTTGTCGGTCAGGCCGAAAGCAGACAGGTTCAGCAACGGATGATCAAGGGAGCAGGGGGACAGGGGATCGACGCAGGCATAGATGTGACCGATTTCGCGGTAACGCCGGATTAATGCCTGAACCGCCGCCGGTTTGCTGTCACCGGCCAGACGCTGCTGCCGGTCGGCGGCAAATTCAAAACCGGCAAAAAAAGCGCGCCATTCAGCAGGTACCTGCTGCGGATCCTGTGTGTATAGCTGATACTGAGCTTCAAGCCATTGGGGGCTGACATGGGATGCGATGTTCATGGATAGGTTCACCCTTGGATGAGGGACGGTCTGTCACAGTTCAACGAAACGCGGGGATTATAAAACAGTCAGGAGCAGGTAGCAATAAGCGAGGGGGAAATAAAGGGGAAAGTGGGGCAAATTATTAAGCAGGGCCAATCGATTGGCGTTGACCCTGATCGGGTTTTGCTGTTAACATGCACCTTATGTGAGCCTGACGCTAAGGAGGATGAAGATGGCACTGGATATCTCGGCAGCAGCAAGTATGTACAATCAGGAGGCTTCGACCCAGAGAGGCCAGACCGGTTTTGACGTGTTGACCCGCACCGGTGACAAAACGGAACAGACCATGCAAAACGAGCAGCTCCGTCTGGAAATTGCCGAACAGACTCAGAAAGGCCTGAATCTCGACGTGAGAGCCTGATAGGCAACAGTGCGCAACGGAAGCTTTTTAACCCGCAATCCTTTTCAGCAGAGGGTTGCGGGTTTTCTTTGTCAGGGGCGCGACGGTCAGCGCGGCAGCTCTTCAGGGCGACCCTCGGTATCGAGATTGACAAAACTGACGGCAGTGCTGAATACCTCCTTCTCCTCCCGGGCGCCGGGAGCGTCGGCATAAACCACCACGTTGTAGGTCAGGGAGGTTCTTCCCTGGCTGATTTTCGTCATCTGAAAACGCAGGATGGAGCCGTTGGTGACCCGATGCTTGAACCGGCAGGCATCCATGCCGACAGTCACCAGGCTGCTGCCGGGATAATCGCGGCTGGCCGCCATCCAGGCATTTTCGTCAATCCATTTGAGCATGACGCCGCCGAACAGATAGCCGTGGTGATTAAGGTGTTCCGGTCGGACGATGGTGAAGTTATCCATGATCTTTTTTCTCGCGGGCATGAAATTGTTCTTCGGCATGATAGGATGAGCGCACCAAAGGCCCGGCTTCCGCGTGATCAAAACCCAGGGCGCGAGCGTGCTCGGCATAACGGGTAAACTCCGCCGGACTCAGGTAACGAATGACAGGAAAATGAGCCTTTGTCGGCGCCAGATACTGTCCCAGGGTCAGCAGCCGGCATCCCTGCTCGCGCAAATCCGCCATGACCTGACGCACTTCTTCTTCCGTTTCACCCATCCCCAGCATCAAGCCTGACTTGGTCATGATCTGTGGCGCCCGTTGGCCGGCGGTTCCCAGGACCTTGAGGGAGCGACCGTAGTCGGCCCCGGGACGGACCTCGGAATAAAGGCGGGGAACGGTTTCCATATTGTGGCCGATGATATCCGGCTGTGCCTCGATAATGATCTCAAGAGCCTTCTGGTTGCCGGCCAGATCGGGAATGAGCAGCTCAATACGACAGGCGGGGGCCTGCTGTCTGATGGCCCCGACCAGGGCGGCGAAGTGGGCGGCGCCGCCGTCGGCAAGGTCATCGCGGGTGACGGAGGTGATAACGGCATGGCGCAGTTCCAGTTCAGCAATGGCCGTGGCGACGCCCAGGGGCTCACCGGCATCCGGCGGTCCGGGTGTGGCGTGGGCGACATTGCAGAAGGAGCAGTGGCGGGTGCACTGGTTGCCGAGGATCATAAAAGTCGCCGTGCCCTTGTTCCAGCATTCTCCCTGATTGGGGCAGGCAGCACTGCGGCAGACGGAATGCAGGCCGTGCAGGCGGTGATAGCGGTCGATGCGGCGATAATTTTCCCCCGCCGGGAAACGGACCTTCAACCAGTCCGGTTTACGCACCTGGCCTTGGGGCGGGGCGGTTGCCACGGTTTGCCGATCGCTGTTTTTGCGGACCATAGAGGGCGTCCTCAGGCGTTTAAAAAAGCCCGGAAGTGCATGGCACCGCCGGACTTTTTAAGGAGATCAGTCAGATAAGACAGGACTTATGCCGGCTCAAAATTTGATTTGTCGACACCACACAAAGGGCAGACCCAGTCTTCCGGAATGTCTTCAAAGGCGGTTCCCGGTTCGATGCCGCTGTCCGGGTCGCCGACTTCCGGATCGTAGATATAATTGCAGACAACACAACGGTACTTTTGCATGATGGTTACTCCTTTTATTAGTGAAAGAAACGGGCTGCGTGATGCTAGCAGAGTCGACAATTCATTACAATCCCGGGTATGAACTCCATGTCGGCCGGCCGCTGCCGTAGCGCAGCGGTGATCACCTCTGCGCCTCGACCATATTCATAAAGGCGGCAACTGTCTTTTCAATGCCCTCGGCCGCTTCACTGATGCGTCCTGCAAGCATGTAAGCGGGAGAGGTGATGATTTTACGCTCCTTGTCGATGACACATTCCGTCACCGGACAGTTGATATGCCTGACTCCCATGGCGGTCATGGCTCCGGCGGTCCCCTCGTCGGTGCCGATGGTCATCTCGACCTGTGGCATGTCGCTGCCGAGGACCTTGGCCAGCACCGCCGGCGCGATGCAGACCGCCGCCAGGGGCTTGCCGCCGGCGACAATATCCCTGATCAGTCGCGCCACCTCGGGATTGACCTCGCAGTCAGGGCCTTTGAAGGCGAAGTCACAGAGGTTTTTTGCCGCCCCGAAACCTCCGGGCAGAAACAGGCCGTCAATGTTGTCGGCGGAAACCTTGGCTATGTCGATGATATTGCCGCGGGCGATGCGCGCCGATTCTTCCAGAACGTTGCGGGTTGCGCCCTCGACAACTTCGCCGGTCAGATGGTTGACCACCTGCTGCTCTGTGTCCGGAGCCATGATCAGCACCTCTGCTCCAGCCCGGTCAAGGGCCAGGAGAGTAATGGTCGATTCGTAGATTTCACTGCCGTCGTAGACACCGCAACCAGAGAGAATGACACCGATCTTTGCCATAAGACCTCCTTATTAAAGGGTTGAAGACAGATGGCGTCGCAAAAATTCACCAACTGCGGTGTTGCTGCAATCGTCTCGCTTCCTCGACGTACGTAAGTACGCCTCCTAGCTCGAAAATTGCGCGCCTTGCATTTGGCGTTTTTTGCCTAGCCATCTCAGTAGACACTTTTTGCAAAAGCATCAAATACAGGGTTACAGATGCTATGTCGTTCTCGTGTAGAGAACCGCGATGCCCCGGACGATGGTATCGCCGAGGGCTTTTAAGCTGTGGGGTTCACTGGAATCCCAGTAGACGGAATCTCCCGCCTCCAGAATGTAGGTTTCGCCGCCATGCTGCAGTTCGACCCGGCCCTCGATGATGTAGAAAAACTCTTCTCCGGGGTGGCGCACCGGCTGGGATTGTTCCGTCAGCCCTGGATCAAACTCGACCAGAAAGGGCTCCATGTGCTTGTGTTTCTTGCCGTAGGCCAGGGAATGATAAAAGTAGGGCTGGGGTTTGCCGCCATGTCCGGGACGGCGGTTCATGCGGTTGGCCTCACCGGCCCTGACCACCAGGCATTTCTGGGTGTTGTCTTCTTCCTCGAAAAAGGTCTGCAGCGGTACCTGCAACCCCTTGGCGATGCGCAGCAGGGTGGCCAGAGGGGGGATGACCTGGTCATTTTCTATCTGCGACAGCAGGGGTTTTGACAGTTCCGTTGCGGCGGCCAGATCCTGCAGGGTCAGGCGCTTTCTGCGCCGCAGATCACGAATGGTCCGGCCGATCTGCAACTCTTTGACTTCAGCTCTGAAAGCGTCCATTCCTGTCCTTTTTTACTGGGCCTCATGGTGCCGGCTGTCTGCTGCCAGCGTAACCTGACTTTTTTAACGTTTCCTGATTGTGGCAGTCAAGCCTTGTTGTCCGGCGCCCCGTGATCGGTCATAGACCTGCGGTCTGGATCATGGTAGAAGATCAGAGTTTGCGCCGCAGCAGCAAAGCAGGGCGTTTATCAACATCCTTCTTGTGGGTGCAGACCGTCATCCTGCGGCCTGGAGGAGAACCGTGCCGGATTTTACCATTGATGAACCGATTGAAGCGATCCTTTTCGATCTGGATGGAACCCTGTTGCGGGTGCAGATGGAGCAGTTTATTCCTCTGTATACCCGGCGTCTGGCGGACTTTTTTGCTGATGAGATCAGGCCCAGGCCCTTCAGTCGGGTGATGACCGGCGCTATCCGCCACCTGATTCAGGAAGCGGGAGACGGGGTCATCACCAACGAGCAGCGCCTGCACAGTTATCTGTATCATGAACTGGGGCTGCCGCCGGAGCGGTTCGCGGCAGGGCTCGACCATTTCCAGCGGTATCATCTGGAAGAACTCAAGGATCAGGTCTTTTCCATTCCCCTGGCGGTGCAGATTGTCAAGGAATGTCGTCAGCGGCAACTCCCCCTGGTGCTGGCGACCAATCCGGTCTTTCCCCGGTTCATGATCGAAGCCAGAATGCACTGGGGCGGGCTGGACATCAGGGACTTTACCTATATCACCAGCTATGAAAACAGTCGCTACTGCAAGCCGCAACCGGGATATTTCCGGGATATCGTCCGGCGTCTGAAGCTGCCGGCCCACCGCTGTCTGATGGTTGGTAACGACAGCAGTCATGATCTGGCGGCAGTGGCCACGGGGATGCGGGCCTTTCTTGTCGACACCTGGCTGGTGGAGCGCGATGAACCGAGATGGCCGACGGATTATCGTGGTGACCACGGTGCACTGCAGCAATTTTTGAGGGCTATATGACCAGAATCAACCGGGAAACGCTGTATCAGGGGAGGATTTTCACCATTACCCGCGAACAGCACCGCATGCCGGACGGGCGGCAGTCGACCTTTGAGTTTCTGCGCCACCCCGGTGGTGCGGCGGTCCTGCCGGTTCTGGATGACGGACGCCTGCTGTTGATCCGTCAGTTCCGTCCGTCCATCGGCGATTTTGTCTACGAGGTTCCCGCCGGCCGGCTGGAGCCGGGTGAAGACCCGGCCACCTGCGTCATGCGCGAACTGGAGGAAGAGGTGGGGTACCGGACGCCGGAGGTGAAACCCTGCGGCTTCATCTACAGCAGCATCGGGTTCTGTGATGAGAAGATTTACCTTTTTGTTGCCGGCAACCTGGAGCCGACCCGTACCGCCCTTGAGCCGGATGAATACATTGAACCGCAGACAGTTTCCCTTGAACAGGCTCTGGAGTTACTGCGCGACGGGCGGATTCCCGATGCCAAAACCCAGATTCTGCTTTTACGATTCGCCTTGGCACAGGAGCAGGCATGACCGTGGATAAGGATCTGGCCAGCGTCATCAGTG
This sequence comes from uncultured Geobacteraceae bacterium, assembly GCA_937958075.1. Lineage (GTDB taxonomy): Bacteria > Desulfobacterota > Desulfuromonadia > Desulfuromonadales > Geopsychrobacteraceae > Pelovirga. Next base: position 45,437 of record CALFFB010000028.1, on the reverse strand, counting down.
CCTTGCCTTTCAATCGCAGTTGTCTGGCCGGAACCTTTGACCTGCTGACCCCCGATCAGGACCCTGGTGGTGCGGGCAGCTGGCTGCTTGTTCAGGGCGGCGGTCTGGCAACGGTTCACGGCCAGGATCAACCGCTGCTGCCCGAGGGGGATTGCCCCGTCTCCCGGCTCCAGGCCGAGCCCCTTTATCTCGGCCAGTGGCAGGGCAACCCCCTGCGCATGCTGGCATTGCCCCGCTCTGCCGAACTGCCGCCGCCCTTGCAGGTTCAGGGGTTGCGGGCGCCGGAGACGGAGTTGCCCATCGAGCTCTTGTCCCTGGGGGGGATTGCCCTGATGATCAGGCACTGGGAAGAAAGCAGCCGCTTCTGCGGCAACTGTGTCGGGGCGATGGTGCGGCTGCCCGGAACCTGGGGTAAACAGTGTGCAAACTGTGGAACCCAGCATTTCCCCCGCATCCACCCTTGTGTCATCGGCCTGGTTATTCGCGATGATCGCTTGCTGCTGGTACGCAAGGCGGAATGGTCTTTGGTACGCTACGGGCTGGTTGCCGGCTTTGTTGAATTCGGTGAGTCCCTCGAAGAGGCCATGGCTCGTGAGGTGGAGGAAGAAACCAATATTCGAATTACCAACATCCGCTATCTGGGCAGTCAGTCCTGGCCCTTTCCCAGTCAGCTGATGTGCGGCTTTGTCGCGGACTACGCCGGTGGCGAGGTCTGTCTGAATGACGCCGAACTGTGCGAGGCGGCCTGGTTTGCTCCGGAGGCTCTGCCGACCCTGCCCCCTTCGCGCAGTATCGCCCGCTTTCTGATTGACCGGGCGTGCGACTTCATGCGTTGACCGAGGTGCCTGTGAACTATTTTCCCTTTCGGCGACTGCTGACCTTTAGTGAAACCCTGTTGCGCGCGGCGGGCAGCAGCCATGATGAGGCGACCACCGTCGCCCGGCATCTGGTGGAAGCGAATCTGACCGGCCATGACAGCCACGGCATCGGCATGCTGCCGACCTATGTCAAGCATCTTGAGTCCGGCGCCCTGGTTGCCAATGCGGACCTGCTGACGGTGCAGGATCAGGGATCTTTTCTGACCTTTGATGCCCAGCGCGGGTACGGGCAGCGTCTGGCCAGGGAGGCCATGGTTCTGGCGCTGGAGCGCTGCCGTGCTACCGGGCTGGTGTATCTGGGGGTGCGACATGCCCATCATCTGGGACGTATCGGCAGCTACGGTGAACAGAGTATCGCCGCCGGTCTGGTATCCCTGCATTTTGTCAACGTTGTCGATCACCGGCCGGTCGTCGCGCCTCATGGTGGTACCCAGGCGCGCTATTCGACAAACCCCATCTGTTTTGCCATGGCGGCCACGCCTGATCATCCTGGAGGAATTCTCCTCGATATGGCGACCAGCAAAACGGCTCTGGGCAAGGTGCGCGTGGCCATGAACAAGGGTGAGGAGCTGCCACCGGGAACGCTCTATGATGGCGCCGGGCAGGCGACCACCGATCCGGCGGTGATGTTCACTGAACCCTTCGGCGCTATAACCCCCCTGGGCGCCTACAAGGGATACGGAATCGCCCTTTTCTGTGAGCTGCTGGCCGGGGTGCTGACCGGTGGCGGCACCATCCAGCCGGGCAACAAACGGTTGGGGGGGATCGTCAATCACATGTCGGCCATACTGATTGATCCGCAACGGCTGGTCGACGGGCACTGGATGCGATCCGAGATTGACGCCCTTGTTGCTTTTATGAAGAACACCCCACCGGAGGATTCGCAGCAGCCGGTGTTGATCGCCGGCGAGCCGGAGGCCCTGGCGCGACAGCAGCGCAGTGAAGAGGGGATTCCTGTTGATGAAACGACCCTCGGGCAACTGCTCGAAGCTGCGGATGCGGTTGGTCTGGAGCCTCGCCGGGCTGAAGCCTTGCTGCAATCTGACGCTCCTCCGGATTGAGGAAGAACAGTGTTCTGTCTTTCGTTCCTTATTGACCGGAATTGTCATATAGGCTAATAAGATCAGGCAGTCAGGATGTTTGGGCGGAATTCCAAAAAACCACCATCGACCAAGACAACAACAAGGAGGAACACCCATTATGAAACGTCGTGATTTCATCAAAACAGCAGCTGTCGGCGCCGGAGTCGCGGCGACGGCGACCGTTGCTGCTCCCGCCATTGCCCAGCAGCGTTACAATTGGCGCATGGTAACCACCTGGCCGAAGAATTTTCCGGGGCTGGGTGTCGGCGCCCAGCGTCTGGCGGATCGTATCACCGCCATGTCGGATGGTCGGCTCACGGTTCGGGTCTATGCGGCCGGTGAGCTGGTGCCGCCGCTGCAGGCCTTTGACGCGGTGATTGAGGGTTCCGCGGAAATGAGCCACGGCGCTGCCTATTACTGGCAGAACAAGAGTCCGGCGACCTCCTTTTTTACCGGCGTGCCCTACGGCATGACCTCGCGCGAGCTGACGGCCTGGGTGCGTTATATGGGCGGTCAGGAGATCTGGGACAAGATCTACGACCAGTTCGGGGTCAAGGGCTTTTTATCCGGCGATACCGGAACCCAGGCCGGGGGCTGGTTCCGCAAAGAGCTGACCGGACTTGCCGATGTCAAGGGCCTTAATTTCCGGACACCGGGGCTGGGAGGCCAGGTCTGGCAGCGCATGGGGGCCAATGTGGTCAATATGGCCGCCGGCGAGATCTATCAGGCGCTGCAGTCGGGGGCGCTGGATGCCGCCGAATTCGTCGGTCCCTACAACGACCTGGCTCTGGGGTTCTATCAGATCTGCAAGGAGTACTATTTCCCGAGCTTTACCGAGCCGGGGCTGGCGACGGAACTGGTGGTCAACAAGTCGAAGTTCGCCACCTTGCCCAAGGATCTGCAGCAGATTGTCGAGATCGCCTGCCAGGCGGAATATGACCAGATTTCTTCCGATTTCTATGCCAACGATCCCATTGCCCTAAAGACCCTGACCCAGCAGCACGGCGTCAACCTGCGTCTTTTCCCGGAAGAGATTCTCGAGGCTGGAGCGAAAGCGGCCATGGAGATCATCAACGAGCTGCGTGAGCATCGCGATGCCCTGACCCGTGAGACGGCGGAAAGCTTTGTGAAAAACCTCACCCTGCTGCAGACCCGCACCGAAAACGTCGACCAGGCCTTTGTCGCGGCCCGGGCGAAATATATCAAATACAGCTGATTCGCGCCTGTCAGGAACACCTCGGGACGACCGAAGCCGGATGAGCTTCGGTCGTCCTGATGCCCGTCCCGCACCTTACCCTATATAACGTCTCGGTACCCGTCCACCGATCCGGCAGAAAACCTCGTAGGAAATGGTGTCAAGCAGTTGCGCCAGTTCGTCGCCGGTGAGGCTCAGGCCATCGCTGCTGCCCATGAGGGTCACGACATCGCCGACGGTGACGTCCGGCACGGCGCTTACATCAACCATAATCCAATCCATACAGACGCGGCCGATGACCGGAGCCTTGACGCCACGCACCATGACCTGCCCCCGGTTGCTCAACAGGCGGTTATAGCCGTCGGCATAGCCGACGGGCAGGACCGCGACCCGCATGGGTCTCTCGGCGATAAAGGTGTGACCATAGGAGATCCCCTGACCGGCGGGGATGTGGCGCAGCAGGGCAATGCGGGTACGCAGGTGCATGACCGGTTTTAAATGGAGTACCCCGGCGAAATGGCTGCCCGGCAGGCCGCCGTAAAGCATGATGCCGGGGCGGACCAGGGTGCCTTCCGGACAGAGGCGGGCGGTGATTCCCGCACTGTTGCACAGGTGGATGTCGGTTGGAGCAAACCCGCGCTGGTGGATCTGCACAAGGGCGTCACGAAACAGCTGCACCTGCCCGGCGGTTATCCCTGCGGCGTCGGGCTCATCGGCGCAGGCCAGGTGCGACATGACGCCGCGCAGAATGATATTCGGATTGTTCTTCAGCTGATCGAGAAGGGTTGGAAGCTGCTGGATATTCAGCCCGGCCCGCTCCATGCCCGTGTCGATTTTCAGCTGCACCGGAATCTGCGTTCCGGCTGCGGCGGCGGCCCCGGTGAGACGTTCAAGGGTCGGCAGATCGTAGATGACCGGCATCAACCGTTGCCGCAGGAAAGTGTCCTCCTGACCGGTGTAGCAGCCGCCCAGGACCAGCAGCGCACTGTTGATTCCGCCCTGACGCAGGAGCAGTGCTTCCTCAAGGGTGGCTACGGCAAAATCGGCAATCCCCTCTTGCTGCAACGCTTGTGTCACCGGCAGGGCGCCGTGTCCGTAGGCATCGGCCTTGACCACGGCCATGATGCGCTGTTCAGGGCGCAGACAGCGACGAACCTGATTGAGATTATGGCGCAATGCCGCCAGGTCGATCTCGGCCCAGGTTGGTCGTCCTGTTACGGAGGCGGCGCTCACGGGTTTCTCCATGGGTTTAACACCTCTTTACGATGGTTGCTTTTGTCTGTTTAAACGATCTGCCGCCGGCAATTGACACCACCGCGGCAAGCTGCTATTTGTCAGCATTGTGCCATAGCACAGGGCAATTGCCACGCACAAAAACAGCCGCCCGGACAGTAGCCGGTTGCGGCCGAAAATCCCGCCGGTAAAGGAATCAGATATGATTTCAGGACTCTACCTGATTACGGATGATAATCAAGACGGCCACCTGCTCACCAGGGTCAGCGCAGCCCTGCGCGGCGGCGTCCGTATCGTCCAGTATCGCGCGAAAAACCTTTCCGGGGAAGATCGCCGTACCAACGCCGTCAAACTCCGCGAGCTGTGCCGGGAGCATCAGGCTCTGCTCATCATCAACGACCTGCCGGAGCTGGCGCGTGACATTGATGCCGATGGTGTTCATCTGGGGCAGGACGACATGCCGCTGGTGGATGCGCGGCGGATTGTCGGTCATGACAAACTGATCGGCATTTCAACCCACAATGTCGACGAGGCCCTGAAGGCGGAGGGGCAGGGCGCCGACTATGTCGCCATCGGCAGCCTTTTTCCGACAGCCAGCAAGACCGATATCACCCTGGTCGGGCTGTCCATGTTGCGACGGGTGCGCAAGGCGGTCAGGATACCGGTGGTGGGGATCGGTGGCATGACGCCGGAACGCGCCTTCGGGGCCATCGACGCGGGAGCCGATGCGGTGGCGGTGATGGCCGGCATCATGGGCGATGAGAATCCGGCACGAGCCGCCAGAGAGTACGCCCTGTTGTTCAACCGCAAAGAGCCTTATCCCAAAGGCAGGGTGCTGACCATCGCCGGTTCCGACTCGGGCGGCGGGGCCGGCATCCAGGCTGACATCAAAACCATTACCCTGCTCGGCAGCTATGCCACGAGTGTGCTGACGGCACTGACGGCGCAGAATACCACCGGCGTTACCGCCATTCACAATGTCGACACCAGCTTTGTCGCGGCTCAGCTTGATGCGGTGCTGGATGATATCGGCACCGATACGGTGAAGACCGGCATGCTCAACTGGGGTGGAATTGTCCGCCGTGTCGGCAAAACTATTGCCGAGCGCCAACTTCTGGCGGTGGTTGACCCGGTGATGGTCGCCAAGGGCGGCGCCAGCCTCCTCAATGAGGAGGCCCAGGACAGCCTGATCAGCCATCTGTTGCCTCAGGCCTATCTGCTGACGCCGAACCTGCCGGAGATCTCCGTGTTGACGGGCATCCTGCCGCAAACGGTCGAGGAGATGGTTGAAGCCGGCCGGGCCCTGCAGTCCCTCGGGGTGCGCAATGTTCTGATCAAGGGAGGACATCTGCAGCAGGATGCTACCGATGTACTGCTCATGGACGATGATCGGCACCTGCTGACGTCGGCCCGGGTCAACAGCCGCAATACCCACGGCACCGGCTGCACCCTGTCCGCTGCCATTGCCACCTTTCTGGCCCAGGGCTATCCCCTGAAACAGGCCGTGGAAAAGGGGAAACATTTTATTACCATTGCCATTGAGCAGGCCGTCGCCATCGGCCGTGGCCACGGGCCGGTAAATCATTTTCAGGCGGCCATGCAGCTCTTGCATGAACAGTCGCCGATGGATTAGACTGACCGACCGATTTCCTGTTTCTATCTTTCAAGCAGGCAGCGCAGCACCTTTGTGTCAGGTGCCGGGCGCTGTTTTTCCACATTTAAAGGACATCTATTCATGACCCAACTGGAAATGGCGCGTCAGGGGCAGATCAGCGACCTGGTACGGCAAGCCGCTGCTGCGGAGCAGATCGACCCGGAGGTGTTACGTCAACGCATTGCCGCCGGGACTGCCGTTATCTGCCGCAATGTGAAACATGATATCGCGCCGCTGGCTGTGGGCGCTGGGCTGCGTACCAAAACCAACGCCAATCTGGGCACCAGCAGTGACGACACCAGCATCGACAAGGAACTGGAAAAAGCCAAGGTCGCGGCGGCGGCGGGTGCCGACGCCCTGATGGACCTGTCCACCGGCGGGCCCATCGATGAGATCCGCGCCGCCATTATTGCCGAAACCGATCTCTGCATCGGCAGCGTGCCCCTGTATCAGGCTGCCTGTGACGCGGTTCTCAACCAGGGCAAGCCCATCGTCGACATGACGGTGGATGATATTTTTGACGGGGTGAAGAAACATCTGGATGACGGGGTCGATTTCATCACCGTCCATTGCGGGGTTACCCGTGAGACCGTCGCCCGTATGGAGCGTGAAGGACGGTTGCTCGAGGTCGTGTCGCGGGGCGGCTCCTTTACCGTCGAGTGGATGCTGCACAACGACGCGGAAAATCCCCTGTACGCCTATTACGACCGGTTGCTGGAGCTGGTGCGCCCTTATGATGCGGTCCTGTCCCTGGGCGACGGTTTCCGTCCGGGGTGTCTGGCCGATGCCACCGACCGGGCCCAGGTGCAGGAGCTGATTATCCTCGGCGAGCTGACCCAGAGGGCCCAGGAAGCCGGGATTCAGGTGATGATCGAAGGGCCGGGGCATGTGCCTCTGGACCAGATTGAGGCCAACATCAAGTTGCAGAAACGGCTGTGTCACGGTGCCCCCTTTTATGTGCTGGGTCCCCTGGTGACCGATATCGCTCCGGGCTACGATCATATCACCGCCGCCATCGGCGGAACCCTTGCCGGAGCCGCGGGCGCCGATTTCCTCTGTTACGTGACCCCGAGCGAACATTTGCGCCTGCCGACGGTGGAGGATGTCCACGAAGGGGTCATGGCGGTGCGTATTGCCGCCCATGCCGCCGATATCGTCAAAAAGGTGCCCGGCGCCATGGAGAAGGACAACGCCATGGCCCGCTATCGTAAAAATCTCGACTGGGAAGGGCAGTTTTCCGTCGCTATCGACCCGGACAAGGCCCGCCGTCTGCGCGCGGAGTCAGGCGTGGATGAAAGCCACGGGGCCTGCACCATGTGCGGCGCCCTCTGTGCCTACAAGGTCATGAATGAGCGCAAGCAGCTCAAGGCCGCCGGATAACGGCAGTTTGCCCCTTTTCGTTGCGTTGACACAAAAAAGCCCGCGTCTGCGGGCTTTTTTGTGTTTGGCCAGATACGGAATGATTTTGTTTCTTCCCTGTCCAGCTGTCGGCGGCGCTCACTCCCCCATGTAGGTATAGGAGACCAGGGTCTTGTCGAGGAGCTCGACAAAGTGACTGCTCTCTTCAATGGTGATCTTGCGCGAGGCGACGCGCTTTTCCAGGGTGTCGCGGACGTGTTTGAGGATTTCCGGTCCCTTGTACTGCACGTATTTGAGGCTCTCCCAGACAGCGTCGCCGTGGATGACCGTATCAATTTTGTATCCGGTCTTCTTGTTGAAGGTGACATGAACGGCGTTGGTGTCGCCGAACAGGTTGTGCATGTCGCCGAGGATCTCCTGGTAGGCGCCGATGAGAAAGAAACCGATGAAGTAGTCTTCGCCTTCCTTGACCTTGTGCAGGGGCAGAAACTTGGAGCGACCGCTGGCACCGACAAAGCTGGTGATCTCGCCGTCGGAATCGCAGGTGATATCGGCGATGGAGGCGTTCACGTCCGGCTTCTGGTTAAGGCGCTGGATGGGCATGATGGGGAACAGCTGATCAATGGCCCAGGAATCGGGGATCGACTGGAACAGGGAAAAATTGGCGAAATAGGTCTGGCGTAACGACAGCTGGAAGTTCTGCAGTTCTTCCGGTACCAGCTTTAAACGCTCGACGATGTTGTTGATCTTCTGGAAAATTTTGAAACAGAGCCACTCGGCGATGGCCCGGTCGTGGAGATTGAGATAGCCCAGATTGAACAGGCTGACCGCTTCCTGAATCAGCTGCAGGGTGTCATGATAGTCTTCGCGCAGGGAATGACGGTCGATGCTCTTGTAGATGTCGACCAGTTTTTTTACCGTCGGAGCATGCTTCTCCGGTGCTTCGAGCACTTCCTCAAAATCCGGTGTCAGACTGCGGGCGTTGGTGTTCAGGGCGTTGGTTACCAGCACCGAGTAGTGGGCGACAATGGCACGCCCCGATTCGGAGATAATGTTGGGGCAGCTGACCTGGGCTTCGTCGCAGATATTCTTGATCTGGTAGACCACGTCGTTGGCGTATTCTTCCACCGTATAATTGACGCTGGAAAAATAACTCGACTTCGAACCGTCGTAATCAACGCCCAGGCCGCCGCCGATATCCACATACTCCAGATTGACCCCGAGCTTGCGCATTTCGACATACACCCGCGCCCCTTCAATGAGCGCCGACTTGATCTTGTCGATTTTGGTGATCTGGCTGCCGATATGGAAATGGATCAGGTTGAGGCTGCCCAGCATCTCATGTTCCTGCAGCAGCTGAATGGCGGTCATGATTTCGGAGATGCGCAGGCCGAATTTGGCGCCCTCGCCGCCGGATGTCGCCCATTTGCCGGTCCCCTTGGACGACAGCTTCACGCGGATTCCCAGCTTGGGGGTGATGCCGATCTGCTCGGACAGGGCGATGATCTTTTCCAGTTCAAAGAGCTTTTCAACGACGATGGTGATGTCGTAGCCGATGCGGGTGGCGTAGAGGACCGTTTCGATAAAGGCTTTATCCTTGTAGCCGTTGCAGATGATAGGGATATCCTTGCCCGTGGCAAAGGCGATGGCAATGAGCAGCTCCGGCTTGGAACCGACCTCCAGGCCGATGTTGTAACGTTTGCCGAACTGGGTGATGGCCTCGACCACCTGACGCTGCTGGTTTACCTTGATAGGGTAGAAGGTGCGATACTCCGCCGGATAGTCATTGTCGTTGATGGCCCCCTTGAAGGCCCGATTGATGGCCGCTATCCGTCCTTCGAGAACATCCATGAAGCGCAGCAGGATCGGCGGGTTGATCTTGCGCTTGATGAGATCATCCACCAGTCCCCGCAGATCGATGGCATACTTGGACTTGGGAGAGGGATGCACGCAGAGGTTGCCCTTGCGGTTGATTGAGAACAGATCCGCGCCCCAGTTGCTGAGATTGTAGATTTTATCGGATTGTGCGTTTGTCCATTTTTCCATCAAGAGTACCTTTATCCTTTTGCCAGGCAGCTCGATCTGCACGTTGATTGATTTTGCTCACACAGCCATCGCCGCAAATGGCGGCATCATCCGAGTTTGCTGCGAAAATCCTCATAACCGAAACTGCGCAGCACTTTAAGCTCCCCCGTATCCGGCTCAAAGGTGCACAGATGAGGATGCTGGATACCGTTGAAGGTGGTGGTCTTCACCAGCGTGTAGTGGGCCATGTCTTCAAAAGCCAGGCGATCCCCCGGCTGCAGGGGGCGGTCAAAGGACCAGTCGCCGATGACATCTCCCGCCAGACAGGACGGCCCTCCCAGGCGGCAGGTCCAGGCTTTCTCTCCCGGGGCGCCGGCGCTGAAAATTTCGGGGCGGTAGGGCATCTCCAGCACGTCGGGCATATGGCAGGTTGCCGACACATCGAGGATGGCAGTGTCAATTTGGTTGTGAACGACATCCAGCACCTCGCCGACCAGCAATCCGGTGCCGATGACCACCGCTTCCCCCGGCTCCAGATAAACCTGGACATTGTACTTTTGCTGAAAATGGCGAATCAGCTCAACCAGTCCATCGATGTCGTACCCTTCGCGGGTGATGTGATGGCCGCCACCGAAATTGAGCCATTTCATCCGGGGCAGAAAAGCGCTGAATTTTTCCTCGAAGACCGCGGCGGTGCGCGCCAGGGGCGCGAAGAGCTGTTCGCACAGGGTGTGAAAATGCAGGCCGTCGATGCCGTCCAGAGAGCGGCCGTCAAACGCGGCCCGGGGAATCCCCAGGCGCGACTGGGGCGCGCAGGGATCATACAGGGCAACCGTTCCTTCCGAATGTTCGGGATTCACCCTCAGGCCGATGGAGACCCGATCCTGCGCCTGCTGCCACAGGGGGCGGAAACGCTCCAGCTGGTTAAAGGAGTTGAACACCAGATGATCGGAAATCGTCAGCAGTTCGGCAATATCCCTTTCCTTGAAGGCGGCGGCGAAGGAATGGACCTCACCCCCGAACTCTTCGCGTCCGAGACGTGCTTCCCAGGGCGAGCTGGCACAAACCCCCTGCAGAGTCCGGCGGATCAGGGGGAAGACCGGCCACATGGAAAAGGCCTTGAGGGCCAGCAGGATCTTCGCGCCGCTGCGCTGTTGCACCTCTTCCAGTATCGCCAGGTTGTGGCGCAACCGTCCCAGATCGACCACATAGGCGGGTGACGGAGCGAGCTCGAGGATTTTCGGGATATCGATACCGGTCACCTTGTTACAACTCCGGCCACTCGCCCTCGATCACTGTATGCGGCAGGCCCATGGGGCCCAGTTCCGCCAGGAAGGGTTCCGGATCGAACTGTTCCATGTTCCACACCCCGGCCTTGTGCCATTTGCCCGTGAGCATCATGATGCCGCCGACCACTGCCGGCACCCCGGTGGTATAGCTGATGGCCTGGGAATTGGTTTCGGCGTAGCAGGCCTGATGATCGCAGATATTGTAGATATAGACCTGCTTGCGCCGGCCGTCCTTGAAGCCCCGGGCAATGACACCGATACAGGTTTTCCCTTTGGTCAGAGGGCCGAGGCTGCCGGGGTCGGGCAACAGGGCTTTTAAAAACTGGATGGGGACAATCTTCTGCCCATTAAATTCAACCTCGTCGATGCGGGTCATGCCGACATTCTGCAGCACTTCGAGATGCTTGAGGTAGTTATCAGAAAAGGTCATCCAGAACTGCGCTTTTTTAATGGTCGGAAGGTGCTTGACCAGTGACTCCATCTCCTCATGGTAGAGACGGTAGATGCTCATCGGGCCGATCCCCTCGGGGAAATCGAAGGTGCGCCTGGTGGCCAATGGCGGTGATTCCACCCACTGCCCATTCTCCCAGTGACGGCAGGTGGCGGTGACCTCTCGGATGTTGATTTCCGGATTGAAGTTGGTGGCGAAGGGCTGGCCGTGATTGCCGGCGTTGGCGTCGATAATGTCGATTTCCTCAACCACGTCGAGATACGTTTTCGCCGCCAGGGCGGTGAAGACATTGGTGACGCCGGGGTCAAAGCCGCTGCCGAGCAGGGCCATGATCCCCTTTTTCTCGAACCGGTCATGATAGGCCCACTGCCAGCTGTACTCGAATTTGGCGGTATCCACCGGCTCATAATTGGCCGTGTCCAGATAGTCGACGCCTGTCTCCAGGCAGGCGTCCATGATGGTCAGGTCCTGATAGGGCAGGGCAACATTGATGACCAGCCGGGGCTGCTCCTTTTTGATCAGGGCCACCAGTTCCGGCACCCGGTCGGCATCGACCCGGGCGGTTTTGATCCTGTCCCCCTTGATTTCGGCCGCGATTTCCTGACATTTTTCCAGGGTGCGCGACGCCAGGGTAATTTCCGTAAAAATATCAGTTCGCTGGGCACACTTGTGGGCAACAACCCGACCGACGCCACCGGCACCGATAATCAGAACCTTGCTCATGAACAATCTCCTTTCGTTACGAGCGCTACTGCAACGAGGTATCGTCTTCGAAGATGGCAGACTTATTGATAATAACAGAAAAGTGACTGTACCTTTCTGCCGGCACGTGTCAATCAAAAAGCACAGGATAACGTGAGATGGAAGCCTGTGACAACAGCAAGAGTGATCCCTTCAGCGGCTCATCCTTGAATTGTTCCCCAGGGTCATGATCTAATCGCCAGGTGTCGACGATCGATTACCCTTTATCCAACTGAAAAAGGTGAATATGCCCCATGTTGCTACGGCCAATGTTCTTTTCGCTTGCCACCCTGGTGCTGCTGAGCGCCTGTACCGCCGGAACCCCATCGATGAATCAGTATTCGCTTCCCTATCCACCAGCCGATGAGCCGCAGGCCGGAGACATCTTGCACCTGCCGACAGGCTATGCCGTCGATCAGGAGACAGTCGTCGATCATGCCCGTCGGGCGCAGGTCGTCTATGTCGGTGAGACCCATGACAATCCGGCAGCGCACCAGATTCAGAAGCAGCTTTTGGCCGATCTGCAGCGGCATCACCCCGGAAAGGTGACCCTGGCCATGGAAATGTTTACGCCGTCGCAGCAGCCACTCCTTGATCGTTGGATCGCCGGTGAGCTGACGGAAAAGGCGTTTCTGCGGGATATTGACTGGTACGGTACCTGGGGGTTTGATTTTGCCCTGTATCGTGATCTGCTGCACTTGTGTCGTGAAGAACAGATCAGAATACTGGGCCTGAATGCGGAAAATGATCTGCGCCGGAGTTTAAGCCGCATGACGCTGGAGCAATTACCGGCTGAAGATCGTAGCCGTCTGCCTGAACTTGATTTTGACGACCCTCATTACCTGGAAATGATCGATGCCTTTGTCGCCGGGCATCCCATGAGTGCTGAACGCAGGGAGGCGTTTCTGCGGGTACAGACCCTCTGGGATGAAACCATGGCCGAAAATCTGGCGAACTACCTGCAAGGCAGGGACTCCTCCCATCGGGTGATGGTGGTGGCCGGCGGCAATCACATCGCCTACGGTTTCGGCATACCGCGGCGGACGTTTCGGCGTTTTCCGGCAAGTTACCTGCTGATCGGTACCACCGAAACGGAAGAGTCCAGGCAGCTGGATGCGAGCCGCTTCATGGATGTGGACACTCCTGAACATCCGCTGCTGCCTTATCATTTTCTCTACTACACGGCCTACCAGCCCCTCCCCCAGACCGGGGTGAGGCTGGGGGTGGTCGTCAGCGCCGACGGGGAAGCCGGGCTGCTGATTGACCGGTTGCTGCCTGAATCAGCAGCCGAGGCGCATGGCCTGCAGGCTGGGGATGTGCTGCTGACCCTGGATGGCGTCCCTTTAAGCGAGCCTTTTGATCTGATTTATCCCCTGAAACAGAAGACGTCTGGTGAGACAGTTGAACTGATGCTGCTCCGTGACGCGGAGACGCTGACGGTCAGGGTGGAATTTACGCCAGAGAGCCAGCGTCCCCACGGCATGCCGCGATAAATTTTTTGTCACGAATGACAACGGGGAGACAGGTGGGCCATAAGCCTCATCGTCTCCCCGTTGATCAGCCTTTGCGGCGCCCTGATGGGCGTGATTTATGCCCGTCCGGCGCTCCCCAGAACCGCTTCGTTCTTGTGCTTGATCAATTTGATCAGCTCCTTGCGCGCCGCCCCCAGGTACTTGCGCGGATCAAATTCTTTGGGGTCGTTGGCCAGGTATTCTCGGATCTTGGCGGTGACCGCCAGGCGTCCGTCGGAATCGATATTGATCTTGCAGACGGCACTGGCGGCGGCCCGGCGCAGCTGCTCTTCCGAGACACCGACAGCGCCGTCCAGCCTGCCGCCATATCTGTTGATCAGCTCGACATATTCGGGGACCACGCTGGACGCGCCGTGGAGGACGATGGGGAATCCGGGAATCCGCTTCTCGATTTCTTCGAGAATGTCAAAACGCAGTGGCGGTGGTTCCTCGCCCGGCTTGACCTTGAACTTGAACGCGCCGTGGCTGGTGCCGATGGAAATGGCAAGGGAATCGACACCGGTCTTGCTGACGAAATCTTCCACTTCATCCGGTTGGGTATAGGTGGAGTGCTCCGAGGATACTTCATCCTCAATGCCGGCCAGAACCCCCAATTCCCCCTCAACGGTGACATCGTACTGGTGAGCGTATTCCACCACCTTGCGGGTCAGGGCCACGTTCTCGTCGTAGGGCAGGTGGGAGCCGTCAATCATTACCGAGGAGAATCCCGACTCGATACAGCTTTTGCAGGTTTCAAAGGTGTCCCCGTGATCCAGGTGCAGGACGATGGGGATCTTCGAACCCATTTCCCGTGCCATCTGTACCGCGCCCATGGCCATGTAGCGGAGCATGGTTTCGTTGGCGTAGCTGCGGGCGCCCTTGCTGACCTGCAGGATGACCGGTGAGCCGGTTTCGGAGCAGGCTGTGATGATTGCCTGCAACTGCTCAAGATTATTGAAGTTATAGGCCGGTATGGCGTATCCCCCGGAGACCGCCTGTTTGAACAGTTCCCGTGAATTCACCAGCCCCAGATCCCTGTAGCTCACCACCTCACCCATCATGTTGGTCCTCCATGTTCAGTTAGATAAAAAATCACGCCGCGCCAGGCGCGGACGCATGCGACGTACCCTGTCCGGCACGACAAAAGGCTTTACGGCGCAACACCGGTTTTTCACCTCAAGCGCGTTGCAATGCCGACACACATCTTTTAGTATACGCGGGAGAAGTGGGTTGGTAAATCAAAGATTTCTATCAAAATTCAACACAACAAGACTGCCGAAAGGAAGCGGACATGGACGATGCCGGGTCGCGGGACTATTTCAAGGACTGGAAAGAACGGGAAGCCATTGCTGAAATGATGATCCCTCTGATTGGGAAGCTTTACCGGGAGCATGAGGTTATCTGTACGGTGTTTGACCGGACTCTGGTTCACCAGTCAGCCATCGAAATCCTGAAGGTTCACCGCTTCGCCCGCCAGATCATCAACCGTGAAATCTGGGTCAAGGACACCCTGCCCATGCTGCAGGTTATGGCCGAGCTGGATCTGGCCCCGGCCCGGGTCGACCTGGCCAAGCTGGTGTTGCGCTATCAGGAGCAGTCCGGTCAGGATGTGCGCGCCTTTGTCATGAGCCAGCTGGCCGGTCTGAATACCGGCAAGGGGCACCAGATCACCGCGCCGCGTGACGTGGTCCTTTACGGTTTTGGTCGCATCGGCCGGTTGCTGGCGCGCATTCTTATCGAACAGGTCGGTGGCGGCGACAAATTGCGCCTGCGCGCGGCCGTGGTTCGCAAGGGCAGTGATGATGATTTGGCCAAACGCGCCAGCCTGCTGCGCCGAGATTCGGTCCACGGGCACTTCAAGGGAACGATCATTATCGACGAAAAGGAAAACGCCATCGTCGCCAATGGGAACCTGATCCGCATCATTTACGCCGACGCTCCGGAAGGGGTCGATTACACAAAATACGGCATCGATAATGCGATTGTTATCGACAACACCGGCAAGTGGCGTGATCGCGAAGGGCTGTCGCGCCATCTCAAGGCGCCCGGGGCCGCGCAGGTTCTGTTGACCGCTCCCGGCAAGGGGGACATCCCCAATGTGGTTTACGGTGTCAACAATGAGCTTCTGGAGAAGGGCGACACTATCCTGTCAGCGGCCAGCTGCACCACCAACGCCATTGTCCCGGTACTGAAGGCGGTGAACGACAGGTTCGGTATCGCCTCCGGGCATGTGGAAACCTGTCACAGCTATACCAACGATCAGAACCTCATCGACAACTATCACAAGAAGGAACGGCGCGGTCGCAGCGCCCCCCTTAATATGGTGATTACCGAAACGGGCGCGGCCAAGGCTGTGGCCAAGGCATTGCCGGAACTGACGGGCAAGCTGACGGGGAATGCCATCCGTGTACCGACGCCCAACGTGTCCCTGGCCATCCTCAACCTGACCCTGGAGCAGGAGACCAGTGTTGAAGAGCTGAATCTGTATCTGCGTGGCATGTCCCTTGAGTCACCCTTGCAGGATCAGATTGACTACACCAACTCGCCGGAAGCTGTCTCAACCGACATGGTCGGCTCTAGTTACGCCGGTGTCGTTGACTCTCTGGCGACTATTGTCCAGGGCAATCGGTGTGTTCTTTATGTCTGGTACGACAATGAATACGGCTACAGCCATCAGGTGGTACGCATCATAGAAAAGCTGGCGGGATTGAATCTGGAACACTGGCCGAAGTAGACCCTTACAGGCTTAAAAAAACGGGCCGCTGATCCAAAGATCAGCGGCCCGTTTTTTTCTTTCCAAGTCATGCACTTATCAGGAAAAGCGTTTGATTGCGCGCATCTTCTTGCGCAGGCGGCGCTGTGCTTCTTTCTCTTTGCGCTTGCGCTTAATGCTCGGCTTTTCGTAAAACTTGCGCTGCTTCATTTCACGAAAGAGGCCTTCCTGCTGCAGTTTACGCTTGAGAACCTTGATCGCCTTCTCGACGTTTCCATCAATAACCGTAATTTCCACGAACCATCACCCCGCTTCCTGTTCAATCTTTGCAGTCAGTCGCTGTCCGAGGCTGCAAGAGCTGGAATTTATACTTGCTGATATGGCGTATGTCAAGGAGTTTTTCGCGTATTTAACGGTTGTTTTACCAGTGCTGCGACCTTGATCCCGCCGTGGGAAAAACTGGCAGCAGGCATAAACCGGACTTTCTTCATGGACGCTACAAGCTGCTGCGGGCACAGCAAAAGCCCCTGCCAGGGGGCAAAGGTTTCACCGTAGAGCCTATCCAGGTCATGATAGAACCGCTGCAGGGAGGTGCCTTTGCCCAGACGTTCGCCGTAAGGGGGGTTGCCCACCAGCAGCCCTTCAGGCGTGGAGGGTGTCAGGGTCTGCAGTCGCTCCTGCCTGACGTCAATGGCGGACGCAAGCCCCGCCTGCCTGATATTCTCCTGCGCCGCGGCAATCGCTTTCGGATTGCTGTCGATGCCGACAATCTTCCGGGGTGGATGCGGCAATTCGTGGCGTTGGGCCTCTGCCAGCAGTTGCTGCCATAAACCGTGACGGAATTTCGGCCAGTCCATAAAAGCAAAGGCGCGATCCCTGCCGGGAGGACGATGCAGGGCTATCAATGCCGCCTCGATAACGAAGGTGCCTGAACCGGTCATGATATCGATGAGGGGGACCTTGCCGTCGTAGGCGCAGGCCAGCAGCGCCGCTGCCGCCAGATTCTCCCGCAGGGGAGCGGCATTGCGCAAGCGTCGGTAGCCTCGCCGGTGCAGATGCTCGCCGGAGCTGTCGATGGAGACTTCCACCTGATCCTCCGCAAGACGCAGCAGAATCGTCTGCGTCGTGGCCGCTGATCCGGATGCCCCTTCCGCCGTGGTGCCCAGGGCCCGGCTGATCGCCTGACCACAGACCTCGGCGATCCGGTCACTGTGGTTCAGACGTGACCGGGCGCTGGCCACACGGATGCGGTAGTCTGTTTCGGGTTTGATATAGGATCCCCAGGGCAGGCGGAGCAGTCGTTTGTACAGGGTGGGAAAATCACGGGCGCTGAAGGTTCCCAGACGAACGAGGACACGCGACGCTGTCCGCAACCACAGATTGGCCAGATACAGTTCTCTCAACCCTCCGGAAAAACTGATGCCGCCATGTGTTGTCTGCCGGGAAAGAAGGCCGAGAGCTGACATCTCTGCGGCGCAGATGGGCTCTGTGCCCGGCGGGGTCACGACAAAAAAGTCGCGTTGATTCTCCTGCATTGTATCGCCTTTGTCATGCTGGGCTGGGGGTATTTACGGACGTTTTGGGTTCCTGTATGAAATTGCCTGTAAAATTGCTATAGTTGCACGGTATGATTGCTCTGTGGTGGCAATGTCATCCCGAGGGCTTGTGTCGGGAATTCCTTCATTGTGTAACAAAATCCATGGCAAGTGCAGCTGCTGCTGTTCTGTTTTTATCATGAGATGCCAGGTTCATGAACTATCAACGTTATCTTAAGCAGGGGCAAAAGCTGGTGCTCCAGGTGCAGCGGGACGACGCCGCTTCGCCCCGGACAGAGCTGATTGCCGTTGCCCTTGTTTCTCTGGAGGCCAACCGCGCCCTGCTGACGGTGCCTTATCCGAGCGAATCCATCGACCACTATCCCTTTGAGAGCGGGGTGAAATTTACCGCCACAACGGAAGCCATGGGCATGGGCGTCCGGGTGACCGGTTTTTTCGATCGGGCCGTTGACCATAACTCTTTTATCCTCAAACTGGAACCGGATCTGCAACTGTTCCAGCGTCAGCTGCATCCGCGCCTCGATTGTGACCTGGGAGTGCGCTTCAGTCGCGCCGCCAAGACCCTGCAGAGCATGCGCGCTATCTGGCTGCGCAACCTGGATCTGCTGTACAGCAAGGATGCGCCGCTGTTTTATGAAGGCTTCAAGCCCTGTCGCACCAATATCAGTGTCGGTGGTATCCGTTTCACCATCAAGCCACCGGCCAATCAGGGAGAGCTCTGCCTGATTCTGGTGAATCTGCAAGACAGCAAGCCTCCGGTCTGTGCCGTAGCCGAGATCATCTGGAGCTGCACCATCAATGAGCTGGCGGTCACCGCCGGTATGCGCTATATCAATATCCTCGGCGAAGACCAGAACCGGATTGCGTCGTTCATAAAAAAACATCAATAATTTAAATCTCGATACTCATCTGTACTTGTCACGGGCAAAGAGTCTAAGCTATAAGTTGAACCCTGTGGTTGGTGCCGCCTTCCGGCACCTCTCGTGCTGTACTGATTAATCGTTTTTTCTTCAGGTCATGACCATGTTGCAGCTCAGCGAAGCGGAAATCTATCGTGCCTGCAGAACCTTGTTCGGTTCCGACCTGCAGCTGAACCGACAGTTTCTGAACTATCTGCAACCGTCCGGTGTCCGCACCGCCTACCGCAAACAGGCCAAGGAGGTGCATCCGGATCGCTTTGCTGTGGCCGCCGCCGAGGTCAAGGCCAAACAGCAGCATCTGTTTCAGGATCTGAATCAGGCCCATCAGACCATTCAGCAATTTCTTAAATTACGGCAGGATGACAAGCTGACCTGGCTGATGTCTGACGCCCAGCCGACTCCACGGACGCGGTCGCGCCAGGGCGCCGGCAGCAGGTTTTATCACAACCGCTATCTGCCGCCTTATCCTCTCCAGTTTGGGCTGTTTCTCTATTATCTCGGCATTATTTCCTTCAAGACCCTGATTTCTGCCATCACCTGGCAGCGTCGTCAACGTCCCCCCATCGGCGACATCGCTCGGCGTTGGGGGTGGATCGACGAGGCCAGCCTGCAACAGATTCTCGCTTGTCGCGGTCGCGGTTTCCCCCAGCGCTTTGGTGAGCGGGCCATGAAACTGGGTCTGCTCTCCCCCCTGCAGGTTCGGACCCTGCTCTTCCACCAGCGGACCCGTCAGCGCCTGATGGGAGAATATTTTATCGAACAGAATATTCTCGATGAGCAGACCCTGCAGGATCTGCTGGCGCAACTGGCCGAGCATAATCGTAAATACCGCAAGGATGTCAGCGATCAGTTTTATTTCCACCATCGCTAAAGACACTGTCAACGTCGATACGACGGCACATTTTCACCGAATAAAAGCTAAAGGAACAAGACATGGGTTTTCTTTCCGCCTCTGCCGGCATGGTCTGTTTTGAACTGAGCGGTACCGAGGCTTACCAGAAGAACGAGCAACAGCTGCGCGAAAAACTGGCCACCGAGGGGTTTCGCTCCATTGAGCAATCGGCCCAGGAACTGGCAACGGGCTGGGTTCATTTTGACGACGACGAGGCCAGCGATTTTTCCTCGGCTGCGGGCTGTGTGCGCGATCATTACCTGTGCTTTGCCCTGCGGCAGGATCGGCGCAAGGTGCCGGCCGCCCTGCTGAAGCGGCATTTCAGCCGACTTTGCGAGGAGTTCCTCGGCGCCCACCCGGGCCTGCAGCGGGTTCCCAAGAATCAGCGTGAGCAGTTGCGCGATCAGGCGCGCGAAAGCCTGCTGGCGCGAACCCTGCCGACGCCGTCCGTGGTGCATGTCGTGTGGGACATGCAGCGGAACCTGGTGCGTTTCTGTTCTCTGGGAAAAAACAATATCGAGACCTTTCAGGGCCTGTTTCACCAGACGTTTCCCGGCCTCAGGCTGCGTTTGCTGCCGCCGTTGCAGCGGGCCTTTGCGGTGCTGCCCGACAGCCTGCATGGCGCTCTGAGGCAGGCGGATCAGGCGCAGTCGGACAGTTTTCTCGAACAGATTGAGGCCAATCGCTGGCTGGGAGCTGACTTTCTGCTGTGGCTTTTCTACCGGACCCTGAATTCCGGCTCGCAATACCAGGTGCTGACAGCGGGGCCGCTCCTGGAGAAGCAACCGTTCACCGCCTTTCTCGATGATCGCCTGGTGCTTGTCGGTGGTGGGCAGGAGGGGCAGCAGAAAATTGTCGTCGCCGGCCCCCAGGATCATTTTCTCGAGGTTAAAACCGCCCTTTCCCAGGGCAAGCAGATCGAGGAAGCGACCCTGCATGTGCAGCAGGATGAAGATCGCTGCTGGAAGCTGACCCTTAAAGGGGAGCGTTTTTTCTTCGGCGGCTTTACCACACCGATGATCCGTCCGGAAACGACACCGGAGGATGACCCCGGGCTGGAAGCGGAAGCTGCCTTTCTGACCAAGATCAATGCCGTCGAAGAGGGGGAACAGATGTTTGACAGCCTGTTCCGCACTTTTTTGACTGTCCGTCTGGGTGGTGATTGGGGGCGTCAACTTGATGCTGTCAACCGCTGGCTCAAGGAGTTATAGTGACATAAGCGTTGTCAGATCGACCCGCAAAAGGGGAAGGTGTCGCCATGTCATTCCGCAGCAAGCTGCTGATTCTGCTGCTGACCATTACACTGCTGCCGTTGAGCCTGAGCTTTCTCGCGCAGCGCACCCTGGTTGCCCATTTCGGTCATCAGCTGGCGGAAGATACCCACCAGCTGCTCAACACCAATGCCGCCAACCTGTTGCATCTGCTGGTCGATGATTTCGGCCGGATTCTTGCCCGCGATCATGCCATCGCCCGCTTTGCCCTGCAGGCCCAGGCGCAGGCCGTCCGCCAGGCTTTCAGCGGGCCACCGGCTGAGCATCAGATCCCGGTTTATCTGGCCGGGGATTTCGACCATCCTTTTCGACAACCGGCTGATCTGTCTCCGTCTCCTCTACATTTGCGCCGTGATGCCGATGGCTCTCTTGAACCCATGGCGGTCTCCTGGAATCATCAGGTCTTTTATCTGGCGGCTGACACGAATCCCGTCGAGGTTGCCGATCAACTTCACCGGTTGGCCGACATGACCGGGATTTATCGTTCCCTCCAGCAGATTGAGCCGGATCTGTTTCTTTGGCAATACACGGCTCTGACCAGCGGTGTTCATTCAAGCTATCCCGGCAAAGGGGGCTACCCTGTCGATTATGATCCGCGCCGCCGCCAGTGGTATCAACAGGCGATCACCTACGGCGGAACCACCCAGCAGGTGCTCACCGATGTCACTACCGGTACCCTGATTCTGACCCTGTCGCAGCCGGTTTATGCTGACAGCGGCGAACTTCTTGGTGTGACCGCCCTGGATATTGATTACCGCAAATTGTTTACCGACTGGAACATTCCCCTGCAGTGGCGTGGCGTGGCGCAAAGCATGATTATGCGCCTTAATGTCGATGAAACCGACCCGGCCGGACAGCTGGAGATTCTGCTGACCAATCACGACAATGCCGTCTCCCGGCACTGGTCGTTGCCTCTGGTTCCTGAATTTATTGATCTTTCCGATCCCCAGCTGGAACCGGTCGTGCAGGATCTGCTGCAGGGTCGTTCAGCAGTCAGAAGGATTGACTACGGCGGCGAAGAGGTTCTGTTTGCCTACGGTGCCCGCGCCGGAGATACGCCTTTTCCGCTGGTGGTTGTTCCTTATGAGCAGATTGTCGCACCGGCAACACAGGCGCGGCAGGCGGTCAATCGCCAGATTGCCCTCGGGCTGTCCATCAGCGCCGTACTGACGGTGCTGGTGATTCTGGCGGTCACCTTTCTGGCATTGCGTCTGGCCCGGCGGGTGACGAATCCCATTCTGCAGCTGGCGGATGCCGCCAAGGAGCTGTCTACGGGTAACTTTGACGCCCGGGTCAGCATCACCACCAGGGATGAACTGGAACATCTGGGGCATACTTTCAACCAGCTCGGAAGTCACCTCAAAGAACGTGAGCAGATGAAGCAGTCCCTGCTGCTGGCTAAAGAGATTCAGCAACAGCTGCTGCCCGCGGGCCATCCCGTATGCCCCGGTTTTGAGCTCCACGGATCAAGTGTCTATTGTGATGACACCGGCGGTGACTATTATGATTTCCTGCCGCTGCGCAAGGAGGGGAGGGAGGTTATGGGACTGGTGGTCGGTGATGTCTCCGGCCATGGTATCGGCGCGGCCCTGGTTATGGCCACCGCCCGTGGCATCCTCCACGCCCAGGCCGAGCAGTTCACCACGGATCTGCCCCGGTTGTGTGCCACGGTCAACCGCCATCTGGTTCGTGCTCTGGCGGATTCGAGCTTCATGACCCTGTTCTTCGGCCTGCTCGATCCGCAACGGCGTACCCTCGACTGGGTCTCAGCCGGACAGGCCCCTCTGTTTTTGTATCGGCACAACGGTCAGGTTGAGGAGTTGTCAAGCTCGGGAATTCCCCTGGGTATTCTCGACAGCGCCGAATACAGCCTGGAACAAACCATCGAATTTTCTCCGGGAGATATGCTGATGATCGGTACGGACGGCCTCTGGGAGACCCACAACAGCGAGCAGGAGATGTTTGGTTCGGCCCGCATTGCCGAGCTCATTGAGAAGCATGCCGGCGCTCCGGTGACCAGAATCTCAGCAGAGCTGTATGCGGAATTGCAGCGCTTTCGCGGCGACCAGCCCAATGCGGATGATCTGACCCTGATGCTGATCAAGGCTGTCGAGGAGGGATGACGGCATCGCACTTGATTTTTGTCCTACCAAGTGCGATGCCGATCATTCATCTGAACAGCTCCTTCCTTTTTCGGATTTAGATGTTCAGATATTTTCGATGTTCAAGATCGGTGATGGTTGTGCGGTGACTTTCCCACTCGGACATCTTGATGCGCATGTAATTGTCAAAAAGCTGTTCACCCAGCACCTCGGGTAAAAAGGTACTGTTCTCGGCTTCCATCAGGGCGGGGAAAAAGTCGCGGGGCAGGAAGCGCCGATCCAGGACCCTGGGGCGTTCTGCTCCCGGTTTGCGGTAGTTGCTGCCAAGATCGGGGGCTCCGGCATCAACCTTGTTTCTGACCCCGTCCAGACCGGCGAAAATGAGCACGGCAAACTGCAGATAGACATTACCGGTGGCATCGGGGCAGCGCAGCTCCATGCGCGTGGCTGCAGGCTTGGTCGCGTGGGGGATGCGGATCATGGAGCTGCGGTTGCGGACCCCCCAGCCACGGACGATGGGCGCTTCCTTGTCAAGAACGTAGGCTTTGTAGGAGTTGAAGGTGGCAGCAAAGATGATGGATACCTCGCGGGCGCGGCCGATGATGCCGCCGATAAAATTCATCAGCATCGGGCTCAGGTGGTTGTCCGTGTCTTCGTCGTAGCAGAGGTTGTTGCCTTCCAGATCGCAGAAGGAGACATGGATATGAAAGGCGTTGCGGTTGAAACCGGTAAAGGGTTTTGACATGAAGGTGGCATGCAGATCGTAGTGGGCAGCGACCTCCTTGGTGACAAAGTCGAAGAGAATGGTGCGATCGGCAATGGTCAGGGGATCTCCCGGTTCCAGATTGATTTCATGCTGTGACGAGGTCACCTCATGATGGGTTTTTTCATACTTGATGCCGCATTTTTCCAGCACATTGACAATCTCCTGCCGGACGACATCGCCGATATCCGCCGGCGATGAGCCGAAATAGCCGAGCTTGTCCGTGTGGATGTCGCTGTGAATCTCATCACCGTTGAGGAGGAAAAATTCGTGCTCCGGTCCCAGGGTGAAGCGCATCTGATGCTCTTCGCCGGCTTTGGCCACCGCCCGTTCAAGGGCGTAGCGGGGATCGACCTCCGAACGACTGCCATCCTGGTTGAATATCTGCCCGACGAAAAATCCCACCTTGCGATCGCCGAAATCCACCAGCCGGAAACTCTCCGCCACCGGCTTTAATATCCGGTCACTGTTTTCCACCGTTGCGATACCGGCGATGGAACTGCCGTCGATGCCCACGCCCTGCTCCAGGATAGCGTCGATATCCAGAGGGTTGATGGACAGGTTTTTGGATCGTCCGTTTAAATCGGTGAAAAAAATCTTGGTGGTGTAGGCCTCTTTCAGTTGTTCCTTGATGACGCTGATGTCTGCGGCGCTCATTGATCCTCTCCTGTGGGGAAACCCGCACTGCTGTCCTCGTTGACGACAGGCCGGGCGCGCTGGCAAAAAAAACCGGTTGCCGTCTTTTCTGACGACAACCGGCACATGTTCAATGTTGTGAATTACGCAGGCATGTTGGGGATTTTTGTTGTTTCCCCTTTGTAGTTGCGCAGGGTGTATTCCTTGTCGTTCTTGTCGACAATATAGTAGTCCGGCATCAGGGGGATCTTGCCGATGTTGGTCGCCAGCACGTACATGGGCTGGGCCAGGCCGGTGGTATGGCCGCGCAGGGCGTCGCGGATCAGTTCTGCTCCCTTTTCGACCGGAGTACGGAAATGATCGATGCCCGGTGCCGGCTCGCAATAGAAGACATAGTAGGGGCGAATCCGGGTCCGCAGCAGCTTCTGGTGCAGTTCACGGAAGGTGGGTACGTCATCGTTGATCCCTTTGAGCAGGACCGCCTGATTGCCAACGTTGATGCCGCAGCTGAGCAGCTCGTAGACAGCCCGCTCGGTCTCTTCCGTAATCTCTTTGGGGTGGTTGCACTGGGTGTTGATCCAGACCGGCACCTTGTGAAAGCCACCGATGGCTTTTTTCAGCCCTTCGGTAATGCGCTGGGGCAGGACAATGGGCAGACGGGAGCCGATGCGGATCATTTCGACATGGGGAATCTCGCGCAGTTTGGCGACGAGATAGGCCAGCTTGTCGTCGGACAGAAGCAGGGGGTCGCCGCCGGTGACCAGCACGTCACGAATTTCCGGATGCTCGCGAATCCACGCCAGGCCTTCCTCAACATCAAACCGCAGCTTGAGATCCTGATCGACCACCAGCTCCTTGCGGAAACAGTGGCGACAGTAGATGCCGCAGACCTCGGTGACGGTGAAGGCGATGCGGTCTTTGTACTGGCGGGCGATGCTGTCCGGACGTTTTTCATCGGTGGCCCGGTTTTCCTTCCACATCAGGTAATCTTTCATGCCGAACTGATTGACCTTTTCCTTCATGGAAGGAATAACCTGCATGCGGATCGGACATTTGGGGTCATCCTTGTCCATCAGGGATGCGAAATAAGGGGTGACGCCCCACCGCGTTTTCAGCGTGGTGATGGCATGGCGCTCATCCTCGGTGACATTGATATATTTTTCCAGTTCTTCCAGGGTTCTGACTTCATTTCTAACCTGTTCCATCCATGTTTCTGCCACAATAACCTCCTGATCACGTCTTTGTGATTGATAGATAACCGGATTCAGCATCGCTGCCGTCAGGCCGCTGAATCGGAACTGACTTCCTGTAACGCGGCAATCTTGGTGCCCGTTTCCAGGTAATGTTGACGCACAACCTTTTCAATCTGATCCTTGTCCAGGCTTCTGATGGCCGCGACAATGGCCCGGTGGCGCTGTTCGATCTCGGCGGGGGTGTAAAGACGTCCCCAGTAGCGACAGAACAGGATATGCAACTTCAGGCTCAAACGGTTGGTGTATTCAAGCAACTGGACATTTTCATTCTTGTTGGTCATGAAGTCATGAAAATCGCCGCCGATTTCCACCACCCTTTTATGGTGCTGCTCTCTGGCCGCACTCCCCATGGCATCGACATAGTGATCCAGACGTTGCAGCTCTTCCGCCTGAAAAGAATCACATACCGACATGACAGCATAGCCTTCAAGAATCCCGCGGGTGGTATAGCAATCAACAATCTGCTTTGGTAACAGCACCGGGATAAAATTGCCTACCTGCGGGCGATAATCGAGCAGGCCGTTCATCATCAGTTCCTTCATCGCTTCACGAATCGGTGCCCGGCTGATGCCCATCTGCTGCGCAAGCCAGCTTTCCTTGACCTGATCCCCCGGCTGCAGCCCGTTACTCAGCAGCAGCTGGTAGATATAGTCGATGACTTGATCCTTGTAGGTTTTTTTTACAAAATCCATAGTCTTCTTCATCCCGGCTTGTCGGTCGATTGTCGACATTAGACAGGGTCCGGACCGTTGTCAACAGATATCGGTCTACAGCTGCATTTTTTTCATCGCTGCCGGGAAGATGACTCTTCATTAGAAAAAATATCCTTTGATTACGAGTCTTTATCTTTAGGTGCCGGTGGCGGATCAGGGGTGACTGTTTACTTTTG
The DNA here is from genome assembly GCA_937958075.1 of uncultured Geobacteraceae bacterium. GTDB lineage: Bacteria > Desulfobacterota > Desulfuromonadia > Desulfuromonadales > Geopsychrobacteraceae > Pelovirga. The sequence continues at coordinate 19,024 of CALFFB010000028.1, read as the reverse complement.
GCCGGAGAAAACGTAAAGTCTCATAACGTAGTTTTACCGGGGACCTCATGGCCGGTATCCGCTGTGTCGGTATGCCGATTCTTCTTCATTCATCCCGTTCAAGGAGGTTACATCATGAAAAAAATTGTTTTATTGCTCTTGTCAGCCCTGCTGATTGTTGCCGGAACGTCATTCGCGGAGAAGTTGAACGTCGGCACGGATACGGCCTTTGTGCCTTTTGAGTATAAGGGTGAAGACGGTAAATACACCGGTTTCGATATCGACCTGTGGGCGGAAATCGCCAAGCGGATCGGTGTTGATTATGAACTGCGTCCCATGGATTTCAACGGACTCATTCCCGGACTGACCACGGGCAATCTTGATGTCGCCCTGGCGGCTATTTTTATCAAGGCGGAGCGGGAAAAAGCCATCGACTTCTCCCACCCCTATTTTCGTGCGGGGTTAATGACCATGGTGCCTTCGAATAATACGGACATCAAGGGGCCGGAGGATCTGGAAGGGAAGGTCGTTGCTGTCAAGCTCGGCACGGCCACGGTCGAGTATGTGGAAAGTTTGAATCCGAAAGAGATCGTAAAATTCCCCAACATCGACCAGGCCTACCTTGAGGTGGTCACCGGTGGTGCAGACGCCGCCATGCACGACACGCCGAATGTCCTTTACTATATCAAAACCGCTGGTGAGGGTCGGGTGAAGGCTGTTGGCGCTGACGTGAAAGCGGCCCAATACGGGATCGCCTTTCCCATGGGCAGCAAGCTGCGCAAGCCGGTCAACGTGGCGTTGCTGGAGATGATGGAGGATGGCACCTACGCTGAACTTTACGAAAAGTGGTTCGGAACCGCTCCGGAATAAACAACGTCAGCACTGTCGGCGGAACCCCTCATGTCTTTGGCGTGCGGGGTTCCGCCGCTGCCCTACTCCATTTGTCAGACTCATTAAATTGTCACCCGCCGTGCAAAGAGAGCTTTCATGGGTTTTGAATTTTCTGTAATTACCGACTCCATTCCGGCCCTGCTGGCCGGAGCGAAGCTGACCTGGATCATTACCCTGCTGGGTATTTTCGGCGGTATGATATTCGGTATTCTCGCCGGTCTCGGTCGTCTGGCCGGTAGTGAATACCTGGGGGAGACTCCGCATAACCGTCTGTCAAAAGGGGTCGCTACCTTCATTCGCTATCTTTCGGGCGGTTACGTCGAGACCATCCGCGGGACTCCCATCATTGTCCAGGCCATGTTTATCTATTTTGCCTTTCCCATGCTGGTCAAGGCGCTGACAGATATTGAACGGTTCCGCATCGAAGCCCTGACGGCAGCGGTCATCACCATTGTCATCAATGCCGGTGCCTACATTGCGGAAATTGTTCGCGGCTCGGTGATGTCGGTCAACAAGGGCCAGATCGAGGCCGGGCTGTCCCTTGGCATCAGCCGCTTTCAGCTGATCGCTCATATCATCGGCCCTATTGCCTTCAGGCGCATGATTCCGCCGTTGGGCAATCAGTTCATTATCAGCCTGAAGGACACGTCACTGTTTATTGTCATCGGCGTCGGTGAACTGACCCGCCAGGGACAGGAGATCATGGCCAGCAATTTCCGGGCACTGGAAATCTGGCTGACGGTGGCCATCATGTATCTGATCATGACCACGGTGCTGGCCATGTCGTTACGAACTATCGAGCGTAAGATGAAAATTTTCTAGCTTGTCACCAGGTCGGACAGGTTGTAACGGGGAAGCTCATGGCGCATATTATTGAAATGCAGGATGTCTGCAAATCCTTCGGACACACGCAGGTTCTGCATAATATCGATTTCGCAATTGAAGAGGGGGAAGTCGTGGTGATTATCGGGCCTTCCGGCTCCGGCAAATCAACCCTGATCCGGTGTATCAATTGCCTGGAAATGATCAGCAGCGGTACCCTGATAGTTGACTCCATCCGCATTCCGGAAGAGCGTAAACGGATTCGTGAAATCCGGCTCGAAGTCGGCATGGTTTTTCAGCAGTTCAATCTTTTTCCGCACTTGACCGCCCTGGAAAATGTTGCCTTCGGTCCCTTGAAGTCGCGCGGCATGAAAAAGAAGGAGGCGGTGGACATCGCCGCGGATCTGCTGGCCAAGGTCGGTCTGAGCACCTTTCAGGACAAACTGCCGGGGCAGCTGTCCGGTGGTCAACAGCAGCGGGTAGCCATCGCCCGCGCCCTGGCGGTCAATCCGAAGGTGATGCTGTTCGATGAACCGACTTCGGCTCTTGATCCGGAAATGATCGGCGAGGTCCTTGACGTGATGAAATCCATCGCCCATCAGAGCGGCATGACCATGGCGGTGGTGACCCATGAAATGGGCTTCGCCTCGCAGGTTGGTGATCGACTGATTTTCATGGACGATGGTCGCATCGTCGAGGAAGGGAAGCCGAGCGAGGTCATGAAGAATCCCAGATCCGAGCGGCTTAGAGATTTCCTCGGCCATGTCAAGCACCACTGACCGCTATTTCAGGCAGGGGCCTTAAGCATCAGACTATGAAGCGGCCTGTCGTCTCTGTCATCTTGCTGGCGCTGGTGTTGATGGTGCTGACATCCCCGGCCCGTGCTGAACAAAACCATGCCGCCACCTCTGGTGACCCCGACGCAGGGTCTTCCGTGCTGGTCGATACGACGCACCGGCAGGTCTCCGCGCTGGTGCTGAATTCTGCCCAGTGGATCGACACCTTCTTCCGCAATGAACGAACCCTCTCCGAGGGGACGGCAACCTACCTGCGGTTGCGTATGAGCAGCACCTCGCAGGAAGGAGAGCTGCTGAAACTTAACCTGCGGACACGCATCAATCTTGACCTTCCCTTGTTTGATGAACGTGTTCGCCTTTTTTTTAACGCCGATGACGACCGTTTCGATCCGTCACAATTAGCCCAGGAAGACCAAGATGTCATCGAGCCCCTGGCGACAGAGCACGAGGCGAGCGCAGGCTTGCGTTACTACCTGAAATCAACCCTGCGTAACCATATCAGCCTGAACGCCGGCTTGCGTTTTCGGGGAGCGACTCCCGTCATCGATCTGGAACCGCGCTTCCGCCATGCCGAGACCTTCAACGGCTGGGATCTGCGGTTTACCCAGCGCTTCAATCTGCGCACCGATGACAACTACAGAGCGACCACCCGCCTGGACCTGGAGCGGTCGTGGCGGCAGTTTTTTCTGCGTACCTCGGTGATCGGCAATTGGTACAAGGATGAGCCGGGATATTATTACGGCTATCATGTCAGCCTTTTTCAGCCCATCAGCCGCAATCGCATTGTTCAGTACGGCTGGCGCAACGCATTTGCTACCCGCCCGACCCATGTGCTGACGGAAACCCGGATACTGGTTTCCTACCGGCAGCGTATCTGGAAGGAGTGGCTGTTTGTCGAGGTCAGTCCACAGGTGGCCCTGCCGCGACAGGACAATTACGATCCCACGCTGTTTTTCTTTCTTCATGTCGATGTTGTGTTTGGCGCTCCCCAATCCTTCAAGCTTTAGCAATTCCCTTGCTTTTTCGCCGCCGCGTCTTGACCCTGTAGGTGCATTGTCGGTCCCGGCGAAATTATTTTCGTCGCCGGTTCATCTGCTGACAGGCTGGCAGCGGTACCCCTGTAAAACGAAGATATGTTAGTATTTAGACAGGGAATCTGCTCCGGTCTGTTGCCGTTTGACCGGGCAGCGGTAAAAACTGAAAGGAGATGCGCTATGTCCAACCACTTTGACAAAGCCGTGGAAGAATCTGCAGAAAAATCAGCCTTTGTCTGCAGCAATTGCGGGCACCGGAACATTCCTGCCGCAACAGGCACAGCCAAACAACCAGGCGCGCCCATTCGGGACCAATTTTCCGAGGCCAGTACAGAGGCGGCAGAAAAATCCGCATTTGTTTGTGTAAGCTGTGGTCATGCACAAAAGTGAAGGATTGCCCTGATTTAAGGTCAGGGCAGCGAGTCGGCTGCTGACTTTTTATCTGAAGAGGCTGACCAGGGGGCCATAAGGTGGAACCTCCGCCCGTTGCAGCTCTGCGGCAAAGCGGGAACGGGGGATTTCCACCGCCCCCAGGCTTAAGAGATGCTGCGTCGTCTGCTGACAGTCCAGCAGGGTCATCTTGTTGCGCTGCAGGTGTTTCATCAGGTGGGCCAGGACAATTTTTGATGCGTTGCTTCTGCGGCTGAACATGGACTCACCAAAGAAACAGCGACCGATACAGACCCCGTAGAGCCCCCCAACCAGTTCCTCCCCGTCCCAGCATTCCACAGAGTGAGCGAATCCCAGCTGGTGCAACCTAAGGTACGCCTCTTTCATCTCCCGGGTGATCCAGGTGCCGCGGCCGTCTGCGTCAAGGCGCAAACGCCGGCACCAGTAGATGACCGCAGCGAAATTTTCATTGATGCTCAAGCGGTAGGGATGGCGGCGCAAGGTGCGGCGTAATGAACGCGAGATATGAAAGCGGTCAGGGTAGAGAACGCAGCGGGGATCAGGCGACCACCAGAGGATGGGCTCACCGGGATTGTACCAGGGGAAGATTCCCAGGGAATAGGCCATCAGCAGACGCTGAGGCGACAAATCTCCACCAACGGCAAGCAGGCCGGACGCATGGGCGGTTTGCGGATCAGGAAACCAGAGGTCGTTATCCAGGTGGCGGCAGATCATCAGTCATAGCTGAAGGTGAATTTGCCTTTGCGCACCCCGATACGGACGATCCCGCCCTGCCGTAAGGCACCGAACAGAATTTCCGCCGCCAGGGGATCGCTCAGTTCCGTCTGTATGAGGCGACCTAAGGGGCGGGCGCCGAACAGGGGATCGTAGCCCTGCTCGGCAAGCTGTCTGCGGGCAGCTGCGGATACCTTCAGTTCCACCTCCCGCTCTTTAAGCTGGGCGGCCAGCTCCTTGAGGAATTTGTCCACCACCTGGAGCATGATGGGCTGATCCAGGGGAGCGAAGTTGATGACGGCGTCCAGGCGGTTGCGGAACTCCGGGGTGAAGGCTTTTTCCAGGGCGTTCTTCGCAGATGGAACGGCCCTGTCGCCGAAACCGATGGGGACGACATTGAGCTGCCGGCTGCCGACGTTGCTGGTCATGATGATGATGACATTGCGGAAGTCCGTTTCCTTGCCGTTGTTGTCCGTCAGGGTGCCGTGATCCATCACCTGCAGCAGGATATTGAACAGATCCGGGTGGGCCTTTTCAATCTCGTCAAGCAGCAGAACCGACCAGGGATTTTTGCTGACAGCCTCGGTAAGCAGGCCGCCCTGATCAAAACCGACATAGCCGGGCGGGGCCCCGATGAGACGGGCCACGGAGTGTTTTTCCATATATTCGCTCATGTCAAAACGCAGGAACTTGACGCCGAGTTGAGAGGCCAGCTGCTTGGCCACCTCGGTCTTGCCGACGCCCGTCGGCCCGGTAAAGAGCAGTGAGCCCACCGGTTTTTCCGGATGACCCAGGCCGGCCCGCGCGCGATGGATGGACCGCACCAGGGAATCGATTGCCGGATCCTGGCCGAAGACCACACGTTTCAGGTCCCGTTCCAGATAACGCAAACGATGGCGATCACTGCCGGAGATGCTTTTGATAGGCACCCGTGCCATGCGTGCCACCACCCGCTCGATATCGTTAACAGTGATGGGCGATGCCGGTGAACCGTCGAGGCGGTGCTGAGCGCCGGCTTCGTCAATAACATCAATGGCTTTATCCGGCAGATGGCGTTGCGGCAGGTGTTTCACCGCCAGGCGGACGGCAGCGTTAAGAGCGTCATCAGCATAGGAGACCTGATGGTACTGCTCGTAATGGCTGCGCAACCCTTTGAGGATCTCCATTGTTTCGTCGGTGCTTGGTTCGTGCAGGTCGATTTTCTGAAAGCGGCGCGACAGGGCGCGGTCCTTATCGAAGAGATTACGATATTCCTCGTAGGTGGTTGAGCCGATACAGCGCAGCTCACCGGCACCCAGTGCCGGCTTCAGAATGTTCGAGGCATCGAGGGAGCCGCCGCTGGTGGCGCCGGCACCGACGATGGTGTGAATCTCGTCGATAAACAGGATCGCCCGCTGTCGTTTCTGTAAAGCCGCTACCACCGCCTTGAGACGTTCCTCAAAATCTCCGCGGAACTTTGTTCCCGCCAGCAGGGCCCCCATGTCCAGGGTGTACAGCTCACTGCCTTTAAGCAGTTCAGGCACAGAGTCCTGAGCCACCCGCAGGGCCAGACCTTCCGCCATGGCTGTCTTGCCGACCCCCGGTTCTCCAACGAACAGGGGGTTGTTTTTACGCCGCCGACAGAGAACCAGAATGGCGCGTTCCAGTTCCTGGTCACGGCCGATCAGGGGGTCAATCTTCCCCTGGCGGGCGCGCTCGATAAGGTTGATGGTAAAGGCCTCCAGAGGGTCGGCGGGTTTCTGTTTCGGCTTGCCGCGTTCCGTCGGGGTGGCCTGTGGTTGACGCTGATCGGATTTTGCCGCGCCGGATGTGCTCTCGCGTCCATGGGAAATGCGATCAAGCAGATCGACGCGTTCGATGCCCTGGTTCTGCAGGAAAAAACAGGCATGGGAGTTTTCTTCTTCGAGAATGGCGGCCAGTAGATCGCCGACACCGACCTCTGTCTGGCGTGCCGACTGCATGTGCATGACCGTGCGTTGCAACATGCGCTGGAGGGCCAGGGTCTGGCGCGGCACCTCTTCGTCCTGAACCTGTTCCGGCAGATGCTCAAGGTGCAGGTCAAAAAAGCGTTCGAGCTGCTGTTTCAGTTCCCCGACATCGCCGCCGCAGGAGGCAAGGATGCGCTGGCCGGACTCTTCGAAGAGCAGGGCGTAGAGCACATGTTCGGTGGTCAGGTACTCGTGCCGCCGGCGCTGTGCCTCGCGAACGGCTAGGGTAAAAGCGATCTGTACATCCTGACTAAACATAATGGCCTGCCATTTCTAAGCTTCTTCGAGGGAACAGCGTAAGGGGAATCCCGCCTTGCGCGCCTTGATACGTGCCCGCTCGACCTTGCTTTCTGCGATTGCGTAAGGAAAAGTGCCACAATAGCCGACCCCCTGAAAATGAATGGTCAGCATGATTTTTTCCGCCTCCGTTGCCGGTTTGTTGAAGATCTCCTGCAAAACTTCGACGACAAACTCCATTGTTGTATAATCGTCATTATGCATCAAAACCTTAAATAGAGATGGCGTGGTTGTGCGCTCTCTGGTTTTGACCTGTGATCCCGACTTGTAGCCTGTGTTGGTGTCCGAATTTTCCATGTTCATTAGGATCCGTGCTTGATTCTTTTAGTGCAGTTTTGTCATTATTCCGGCGGCTCAACCTTCATCATCAAGCCATGTCAGCTGCTGACAGTGGTGTGGCCAGGGCGTTGGCTGCTCCATCTGCCTGCTTTTTTCATGTTTACAAAGTGCGGCGCTTTTCGCAAGTGGGGGCTTGGCCCTCTGTGAGCGGGAGCGCTGATTTATCGGGCATGTTATCATAAAGCCAGCGTCACGAACAGTCTCTGGCAAAGGGAGAAACCTATGGAACAGGTGCCGACGGAACGGCGCAGGCGTACGGACGCCCTGATCGTATTGCTGCGTGTGCTCAATGCCGCCGCGGTCTTGTCTCTGGTCGGCGCGCTTTTTATCACTGCCGCGGCCAAGCCGTCCCATCAATCCTTTTTTGATCAGTTCCACAATTTGCGGATTTATTACGACTGGAACTACCCGCTGTTGCGTTACGCTGCTTTTTGTCTGTTCCTTGGTTTTCTCAGCAGCAGCGTCGGGCTGCTGGTCAACTCACGACGGCTGCGTCGTAAAGGTGACCATGTGCACGCATCTCTGGTGGTGTGCATGATCGTGTCCGCCATCGGGCTGATCCTGTATTTCAACAATGTTCTCTCCTGATAATCTGCATCTGATGGCAGAAGCTCCTCTTTATCTTCCTCTGCTGGCCTTAGGCGCCGCAGGTGTCTGTGGTTTTGTCCTGGGATTGCTGGTGGCGATGCTGCGGTCTCAGCACCGTCAGGCGCGCAGGCATCTGGAACGTGAAGAGTTGCTGCAGCAACTGGCCCGCAGTCAGGCCGAACTTGCCGCCGAGCGTCGTCTGGGCAAGGAAAAGCTGGAACTTCTGGATGATATGCGGCAGCGGGCGGAAAAAAACTTCCGGGCCCTGTCCAGTCAGGCTCTTTCCGAAAACAATCGGGATTTTATGGCTCTGGCCACGGCCACCCTGGAAAAGCACCAGCAACAGGCCCGCTCCGAGCTGGAACAGCGGCGCACCGCCATCGATCACCTGGTGCAGCCCCTCAAGGAGTCCCTGCAGCAGGTCGACGGTAAGATCGCTCAGCTGGAACAGGCCCGCAGTGGCGCTTACGCCCGCCTCGACGAGCAGCTGCAGTCCCTGTTGTCGAGTCAGCTCAAACTGGAATCGGAAACCTCCAATCTGGTACGCGCCCTGCGCACGCCGACGGTACGCGGACGCTGGGGCGAGATTCAACTGCGCAAGGTTGTGGAGATGGCGGGAATGATCAGCCATTGCGATTTTGTTGAACAGGAAAGCAGCAACGACGGCAAGCTCCGACCGGATATGCTTGTCAAGTTGCCGAACGGCCGCAACATCGTGGTCGATTCCAAGGCGCCGCTGCTGGCTTACCTGGAATCCGTCGAAGCGTCGGATGACGCGTCCAGAACCCGGGCCCTGGCTGATCATGCCCGGCACATTCGCCAGCATATCCAGAAGTTATCGAGCAAACAGTACTGGGAGCAGTTCCAGCCGACGCCGGAATTTGTCGTGCTGTTTCTGCCGGGCGAATCCTTTTTCTCGGCGGCCCTGGCCAGTGATGCCGGGCTCATCGAACTGGGCGTCGACCGTAAGGTTCTGCTGGCGACGCCAACTACCCTCATCGCTTTGCTGCGCTCCGTTGCGTACGGCTGGCGCGAAGAACGGCTGACGGAAAACGCCGTGGCCATCAGTCGTCTGGGTCAGGAAATCCACGACCGCCTGGGCACCCTCAATCAGCACTTTCAACAGATGGGAAGATATCTCGAACGAACTGTCGACAGCTACAACAAGGGGATCGCCTCCCTCGATCGCCGGGTGATGGTCAGCGCCCGCAAATTCAAGGAGTTAGGTGCCGGAAGCAGTAAGGATATCGAAGTGGTGTCGCCCGTTGATCTCAGGCCTCAGCCGTTGACGGATGGTGATGACCAGCTTTGTCCTGCGAGGGGACGGTCAGAAGTTTCCAAACACCAGGATTAACACAACACCAAGCAGAAGACGGTACACCACAAAGGGCTGCATGCCGATGCGGCGGATGAAGGCCAGAAAGTAATGGATACAGATAAAGGCGCTGATGCCGGACAGGAGCGTTCCAGTTGCCAGGGCCCACCAGTCGGTGAGGCTGTTGTGTTGCGTCAATTCTACCACTTCAAGGCCGCCGGCAAGAGTGATGACCGGAATCGATAGAAGAAAAGAAAAGCGGGCCGCCGCTTCACGGTTCAGGCCCAGCATCAGGGCGGCGGTGATGGTGATGCCTGAACGGGAGGTACCGGGGAACAGGGCCAGGGCCTGGGCGCAGCCGATAAGGAACATTGCCGTAAAGGTCAGATCGAACACGCCCTTGTTCCCCCGGTGACGCCAATCCGCCCAGCCCAGCAGCAGGCCGAAGGCGATAAGACCGCAAGCCAGCAGTAACGGTGAGCGCAGGTGTTCTTCGATGACACCTTTAAAGGTGATGCCCGCCAGGCCGACGGGGATGGTCGCCAGCAGAACGCCCCAGGTCAGCTTCGCCGGCGGGGTCAGTCGACGTGCCCCCAGGGAGTGCCACCAGGCGGATGCCATCTGCAGCAGGTCCCTGCGAAAATAAAGGAGTACGGCGATAAGGGTTCCGGCGTGAACGGCAATGTCAAATCCCAGCCCCTGATCCTGCCAGCGGGTCAGGATGGGCACCAGAATCAGGTGGGCGGAGCTGGACACAGGCAGGAATTCGGTCAGGCCCTGAACTCCGGCCAATACGACAATCTGTAAAAAATCCATGGGCTTGTAGCTTTTCCGTTGCGTTACGTTGGAACCCGGTCAGTCTTCTATGGGTCGTTGTTGTCGACTACGGGCTATGGACGGCTGTGACGTTGTCGATATTGCAGAGCCTGCAAATATCCTCTATTGTTAGGGCCATGTCAATTTACCTGGATTGTGCAGCAACGACGCCGGTAGAGCCTTCGGTGGTGGAGGTGATGCGGCGGTTTTTCGAACGGGATTACGGCAATGCCGCCAGTCCCATACACGACTTCGGCACTTTTGCCCGGATGGCGGTCGATCATGCCCGGGGGCAGGTTGGCAGACTGGTCGCGGCCCGGCGCGACGATGTCATTTTCACCAGCGGTGCCACCGAGGCCAACAATCTGGCGCTGCTGGGATTGCGCCGGTACGGTCTTGCCGTCAAACGCCGCCACATTATCAGTACCCGGATTGAACATAAGGCGGTGCTGGAGCCGCTGGACGTCCTCAAAGAGGCCGGTTTTGAGGTCACCCTGCTGGCTGCCGATGGCAGTGGCCGGATCTGTGCTGACCACCTCGCCGCGGCGTTACGCCCCGATACCCTGCTGGTTTCGACCATGCAGGTCAATAATGAAACCGGCATTATTCAGCCGCTGTCGGAGATTTCTGAAAAACTGGCAGGGCACGATGCCTTCTGGCATGTGGATGCGGCCCAGGGGTTCGGCAAGGAGTTTACCACCCTGACGGATCCCCGCATTGATATGCTCAGCGTCAGCGGCCATAAAATCTACGGTCCCAAGGGGATCGGCGCTCTGATTCGCCGCCGCCGCAAGGGTGGGCATCCGCCGTTGCAGCCCTTGATGTTCGGCGGCGATCAGGAACAGGGCCTGCGTCCGGGGACCCTGCCGGTGCCCCTGATTGCCGGTTTGGGTGAGGCCGCCCGCTGTGCCCTGCGCCACCGGCAGCAGCGGCTGGAGAAGGTGACAGCTTTCCGGCAACAGGTTGTTGCCGCGCTGCAGGAGCTCGATGTCGTCATCCATGGCGATCAGGATTTTTGCCTGCCCCATGCCATCAACTTTTCCCTGCCGGGGGTACCGGCGGAAACCGCCATTGTCAACCTGGCCGAGGTGATTGCCCTCTCCAGTACCTCGGCCTGTACCAGCCACGAAACCGCACCGAGTCATGTGCTGACGGCTATGGGCTGCGCCCCGCGGGAGGTCGAATCCGCCTTGCGTCTGGCCTGGTGTCATCTGACGGAAGAGGTGGACTGGCCGCGGGTTGTGGCTATACTCAGGGGTCTGCAGCAAGGGCACTGAACCTTTCTGTATAAAAAATGTGTCCGGCAATAACAGTCAACGGAGGTTGAGGGATGAGTCTCTTTGTCGAACTGGAAAAAGTCACCCGCCATGAATACGAGCACGGCGAACTGCCGGCGTGGCTGGCGGAGCCCATATTCGAGGTGATCAATAATCCGCATCGCTACCAGGACAAGGATTACCTGATCGAAATGCTCATCGACCAATTAAGCGAATACGATGTCTACGCTGAGGCCGGCTGTTGCCGCTGGGCCAGCGATCACGAGGATATCAAGCGCACCCTGGGTCGGCTCAACAGCGATTAGGACACCATTTCTGCGTTAACTCACCTTACAGCATCTGGAAGGATTGCCTGCGTTGCCGACCTTTCGTGACTGGCTCACGTCTGTGCATCATCGCTGTCGCCGCTGGACCTGGCTGGCTACCGGCCTCGGCACGGTCATGGGCCTCTGTATTATTGCCCAGGCGGGTCTGCTGGCGCGCATCATCCACCAGGCCTTTATCGCCGGCGTGCCCCGTTCCGAGCTGACGGTTCTATTCGGTCTGTTTGTCGGCGTCATCCTGTTACGGGCAGCTCTTTTCTGGGTGCGGGAGGTGTGCGGGCAGAAAGCCTCTTCGCTGGTACGTGGTCATCTGCGACGCCAGCTCCTTGATCATCTGCAGCGTCTGGGCCCAGCCTATGTCGGCAGTAAACAGACAGCGCAACTGGCGGGGGTGGTGATGGAGCGGGTCGAAAGCCTGCATGGCTACATTGCCCACTATCTGCCCCAGAAAAACCTGGCTCTGCTGCTTCCGGCCATGATTGCCGCCGCCGCCTTTACCGTCAGTTGGGTGGTGGGTCTTGTCTTTCTGCTGACGGCACCCCTGATCCCTTTGTTCATGATCATGATCGGTCGCGGTGCGGACAAGCTCAACAGGAAGAATTTTCATCAGCTGGAGCGCATGAGCGCGCACTTCCTCGATACCCTCCAGGGGCTTGCCACCCTGAAAATCTTCCAGCGTTCACAACCCGAAGCGCAGCGCATCGCGGCCTCTTCCGACAGCTATCGTCAGGGAACCATGGCGGTACTGCGGGTTGCCTTTCTGTCATCGGCCGTTCTTGAGTTCCTCACCTCGGTGGCCATTGCCATGACCGCTGTCTATCTGGGATTGTCTTATCTGAATTATCTCGATTTCGGGCTCTATGCCCGGGAGCTGACCCTGGAAACGGGCTTGTTTCTGTTGCTGCTGGCTCCGGATATGTACCAGCCCCTGCGTGAACTGGGGACGCACTATCATGCCCGCGCCGAAGCTCTGGGGGCAGCGACAGAGATTCACCAGCTGCTGACCCGGCCCGCTCCGGCCTGGTCTGCGCCCGGCGCATCCGCACCAACGGCATGGGCGGTAGCGGCATCGCGGGCAATAAAGCTGGAGTGCAGGCAGGTCGGTTATGCCTATGATCATGGCCGGCGACCGGCCTTGACGGATTTAAGCCTGGAAGTTCCGGCCGGGCAGTGGCTGGCCATTGTCGGTGCCAGCGGCGCCGGGAAAACCACCCTGCTCAATCTGTTACTGCAATTTCTGCCGCAGCAGCAGGGGGAAATTCTGGTTGACGGTATCCCTTTGAGCCATTTCAGTCGCCAGGCCTGGCATCAGCGTATCGCCTGGATTCCCCAGCAGCCGGCCCTGTTCCATGGCAGCGTTGCCGCCAACATCACCCTGGATAATCCTGATATCACGGCCGAAACTATCGAGGAGGCAGCGCGCAGGGCAGGGCTTTGTACGGCGGCGGGGGAGTTCGAGATCGACCTGACGACCAATGTCGGTGAACAGGGGGCGCAACTTTCCGGGGGGCAGGTGCGGCGCGTGGCTCTGGCGCGCGCCTTTGCCAGAAACGCGCAGCTGCTGCTCCTTGATGAGCCGACAGCCGGCCTCGACGAAGACAACGAACAGGGAATCATCAGAAGCCTGCGTGAGCTGGCGCCGGGGCGGACCCTGATCATGCTCACTCACCGACTGGCTGCTGCCCGGGCCGCTGATCGCATCGCTGTCATCGAAGATGGAACAGTCGTTGAACAGGGCACCCACACCGAGCTCATGGCGCTGCGGGGTCGCTACGCTGAGCTGGTACGCAGCGGTCAGGAGATGGGGTCATGAGCAATCTGCGCCCTTTTATCCGTCTGCTCAAACCCCATCGGGACTGGATTCTCTGGGCCCTGTTCTGCGGTCTGCTGACGCTGGTGTCGAGTGTCGGCCTGCTGGCGGTGTCGGGATGGTTTTTAAGTGCCACCGCCGTGGCCGGTCTCAGTATGGTCGCAGCGCAGCAGTTCAACATCTTTACCCCGAGCGCCGCTATCCGCGGCTTTGCCGTTCTGCGCACCGGCGGCCGTTACGCCGAGCGGGTTCTCGCCCATGAAGCGACCCTGCGCCTGCTCTCATCCCTGCGTGTCTGGTTTTATCGCGCCATCGAACCGCAGGCACCGGCCAACCTCTGCCGCCGGCGCAGCGGCGATCTGTTAAGCCGGATCGTCAGTGATATCGATATCCTGGATTCCCTTTTCGTCCGGGTTCTTGCCCCGACCCTGATCGCCCTGGGCATTGGCTTGACAGCTGGCGGTTTGCTGTTGTTGCTGGCGCCATCGCTGGCGCTGAGCTTCCTTTTGTTTTTTGTTGCCGCCGGACTGTTGCTGCCCCTGCTGACCCGCCGACTCGGCCGTCCCGTCGGGGCCCGGATCCAGCAGCAAAGCGCCCTGATGCGAACCAATCTGCTGGAAGATCTTCAGGGACTGGGGGATCTGACTCTCTACGGCGCCCTGGACCGGCATTATCAGCGGCGCCTCAAAGAGAACGAGGAACTCCTTGGCCTGCAGGAAAAAATGACCCTGATCAGTGGTTTGGGCAGTGCCCTGATGATTCTTTTGAGCAGCATGGCGGCCATCGTCACCCTTTATCTGGCCATCCCCATGGCGCAGCAAGAACGTTTCGACGGGACCTTTCTGGCGTTGATTGCCTTCGGGGTGCTGGCAGCCTTTGAAGCCGTGCTTCCCCTGCCGCAGGCCTGGCAGATGCTGGGGCGCATCACTGTCGCCGGAGGGCGGATTCTGGAGATTGTCGAAACGCCGCCGGCGGTTTCCTTTGCCGCAACGCCGGCGAAGCTTCCGGCGGCTTACGGCATCTGTCTGGATCAGGTCAGTTTCCGGTATCCACATAGCACTGCCCAATGTCTTGACCGGGTCAGCTTTAGGGTACCGGCGCGCACCTCCCTGGCCCTGATTGGCCCGTCGGGTTGCGGCAAAAGTACCCTGGTGCACCTGCTGACCCGTTTCTGGGATGCGGATGCCGGAGAGATCCGCATCGGTAACCGGGACATCAGGCTCTTTTCCGAGAACCAGCTCAGGGAGATGGTGACCCTGGTGTCACAGAAAGCCCACATTTTCAATACCAGTTTGCGGGACAATCTGCTGATTGCCGCTCCGCAGGCCGAGGATGCCCAGCTGTGGGATGCTCTTGAAAAGGCGCAGCTGGCTGACTTTGTTGCCCGCCTGCCCGCCGGTCTGGAAACCCGGGCGGGGGAATTGGGAGCCCATCTGTCGGGGGGGCAGGGGCGCCGCCTGGTTCTGACCCGCGCTCTGCTCAAAGAGGCTCCTGTCTGGCTTCTCGATGAGCCGACCGAAGGCCTTGATGCCGTGACCGCGCGGCGTTTCTGTGACACCCTGCTGCCGCACCTGCAGGAGAAAACGGCACTGGTCATCACCCATGACGCGCGTCTTCTGGCGGCGCTTGACCAGGTCTGTCTAATGGAGCGGGGTACGGTTGTGGCGACAGGGGTCCACGGCCCTTTGCTGGAGCAGTCCTCGCGCTACCGCGCCTTTGTTCAGCAAAAAAACCACTGAGAAGTTGCCGGATCGGTCTGGACTTCACAATAAAAATCAACTAGATTGACCCCCTTTGTTGCGAAGGTCAGACCAATTTCAACTGGTGCGGCACACCATTCGACGGTTATCCCACGCTGAAATGAAGGACTCCACAATGCGGTTTTTAGCGCTGATTGTTCGTTTCATCAGCCGGTTCAATACGGTTATCGGCCACGTGTTTTCCTGGTTCTCCCTGGGAATTGTCCTGGTCTGTTTCACAGTCGTTGTCCTGCGCTACCTTTTCTCCACCGGTTTTATCTGGCTCCAGGATCTTTATGTCTGGCTCAATGCCATGATGTTCATGGGGATCTCCGGTTTTGCTCTGCTCAATAATACCCACGTGCGGGTGGATATATTCTATCGTCCGGCCAGCCGCAGCAAAAAAGCCCTGGTCGACATGTTCGGCAGCCTCTTCTTTGTCGCGCCCTTCGTCTGGGTGTTAAGCAGCTGGAGCTGGGCCTATGTTCAGCGCTCCTGGCGGTTTATGGAGGGTTCCCCCAATTTCGGTGGCATGCCCGGCCTCTACATCATTAAAAGCTTCATTCTGGTGTTCGCGGCTGTTGTTGCCCTCCAGGCGCTGGCCATGTTTCTGCGCGGGATTCTGGTTTTGGCCGGCAAGGAAGATCTGCTGCCGGAAGCTTTCCGCTATCAGGAGGGGGACTAGATGGATCCCGTCCTGATCGGAGAAATACTGTCCCTGGTCATGTTTTTTGCCATCATCGGGGTTTTGATGCTGGGTTTTCCCGTTGCCTTTTCCCTGGCCGGCACCTCGTTGTTTTTTGCCGGAATCGGTTATCTGCTCGGGGTTTTTGATCCTTCCAACTTCAACAGTCTGGCTTCCCGTTACGTCGGCGTCATGCTTAACGAGGTGCTGGTGGCGGTGCCCTTGTTTATTTTCATGGGGATGATGCTGGAACGTTCCGGTATTGCGGAAAAACTGCTCATTACCATGGGGCGCCTGTTCGGGTCATTGCGCGGTGGTCTGGGCCTGTCGGTGATTGTTGTCGGCGCCCTGCTGGCGGCCTCAACCGGTATCATCGGAGCGACGGTCGTCACCATGGGGCTGTTGTCCCTTCCGGCCATGCTGCGGGCCGGTTATGATCCGCGACTGGCCAGCGGGGTCATTTGCGCGTCCGGCACCCTGGGGCAGATCATCCCGCCGTCGACGGTTCTGATCTTCATGGGGGATATGCTCTCCGGCATCAATGCCCAGGTGCAGATGCAGCTGGGCAACTTCGCCCCGGCCCCGGTCTCCGTTGGCGACCTCTTTGCCGGCGCCTTTGTTCCGGGATTTCTGCTGATTGTTTTGTACATGGCCTGGATGATCTACAAGGCGGCTTTCTGCCCCCAATCCTGCCCGGCTCTGGTGGTGACCTCCCGGGAAAAAGCGGATCTCGGCAGGGATGTCCTGTTCAGTCTGCTGCCGCCGCTGCTGCTGATTTTTGCCGTTCTCGGGTCCATCCTCGGCGGTATCGCCACGCCGACCGAGTCGGCATCCGTCGGAGCTGTCGGGGCCATGGTGCTGGCCGCCTTCCGCCGCCGTTTGAATCTGAAGAGCCTGCGCCAGACCATGCTGGCTACGGCCAACATCACCGCCATGATTTTTGTCATTCTGCTGGGGGCCTCGGTCTTTTCCCTGGTGTTCCGGATGATGGGCGGTGACGAACTGGTCAGTGACTTTCTGCACAACCTGCCCGGCGGGAAAATCGGCGCGATCCTGTTCGTCATGCTGCTGATGTTTATGCTCGGGTTCATCCTCGACACCTTCGAGATCATCTTTATCGTTCTGCCTATTACCGCGCCGGTACTGCTGCTTATGGGGGTCGATCCCATCTGGCTCGGGGTCATGGTCGCCGTTAATCTGCAGACCAGCTTTCTGACGCCGCCCTTCGGGTTCTCCCTGTTTTATCTGCGCGGTGTCGCCCCGAACGCGGTGTCGACCCGGATGATCTATGAAGGGGTGCTCCCTTTTGTTGTTCTACAGATCATCGCCATCAGTATTCTGGTTGTGTTCCCCGAACTGGTGACCTGGCTGCCCGGCCTGCTCTACGGGCCCTGACCCGCCGGGTTTTTTGATCGGGGCCGGCGGCGGCATGTCTTGTTTCGGTATTATCCAGGGTGTGACTCTCCCGCTGCGGCCGGGACTGCGGGCGCAAAAGCGGTTGTCAGCTTTATGGAAACATGTTAACAGTTTGCCCTTGCCGGATGGTGTTGTCGGCCCGTTGCGGCCATCGTTCAATCACCCGGTCCTCTGATTTTATATCCTCATTTTATATGTTTTTGAGAAAGGAGCCGTTTATGGCTGCTATCAAGCGCGCGTTGTTGTCGGTGTCGGATAAGTCGGGGATTCTTGATCTGGCGCGGGAGCTGAATCGTTTCGGGGTGGAGCTGCTGTCAACGGGGGGAACCGCCGCCATGATTCGTGACGCCGGGATTCCGGTCAAGGACGTTTCCGAATACACCGGTTTTCCGGAGATGATGGACGGCCGGGTCAAAACCCTGCATCCCAGGGTGCACGGGGCGCTGCTTGGCGTCCGTGACAACGAGGAGCACCAGCGGGCCATGACCGAGCACGGTATCGAGGGGATCGACATGGTGGTCGTCAACCTTTATCCCTTTGAAGCTACGGTAGCCAGACCGGACTGCACCCTGGCTGATGCGATTGAAAATATCGATATCGGTGGTCCGAGCATGTTGCGCAGTGCCGCCAAGAATAACCGCTTCGTTACGGTTCTGGTCGATCCGGCGGATTATTCCCTGGCCCTGGAGGAGATGCAGCGTGGCGACGGGAGGGTGTCGGAGCAGACCAACTTCCGGCTGGCGGTCAAGGCCTATCAGCATACGGCGGCCTATGATGGCGCTATTGCCAACTGGCTCGGTCTGCGTAGCGACGCTGACATGCGGGATTTCCCCACGGCCCTGACGCTGCAGTTTCACCACGCGCAAGGGATGCGTTATGGTGAAAATCCCCACCAGAAAGCGGCTTTCTACGTGGAAAAGGGATTCGCCGGGGCCTCCGTGGCGACCGCCCGGCAGCTGCAGGGAAAGGCGTTGTCCTACAACAATATCGCCGATACCGACGCTGCCCTGGAATGTGTCAAACAGTTCGACGAAACCCCGGCCTGCGTTATCGTCAAGCATGCCAACCCCTGCGGTGTCGCTTTGGGTACGACCCTTCTCGATGCCTATAAAAAGGCCTTTTCCACCGACCCTGAATCCGCCTTCGGCGGCATTATTGCCCTGAACCGCGAACTCGATGCGGCAACGGCGCAAGCCATCGTTGACAATCAGTTCGTCGAGGTGATTATTGCGCCGGAGGTTGCGGCTGACGCGGTGGCCGTGGTGGCCGCGAAAAAGAATGTGCGCCTGCTGGCATGCGGTCACTGGTCCGCCGGGCAGGAACCACGCTACGACTTCAAGCGGGTGCATGGCGGCTTGCTGGTGCAGGATACGGACCTTCTTCTGGCCAGTGAACTGAAGGTTGTCACCAGGCGTCAGCCGACGGATGAAGAGCGCAGGAACCTTGATTTTGTCTGGCGGGTGGCCAAATTTGTTAAATCCAACGCCATTGTCTATGGTCGCGACGGTATGACCATCGGCGTTGGTGCCGGCCAGATGAGCCGCGTCAACTCGGCGCGCATCGCCGTGATCAAGGCGGAACATGCCGGATTGTCCGTTGCCGGTTCGGCCATGGCATCGGATGCCTTCTTCCCCTTCCGCGATGGTATCGACAACGCGGCGGCGGCCGGTGTTACTGCGGTCATCCAGCCAGGGGGCTCGATTCGCGATGAAGAGGTGATTGCGGCCGCGGATGAACACGGAATGGCGATGGTGTTTACCGGGATGCGGCATTTCCGCCATTA
>CALFFB010000027.1 GCA_937958075.1 uncultured Geobacteraceae bacterium | reverse complement strand
AAACAATTGATAATCGCCATCGACGGCCCCGCCGGCGCCGGCAAAAGTACCATCAGTACGCGTCTGGCTGACGCCCTGGGTTATCTGTATATCGATACCGGTGCCATGTACCGGGCAGTCGCCTGTCTGGTCGCGGATGAGGGGCTTGATCCGGCTGATGAGCCCGCTTTAGCAAACCTTTGCCATGACCTGAAGATTGACCTGATACCACAGGCGGGCGGCCTGCGGGTGCTGGCCAACGGCGTGGATGTCACCCGGCGGATCCGCACACCGGAGATCAGCCGTTTGACCCCTGTTGTCGCCGCGTCACCGCCGGTGCGGGCCTGTCTGCTGCGGGCACAGCGCCAGCTTGGCGAAAAAGGGGGCGTGGTCCTCGAAGGACGGGATATCGGCACGGTGGTTTTTCCGGACGCCCAGGTGAAGTTTTTTCTGAGTGCGTCGGCGGAAGAACGGGGACGCCGCCGCTTTGACGAGCTGCGCCTGAAGGGGGTGGAGGCCGATCTGCAGCAGACGATCGAGGCCGTGCGCAAGCGGGATGAAGCCGATACGAACCGTGCCGAAGCCCCTTTGAGAAAGGCGGACGATGCCGTTGTGGTCGATTCGACGCGCTTGACCATTGATGAGGTGCTCACTGCCATGCTGTCTGTGGTCAAAGCCCGTAAAAAAGATTTAACTGCCTGAAAAATATTGCGTTGTTTTTTGTAAAAGGCTGTGCTAGCGTGCGCAGTCTCAAAATTTGAGTCCGCCGTCGCGAGGCGTCGGAAAATTCGTAAGGGGGTAACAACTCCAATGGTAGATGAAAAAGACATGTTCGACGAAGATGAAACGATGGATCTGGATGGTGAGGAGAGCTTTGAAGAGCTCCTCAAGGATTACGAGCAGGGCGGCTTTGAGCTCAAACGTAACGATGTCGTTGAGGGCACAATTGTTCAGGTAACACCTGACTCGGTTGTGGTCGATGTCGGTTACAAGTCGGAAGGCGTGATACCGCTGCGCGAGTTCGCTGATGAGAATGGAGAAATCAACGTCAAGGTTGGCGACGTGTACGATGTCCTGTTCGGCGGCGGCGAGAGCGACAGCGGTTTGATTGTTCTGTCCAAGGAAAAGGCCGATCGCCAGAAAATCTGGAATTCTCTGGAAGAAGGGGCAGTGGTCGAGGGACGCATTGTCAGCCGGATCAAGGGCGGTCTGTCCGTTGATATCGGCGTTAACGCCTTCCTCCCCGGTTCCCAGGTGGATCTGCGTCCGGTACGTAATCTGGACAAGGTCATCGGCCAGTCCTTTGATTTCAAGATTATCAAGCTGAACAAGCGCCGCGGCAACATTGTCCTGTCCCGCCGGGTACTCCTCGAAGACGAGCGCGAGTCCCAGCGCGGTGAAACCCTGAAGACCCTTGAAGAAAACCAGGTGGTCGAAGGGGTGGTCAAGAACCTGACGGACTACGGCGCCTTCATCGATCTCGGTGGCATCGACGGTCTGCTGCACATTACCGACATGTCCTGGGGTCGGGTCAAGCATCCCTCCGACATTCTTGCTGTCGGTGACAAGATCAACGTCAAGGTTCTCAAGTTTGATCGCGAGAAAGAGCGCGTCTCTCTGGGCCTGAAGCAGATCACCCCCGATCCCTGGCTCAACGTCGCGGAAAAGTATCCCATCGACACCAAGGTGGTCGGCAAGGTCGTCAGCCTCACCGATTACGGTGCGTTCGTGGAACTGGAAGAGGGCGTCGAAGGCCTGATCCACGTTTCGGAAATGAGCTGGACCAAGCGCATCAAGCATCCCAACAAGGTGCTGAATATCGGTGATGAGGTTGAATCCGTTGTCCTCGCCCTTGATTCCGACAACCGCCGTATCTCCCTCGGCCTGAAGCAGATCGAGCCCAATCCCTGGGAAGTGATCGGCGAGAAATTCCCCATCGGCACCATCATCGAAGGTCAAGTGAAAAACATCACCGATTTCGGTATCTTCGTCGGTGTTGATGAGGGTATCGACGGCCTGGTTCATATCTCTGACCTGTCCTGGACCAAGCGCATCAAGCATCCTTCCGATGTCTATAAAAAGGGCGACCTGGTCAAGGCTGTGGTGCTCAACATCGATCGCGAGAACGAGCGCTTCTCCCTGGGCCTCAAACAGTTGAGCAGTGATCCCTGGGAATCGGTGCCGGTGCGCTATGCCCGTGGTACCATTGTCAAGGGCAAGGTCACGTCGGTGACCGATTTCGGCATCTTCATCGAGCTGGAAGAGGGCATTGAGGGCCTGATTCATGTCTCCGAGCTGAGCAAGGAGAAAATCGACAATCCGAAGGATTTTGCTCAGGTTGGTGCTGAACTTGAGGCCGTGGTGCTGCAGGTGGATACCGTTGAGCGGAAGATTGCTCTGTCCATCAAGAACATCGATGAGCAAAAGGAAAAAGCCGAAGTCAATGAATTCATGGGGGCACAGAAGAACGCCACCTCCAACCTGGGGGCCCTGCTGCAGGGTGCCATGGGGCGGAATAAAACCGACGACTGATTTCTTTTAAAGGTTATCACTAAGGGTCCAAGCCTTACGCCTGGACCCTTTTTTTGTGGACATGCCATGAAAAAACGCCCTTTTTTACTCGCTTCGCTGCTGATCGGAGGGATTTTTCTTTTTTTTCTGCTGGTGATATTTGCCGCCGGCTGGCTGCGTCCCGGTGGTCTGATGACCTCATCGGCTCCGAAAATCGGGATTCTCGAAGTGCAGGGGGTCATCGAAAACGAAGGACTTGTCCTGCGGCAGATTCAGGAGCTGCTGGACAACGAAGGGGTCAGGGCCGTTGTCCTGCGGGTGAATTCGCCTGGTGGCGGGGTTGCGCCCTCGCAGGAAATTCATGCTGAATTACTGCGCCTGGCCGCTGCCAAACCACTGGTTGTCTCTTTCGGCTCGGTGGTCGCGTCGGGCGGCTATTACATTGCGGTTGCCGGTGAGCGACTGTTTGCCAATCCGGGGACGATGACCGGCAGTATCGGGGTGATCATGCACTTTTCCGATTATCAGGGGCTGATGCAGAAGGTCGGAATCCGCAGTGAAGTGATTAAAAGTGGAGAATACAAGGATGTCGGTTCGACGACCCGCAGCATGACCGACGCTGAACGTCAACTGTTGCAGCAGCTGGTTGATGATGTTCATGAGCAATTTGTGCAGGCGGTCAGTGCCGGGCGGGATATCCGGACTGAAGACCTGGCCGAACTGGCTGACGGCCGTATTCTGACGGGGCGTCAGGCTCTTGAGGTCGGCCTGATCGATGAGCTGGGAACCTTTGCCGACGCGGTCGCCCATGCTGCGAGTCGGGTCGGCCTGCCGGAACGTCCCGATTTGTTTTATCCGACACCGGAAAAAACAGGTTTTATCGAGCGCTATCTGAATCTGATGATAAGTCGTTATATCGGTACCCAGGTAGCACCTTACAGGTCACCGGGTCTCTATTATCTGTGGCCTGGTTTTTAATGTCGCGTATGGAAGGCAGATTATGACAAAAAGTGAATTGATTGAGCGTCTTGCCGAAGAGCATGGACTGTTGAACAGAAAAGAGGCGGAAGCCGTCATTAACGTCATTTTTGATGGTATCGGCTCGGCTCTGGCCCAGGGCGACCGGGTTGAGATCAGGGGCTTTGGCTCCTTCTCCGTCCGTGAGCGCGTTGCCAGGGAGGCACGTAATCCGAAAAGTGGCGAGATCGTTGATATTCCGAACCGCAAAACCCCCTTTTTCAAGACCGGAAAAGAGCTGCGGGAACGTGTTGACGTACTCTCCTGAATGAAGTGGCAGGTGCATCGACTGAAAGTCCCCCCGGCAGTGGCCGGGTTGCGACTGGATCAGTTCCTGGCTCAGGAGATTGCAGATTTATCACGCACCAGAGCACGAAAGATGATCGATCTGGGGGGTGTCCACATCAACGGACAGCGCAGCCGGACCTGCGGCTATGCAGTGAAACCCGGCGATCTGGTGGAACTGTACATTGATCAACTGCCCCTGGAGCCGTATCGCATTGCCGAGCAGCACCTGGTGTACCGGGACCAGTACCTCATTGTGCTGAACAAACCGGCCGGGATAGACACCCAGCCTACCCATGCCCGCTACAAGGGCACCCTGTATGAGGCACTGCAGGTTTATCTGCAGGATGCCTTTGCCCCGAGAAAAAAGCCGGAACTGGGCATGGTGCAGCGGCTGGATCGTTCTACCACCGGCCTCATCGCCTTTTCTGTTCACCCTGCCGCCCACAAACAGATGACGCATCTGTTTCACGAGGGGCAGGTCCATAAATGCTATCTGGCCCTGGTGGCGGGGGTACCGGCCCGGGTTTCCGGGAAGATACGTTCCTGTCTGGCGCGCTCGCGTCAGGGCAACCGCGTCCATTCCGTCGATGCCGGCGGCAAGCTCGCCCTGACCCGTTACCGGGTGGTGCGTCGGCTGGCCGGAGCGGCGCTGGTTGCGGTACGGATTTACACGGGCCGCTCCCATCAGATTCGAGCCCATCTGGCGGAACTGGGCCACCCCCTTCTTGGCGACGAGCGCTACGGTGGTCCGATGGAGCTGGGCGACCTGTCCTTTGAGCAGCCTGTGCTGCATGCCTGCAAGCTGCAATTCGCTCATCCCCTGACGCAGGAAAGGTTGCGCTTCAGGCAGCCCCTGCCGGCAGCGACCTGTCAGGCCCTATCCTTTCTGGAGTCGAAGTCATGACATATTGGCAGCTTGATCCGGTCATTTTTTCCATCGGGCCGCTGGCGGTGCGCTGGTACGGGCTCATGTATTTGATCAGTTTTGTCGGCGCCTATTTCATGATGAACCACATCTGTCGTGTGCGCCGTTTTCCCGTCACCCGGGAGACGATCTCCGATCTGCTGTTTTTTGCCGTTATCGGTGTCATTGCCGGCGGGCGCCTCGGTTACTGCCTGTTCTACAATGCCGCCTATTATCTGCGTCATCCCCTGGAAATTCTTTATGTCTGGGAAGGGGGCATGAGCTTTCACGGCGGCGCAGCGGGCGTGATCCTGGTGATTGTCCTGTTTGCCCGCAAGCGCGCCATTCCGTTGCTGCAACTGTCCGACATTGTGGTGGCGGCGGTACCTGTCGGCCTGGGGCTGGGACGCATCGGCAATTTTATCAACGGAGAGCTCTGGGGACGTCAGACCGATCTGCCCTGGGGGATGATCTTTCCAGGCGCCGGTCCGGTGCCACGGCATCCGAGCCAGTTGTACGAGGCCTTTCTCGAAGGATTTGTCCTGTTGCTGCTGCTGTACCTTCTCCATCGCCGGGGCGTCCGGCGCGGCCTGCCGACCTTTATCTTTTTGCTCGGCTACGGCGTGTTCCGTTTTCTGGTGGAGTTTGTGCGCGAGCCTGATGCCCATCTCGGCCTGTTGTGGGCGGGGGCGACCATGGGGCAGCTGCTGTCGTTGCCCATGATGATTTGCGGTCTTTTCGGGGTGATGTGGCTGCTGCGGCGGAAAGAGACATGAGCGGGCACAAGGCGGTTATCTTTGATTGCGACGGTGTCCTGTTTGAGAGTCGCCAGGCGAATCTGGCCTATTATAATCGGATTCTCGCACAGTTTTCCTATCCCCGCATCACCGCACACGACCGGGAACGGGCTCATTTGTGCCACACGGCGAGTTCCGAGGGGGTTCTTGCCGGGCTGCTGCGCCCTGACGATGTGGCCGCCGCGCTGGCCTTTGCCGCGACCCTGGATTATCGCGAATTCATCCCCCTGATGACCCCGGAACCAGGGCTGCGGGAGATGCTCGAGGTCATGTCCCGGCATTATCCCCTGGCGGTCGCCACCAACCGCGGGTCAAGCGCGACCAGCGTTCTTGCGCATTTTGACCTGCACCGTTACTTTTCCGTGGTGGTGACCAGCCGCGACGTGACGGCCCCGAAGCCGGCCCCCGACATGCTGCTGCTGGCGGCACGCCACCTCGACTGTGACCCGGAAGCCTGTCTGTTTGTCGGTGATTCGGAGCTGGATCAGATGGCGGCCGGATCTGGAGCCGTATCCTTTATCGGTTACGGCAGTTACTGGTCGCAACCGCCGGCGGTGGGACATCACTTTGAGCTTCTTGATTATCTCGGACTGCCCAGGCCGGTTTGAGGCGAACGGCTGTTAATGGAGGTATTTCGTCATCTTAAGGACGTTCATCCCCTTTTCGCGGGTGCAGCTCACCTTGTCCATCAGTTTCATGATGATATTGATACCTCGGCCGCTTTCATCCAGCGGAGCGGCCTTGATTTTGTCCCGTGCGGTAATGTCAAATCCCTGTCCCTGATCAATGACCTTTATCACCAGGGTCTTGTCTGTTGCCGCGATGTCGATGGTGACGTACTTCTCCG
Source organism: uncultured Geobacteraceae bacterium (assembly GCA_937958075.1). GTDB lineage: Bacteria > Desulfobacterota > Desulfuromonadia > Desulfuromonadales > Geopsychrobacteraceae > Pelovirga. Next base: position 9,317 of record CALFFB010000027.1, on the reverse strand, counting down.
GATCACAGGCGTTGCCGTGACAGATAGCGTTGGTCAGGGCCTCGGTCAAAACCAGGTTCAGATGGTACGCCAGCTCCTTGCGGTTACCGTGAAAATTCTTCAACGAATAGGCCAGGGTTTCACCCATCTGCCCGATCATTGCCAGATAGCTGGTCTGGTTGGGAACCTTGAAATTGAGTTCAACGCGCGTGGTCATGACTGGCCTTTTTGCGAAACGGTGCGATAAGGACTAGCTGGATCCCTCAAGGGCTTCGTCGACAGTGGTGAATATTTCAAAGACCCGATGCAGGCGGGTCAATTCAAACATGGATCGCACCTGGGGCTGCAGACAGCAGAGTTTGAGGTTGCCGTCATGGGCACTGGCGTTTTTAAAGCCGGATACCAGGGCACCGAGGCCGGACGAGTCGATAAAGCGCACCCCGCTCAGATCGATGAGAAGCTGGTATTTGCCTTCGTCGAACAGCTGCAGCATGCGCTCTTTCAGGCGACCGCTGTTATGAGCGTCCATCCGTTCTTCCTCGATGGTTATAATGACGGTTTCACCCTGTTCCTTGACACTGAGTTGCATAAAAATCTCTCCTTTGATTCATGGCATGGGCAGGGCCCGAGGCGCTGCCGAAAAGTTCATTGCTGCCTGCGGCATTTGTGCCGACAGGCCCTATTCTATTCCAAGACCTTCATAACCACCAGCGTAACATCATCAATAAAATGCCGGTATCCGGTAAACAGGCGAACCTGACTTAAAATCTGGTCGATGAGGGCCGCCGGCGTGGCATTCTGCCCCTCTTTGATGAGATTGGCCAGCCGTTTGTAGCCAAACTGGTTCTGGTTGTTGTCTTCCGCCTCGATGATCCCATCGGTGTAGAGCAGAAGCAGGTCACCGGGCTCAAGGGTTGTCACTTTCTGTTCGAAGATGATGCTTTTCTTCACCCCGAAGATCAGGCCTTCGGCATCCAGCATTTCAACGGACTGGGTCTTCCGGCGCCAGACCAGGGGCATATTGTGGCCGGCGTTGCCGTAGATCAGGCGCCGGCTGTCCATATCATACTGCAGATAGAACATGGTGACAAAAAGATCGGAGCGGTCCAGGTCTTTTAAAAAGAAGGCATTCAGGGCCTGGAGCATATCGGCCGGTTCGCTCAAGGTGAGCAGGCTGGAATGAATGAAGGTGCGGGTTTCCGCCATGATCAGGGCCGAGCCGATGCTGTGCCCTGAGACATCGGCAATGATCAGATCACAGCAGGTGTCGTTGCGCAGGATGAAATCGTAATAATCCCCGCCGACCTGATGGGCCGGGACACACAGGCCGGCAATATCGATCTGCTGCATGGGCGGCAGGGGCGCCGGCAGCAGCGCCATCTGGATGTCCTTGGCGATCTGCAGCTCACGTTCCTGCTCACGGACTTCCAGCAGCCGTGACAGCTGCTGCTCATTGCGCCAGGCGATGCCGACCTGGCCGGCAACGTTTTCCAACAGGGCGATGAATTCGGTGGTGAAGACTCCCTTGCCGGAACGGGAAAAAGCGGACAGAACGCCGATGGTGTCACCGTCCTGGGTAATGGGGGTGTGGGCAAAACAGGTAATACCCTCTTCCCTGATGATGGCTTCCGAGGCCGGTTTTTCCAGTTCGTCCGTGTCGTTGACAATGGTTGTGGTGTTGGTCAGAAAAGCCTGGCCGATGTAGGTTTCCGTGTTGAGGTTGCGCTCTGACTGACCGAAATGTTTCAGGGTTTCCCCCACCAGACTTTTAACCAGCAGGGTTTTGCTTTTCTGCTCAATAAAGCGGATGACACACAGATCGAATTTGAACTGCTGGGCCAGAAGATCAAGGATGCGGTCGAGTTTTTTCTGGAAGTGGTCACTGCTGGAGACGATCTGAGAGACGTCGTAGAGAACGCTTAAGTGCTCGCGGCTGGCGGCGCCACTGATGGTGACGGTACCGAAGATGTCAAAGACATCTTCCATCTCACTGCCCCTGGCGGCGAGATAGTTTTCAATGATGATCCGGGCCGGAGCGGCACCGACGTAGCCGGCCAGGGTTTTTTCCGTGAACCCTTTGAGCTGGGGAATCTCCTGATCGGAGAGGCTGCCGCGCTGATCGATTTCATGATCGGCAAGAAATTCACTGATGGCGCTGTGGGCCTGTTTTTCGCCGATGAATTTTGACATCAGCTCGGTAAATTCCAGAACCGTCGGCGCCTTGCTGATGCGGGTCAACTGTTCTTTCTGCCCAACCTGGTCGGAAAAAACCTCGACAAACTTCCGGGCGCGACTCTTTTCCGACCGGCTCTGGCCGGTCAGCAGAGAGACGGCGAGATAACTGCCCAGGTTAAACAGCAGGCTCCAGAACAGGGCATGGGAATACATGTCAAAGCCCTGCAGCCCGAACAGTTCCAGGGGTTTGAGCAGGGCCATGCCGAAGGGCCCGGCCACGAGGAGGTCGCTGTCGAGCCAGCCGGAACGGACAAAGGCCGGAATCAGCAGGGTATAAAACCAGACGAGAAAACCACTGCTGACAGAGCAGATAGCTGCATGCTTGTTGGCCCGGCGCCAGTAGAGGGCGCCGATCATGGCCGGCGCGAACTGGGCAGCGGCCATGAAGGAGATCATGCCGATGTTGACCAGGGCGTAGGAGTCCCCGATAGCAATGTAGTAAACGTAGCCGAGCAGGACCACACCGAGGATGCCCAGGCGTTTAATGGCAATGAGGATTCCCGACATATCGCGGGTTTCCAGCTGCAGTTTCAGGATAATCGGCATCACCAGATGATTAAGAACCATGGTGGCCAGGGTGACGGAGGAGACCATGACCATACCGGCGGCCGCTGACAGGCCGCCGAGAAAAACCAGCAGGGCCAGCCAGGGTTGGCCGGCGTTCAGGGGCAGGGTCAGCAGAAAGTAGTCGGCGCCGGTTGCATCGCCCTGATTGACCAGCAGCCCCGCCAGGGCGATGGGGATAACGAAGATGTTGATCAGAAAGAGATAGGTGGGAAATTGCCACATGGCCTTCTTGATATGACTTTCATCGGGATTTTCCGTAACCATGATGTGAAACTGACGCGGCAGAAACATCACCGCCGCCATGGACAGGATAATCAGGGTAAACCATTTGGCGTAAGAAGTCCGTTCGGTGCCGAGGGCAAAAAGATCGGCATGTTGCGGAAGGGAGGCATAAAAACGCTGGAAAATATCAGCGACGCCGTCAAACAGCCCCCAGGTGACAAAGATGCCGACCGCCAGAAAAGCAACGAGCTTGACCAGGGACTCAAAAGCTACGGCAACCACCAGGCCTTCGTGACGTTCCGAGGAATCCAGGTGCCGGGCGCCGAACAGGATACCGAAGAGCACCAGCAGCAGCGCCACGACCAGGGCTGTGTCCGGTTGAAAGGGAAGACCGTTCACCAGGGGGAGGTCCTCGGGCGATAATTCCGGCAGATAGATCAGATCGAGGGTGGTGGCAATAGCTTTCAGTTGCAGGGCGATATAGGGAGTTATGCCGAAGACGGCGAACAGGGTGACGATGGCCGCCAGGATAGCGGAACGGTCATAGCGGCTGGAGAGAAAGTCGGCCAGGCTGGTGATTTTCTGTTCCTTGCTGATACGGACCATCTTGCGCAGCAGGAACCACCAGCCGAAGGCGATCAGGGTCGGTCCCAGGTAGATGGGAAGAAATTCCAGGCCGCTGGTGGCGGCCAGGCCGACACTGCCGTAAAAGGTCCAGCTGGTGCAGTAGACAGCCAGGGACAAACAGTAGATATGCGGATTGGCCAGCAGGCTGCGCCCGGCAGCGCGCCGTTTCTCCGCATAGTGGGCAATGGTAAAAATCAGGGCAAAGTACGCCAGAGAAACGCTGAGGATGGTGGCGGCGGAGATGACGGGCATAGATGCGTACCGTAACCCTGTTTAGGTTTCGCTGCTGTCCGACGGTTCGCCGGTGGTGCCGGCAGTGCGGTCAAGAGCCCTGACAAACAACCAGATCACCACAATAGACGCCGGCCAGCCGATCATGAAGTAGAGCACCAGTTGAGGAACGCCGAACAGCTTCTGCGCACCGGCAAAGATGTGGATGAAGGGGAAGTTGATCATGCACATGCCGAGAACCATGAACAGAATCCAGGCTTCGCGGATGGAGTTTTCGGGGTGCTCGCTCATGGTCGCAGCCTCTTCGCCGATGACAGGCACAAAGGTGTAAACGGGTGACGTGGGGCGCCACCCCTACCAGTAAAGACTAATCTGCCGCTGCGACAATTTCAACCGCAATGCGCCTGCATGAGGTAGCTTTTGCAATTGGTAGTGGTTATGCTATTTTTCTCTCCTTGTTCATGTGCGAAGGACTGCTTGTGAAGCTCATTGTTGTATCAGCCCTGATTGTCTTCGGCCTGGGTGGTTGCTATGCCGGTTTGCCGGCCCCTCCTGTGGCAACGCCCGTGGTGCACGTGCCGTCGTCACCGCATCTGGTGGAGGATGAGGCCCGGGCACGGCTGGCTTTTCTCGAGTTTCGTCTGCTGGTGGCCGATGGTCGTTGGCAGGGGGCTCTGACGGCGATGCAGCGGGCACGGTACTTTGACCCCGACTCAACCTACCTGCACCTGTTGCTGGCCCGCGTTTATCTGCATCTGGAACAACCTGAGGCGGCGATAGCCCTGATCGAGGAACTGCTGGCCATCGAGCCGGAAAACTTTGAGGCGCATCTGCTGCTGGGCGATATCCATCTGTCGCGGCAGCGCAGTGAGCAGGCTCTGGCACAGTTCAGGCGCGCTCTGGCACTACGCGGTGATGACGAAGGGGCGCATTTGCGGCTGGCCATGGTGCTTCTGCAGCAGGGCCAGGAGGGTCGGGCGGTTGCAACCCTTGAGGAGTTTTTGCAGCAGCGGCCGGCGGCCCATGGGGCGCGGTTGTCCCTGGCCCGTATCTATCGCGACGAGATGCGATATGATGCCGCGCAGGAGGTTTATCGCCGCTATCTGGAATATTTTCCGCAGAACCAGCAGATTCTGGTGGAGCTTGGGCAGTTGCTGGAACAGCGCGACCCGGACGCGGCCCTGACCCTGTACCATCAGGCCCTGGCCGCTGACCCCGGAGCGGTTCTGGTACGCCAGCAACTGGCCCAGTTGTATCTGGATCGCCAGCAGCCTGCCGAGGCTTTGGAACAGCTGCAGCTGGTGAGACGCCTGTCCCCCTTTTTCAGCGATGATTTTCAGATCGGTCTGCTGTTGTTGCGGCTGGAACGCTGGGAGGCCGCGGAAAGGGAGTTTCGTGCGCTGCTGAGACAACGGGATACCGCTGGAGCAACAGACAGGTATCGTTACTATCTGGCGATGTCCCTGATCGGTCGCCAGCACTATCGCGAGGCCATGGAGCTGCTTCGGTCCATCGGACCGGAAGCTGGTTTGTATCCTGAAGCGATGCTGCAGCTGTCCTACCTGTATCAGCAACAGCAGCAAGGCACGCAGGCCTTGACCCTGCTGGAAGACCTGCTGCAGGACAATTATCATCAGCCGGAAGTCTATTATTATCTGGCCGCTTTTCATCAGGACCTCGGCCAGACCCGGCAGGCATACGAAGTCGCCAGAACCGCGACGGAGCGTTATCCGGACAATCCCCGGCTGCTCTATCAGTTGGGGGTGCTGCTGAGTGCTCTGGATCATCAGGAGCAGGCTTTTACGGTCATGACCAGGGTGCTGGACATGGATGATCAGCATGCGGATGCCCTCAACTATCTGGCCTATGTCCAGGCGGAAGAGGAATCCGATCTGCCCCTGGCCCTGGAGCGCGCCCGGCGCGCGTTGGCATTGAAACCTGCCGGCTATATCGAGGACACCCTCGGCTGGGTTTATTTTAAAATGGGGTGCTTTGAAGAAAGCCGCGTTCATCTTGAAAACGCGAACCGTTTGCAGCCCGATGACCTGATCGTTCTCGAACATCTGGGAGACGTGTATCAGGAATTGGGAATGTATCGGGACGCAGCCCGGGCGTACCAACGGATTCTGGAACTGGACGCTGACGCCCGGGGCGTTTCTGTGAAACTTGAATCCCTGCGACAAAGAGGGTTTTTATGATTGGTCTTTGCCGGCGCCTGCCGGTAACGTTTTCTCTGATTCTGTTGATGCTGCTGCCGGTGGGGTGTGCCCGTCCGCCGGTCCATGAATGGACGGACCTCCCTGCTGCGCATACGTTGCTGAAGCGCCTGGATGAGCGGTCAGGGCAGATTTCACGCGTCGATCTGGAAGCCACGGTCTCTATCAACCGGCAGGGGCGGCATGTGTCGAGCCGGCAGTTTCTGCTGGTAGAGCGCCCTGACCGAATACGGATCGATGCCCTGACGGGATTCGGTCAGTTGATCATGCAGCTGGCGACGGACGGCGAGACCCTGAGCGTGTTGCTGAACACCACCGAACCGCCGCGTTTTTTTACCGGGACGGCGGATGATGACAGCCTGGCCCGTTTCGTGCGTCTGCCGGTGGCGGCAGACATGCTGGTACCGGTTCTGCTGCACGCTCTGCCGATCATGGTTCACCAGCAGCGGCAGGTGACAGTGGAGGGCAGCCAGCTGGTGCTGGCGCTGGATCAGGAAGAAGCGCGTCAGCTGTTTTATTTCGATCCGCAGTTGCAGGTGACAGGTATGGATTATATCCGGGATGAGCGGGTGCTGCTGGGTGTGCGTTATGCCGATTTTTCCGCCCGTGACAATTTTCCCCGCCGGATTGAGGTGACGATGCCGGTAGATGAGGTGACGGTCTCCTTGAAGATTGCCGACGTGATCCTTGATCCGCCCATTCCGGCTGAACGCTTTCGTCTGCAGCCGCCCCCGCGCATCCCCGTTGAACCCCTGCCGGAAAGCTGAGCTGGTCTATGCGAGATTTTATCCGATTTTTACTTTCGGGACTCTGTCTGGCGGTTGCTTTAAGCGCCTGCAAGGGTCGTGAAGAGGCAACTCCGGCAGGCAGCCGGGGTGACCTCGCGCCGGCGTATGGCGATACCTTCATCGAGGCTTCCATCGGTGATGCCAGTACCCTGTTGCCGGTTCTGGCCGCTGATTCCACCTCCAGCGCCATCAATGGCCTGGTTTACAACGGCCTGCTGCGCTACGACAGGAATCTGCAGCTTGAGGGGGAGCTGGCCGAATCCTGGGAGGTGTCGGCAGATAACTTGACCATCACCTTTTATCTGCGCAAAGGCGTTCTCTGGCATGACGGGACGCCTCTGACCTCCGCCGATGTCAGGTATACCTACGAGTTGTATATCGATCCGGACATCCCCACCGCCTACGCCGAGGCCTTCCGGCAGGTGGCGCGGGTCGAAACGCCCGATGACCATACCTTTGTCGTGCATTATGATACCCCTTACGCGCCGGCGCTGATCAGCTGGGCGACGCCGATTCATCCCCGTCATCTGCTGCAGGATACGGATGTTACCCGCAGCCCGCTGAATCGCCGGCCGGTGGGAACCGGCCCCTATCGTTTTGTCGAGTGGATCGGCGGTGAGAAGATTGTCCTTGAAGCCAATCCGGATTATTTTGAGGGAGCACCCTACATCAAGCGCGTGGTCTACCGGATTATCCCCGACCTGGCGACCCAGTTTCTCGAACTGCAGACAGGCAGTCTTGATTTCATGGGCCTTTCTCCCTTACAGTTCGAGCGCCAGACCGATACCCTGGCTTTTCGGCGGAATTACAATAAATATCAATATTTAAGTTTTGGTTATACCTATCTCGGATATAATCTGCGACGGCCGTTGTTTCAGGACAAAAGGGTGCGTCAGGCTTTGTCCTACGCCATTGACAAGCAGGAACTCATCGACGGTGTGCTGCTGGGTTACGGTGCTGCCGCTACCGGGCCGTATAAACCCGACACCTGGGTTTACAACCCGGAGGTGCCGCGTTATGACTACAATCCGGAAAAGGCCCGGCAGCTTCTCGCCGCCGCAGGCTGGAATCGGACCAACAGGGATGGCATTCTGGTGAAAAATGGTGAACCCTTTTCCTTCACTATTGTCACCAATCAGGGCAATGATCTGCGGATCAAGACCGGTGAGATTATCCAGCGGCGCTTTCGTGAAATCGGTGTTGATGTGCGTCTGCGGGTTATTGAATGGGCGACCTTCCTCAAGGAGTTCATCAATCCGGGAAATTTCGACGCCACCATCCTCGGCTGGAGCGGAGGGCCCGAGCCCGATCAGTACAATATCTGGCATTCAAGCAAGACAGCGCCCGGACAACTGAATTTTATCGGTTTCAGCAACACGGAGGTTGATGAGGTGCTGGAAAAGGGACGACGGGTGTTCGATCAGACTGAGCGAAAAACCTATTATGATCGTCTGCAGCAGATTCTTGCTGAAGAGCAGCCCTACACCTTTTTGTATGTGTCGGAAGCCCTGCCGGCGGTCTCCCGACGGTTTCGCGGGGTTGAGCCGGCGCCCGCCGGTATTCGCTATAATTTCCATCGCTGGTTCGTGCCGAAGGCGGAACAGAAATATGCGCGCTGAGGCCAATATCCCTTTATGCTGAGATATATCACGAAACGCCTGCTGTTGTTGTTGCCGCTGTTGCTGGGAATCACCCTGATCTCCTTTGTGGTGATCCATCTGGCGCCCGGTGAACCGACGGATCTGCAGACCCAGATGAATCCCCAGGCCAGTGAAGAACTGCAGGAACGCCTGCGGCGGCAGTACGGGCTCGATCAACCCCTGTATGTGCAGTACGGGCAGTGGCTGAAGCGGCTGGTGCAGTTTGATTTCGGCGATTCTTTTTCCGGAGACCGGCGCCCGGTTCTGGACAAGATTCTCGAACGTCTGCCGGTGACCATCCTCATCAACGTGCTGTCCATCACCCTGATTCTGGCGGTTTCTGTTCCTCTGGGCATTGTTTCCGCGGTCCGGCGCAACTCCCTGTTTGACCGGACAACAACCTTGCTGGTTTTTACCGGTTTCGCCATGCCCTCCTTCTGGCTGGCGCTGCTGTTGATGGACTGGTTCGGGGTGCGCCTGGGGCTTCTGCCGGTGTCCGGTCTGAAATCCCTCGGCTATGAGTATTTGAGTTTCGGCGGCCAGATCCTGGATCGGATCAGCCATCTGGTTCTCCCGGTATTCGTTTCCGCCATCGGTGGCCTGGCGGGGTTTTCCCGCTATATGCGCTCCAACATGCTGGAGGTGGTGCGGCAGGATTATATCCTTACCGCCAGAGCCAAGGGGCTGTCGGAAAAAACCGTCATCTACAAACACGCCCTGCGCAACGCCCTGCTGCCGGTCATCACGATCCTGGGGCTGTCGGTGCCGGGACTCATTGGCGGCAGCGTGATTTTCGAAACGATCTTTGCTAT
>CALFFB010000026.1 GCA_937958075.1 uncultured Geobacteraceae bacterium | reverse complement strand
TGGGCAAGCGCGGCTTTAAATTCGGAAACCCGCCCCTGTCTTTTGCAGGCGGCGGGTTTTTTAGTGCGCCTCCATGCTGCCGAATGGGACCACAAGAAGGAAACAAGCCGATGAAAAAAAGCGTGTTGTTATTCATTGCCCTGCTGCTCACAACCGGGACGGCACAGGCACAGGACACCCTCACTCTGGAGCCGGTGGTGGTCACGGCAAGCCACATCGCCACCCCCTTGAGCCGGACCGCCAGCAGCATCACCGTGATCAACGCTGAGCAGATAGCCGCCAGCGGCCAACCACTGGTCACCGATGTTCTGCGGCAGGTACCCGGCCTGGAAATCTCCCGGGCCGGCGGCGGGGGCAATGTTTCCATCTTTATCCGTGGCACCGACAACAAGCACACCCTGGTTCTGGTGGACGGGATTGAATACAGCGATCCCGCGGAAATCGGCGCCAGCGCCAATATCGCCCACCTGACCACGAGCAACATTGACCGCATCGAAATCGTTCGCGGACCGCAAAGCGTCATCTACGGCTCCGACGCCATCGGCGGGGTGATCAACATCATCACCAGAAAAGGGGCCGACCGGCCGGCCGCTCACATCGAAATTGAAGGCGGCTCCTTCAACAGCTGGCAACAGCAGGCAGGGCTGCAGGTCGGTGACCGGAGCGGCTACCTGTCCTTCGTCGCAACACATGCCGACAGCGACGGTTTTTCCGCGGCCCACGAAAAATACGGTAACCGGGAAAAGGACGGCTACCGCAACACCACCTTTTCCCTGAACACCGGCGGTCGCTATACCGACACCTTTGAGCTGGACATCAGCCTGCGCTACAGCGACAGCGACTACGATTACGACGATTTCAAGGTCGACGCCAACCATCAGGGCAGCAACCAGACCCTGAATGCCGCTGCCGGCACCCTTTTCCACCTGGCCGATGACCGGTGGCAGCTCAAACTGGCCGTCAGCCACACCGGCATTGACCGTGCGGATGACCACGCCGACTGGGGCGAGAGCGACTATCAGGGGACAAAAAACAAGCTGGAGTGGCAGAACACCCTGCGTCTTGATCAGCGCAACCAACTGGTTGCCGGCGCCGAAATCGAACAGGAACAGGCAGAAAACAGCTTCGGCCAAAACGACAAAGGCACCCACCGTGGTGCCTACCTGGAACACCGCCTGACCTTCGGCACCTTCTCCTCCAGTCTTGGCGCGCGCCTTGACGACCATCAGGAGTTCGGCAGCCATTCAACCTGGCGCTTTGCTCCGACCTACACCTTTACCGCCACCGGCACCCGCATCAAGGCCAGCGTCGGCACCGGTTTCAAGGCCCCCTCCCTGTTCCAGCTGTATGACAACTTTTCCGGCAACCGCGACCTGAAGCCGGAAAAAAGCACCGGTTACGATATAGGTGTCGAACAGACCCTGTTGGGTGGCCTGCTGGTAGCTGAAATCACTGTATTTCACAACGATATCAGCAACTACATCAACTATGTCAGCACCGGCGACTGGACGGGAGAATACCGCAATGCCGGTGATATCCGTACCCGGGGCGTGGAAACGGTTCTTGGCATCTACCCATCTGACCGGCTGGATGTGCAATTGGGCTACACCTACACGGATACGAAAAACCGGGAGGATGGCTCCCGGCTGCTCAAACGCCCCCTGCATCGCGGTCACCTGAACCTGACCCTCTATCCCCTGGACCGGGTTCAGATCAGCGGCAATCTGACCTATGTCGGCAAGAGGGACGATTTCGGCGATGCGAAACTCCCCTCCTACACCCTGGTCAACGTCGCCGCGTCCTACCAGCTGACCGACTACTGCAAACTTTTCGGGCGCATCGACAACCTCTTTGACAAGGAGTATGAAGAGGTTGCCGGTTATGGCACGGCCGGTCTGTCTGCCTATGCCGGAATCCGGCTCAGTTTCTGACAGAAGGAGGCTGTTTGCGCTACCTGTTCATATCATGCCTGCTGCTTGGCTGCTTGGCCGGCGCGGCGACCGCCGCGACCTTTACCGATGCCCTCGGGCGCCCGGTGGTCTTGCCTGAGACACCCGCGCGCATTGTTTCCTTAAGTCCCAATGTCACCGAAACCCTCTTTGCCCTCGAAGCAGCGGACAAGCTGGTGGCGGTGACGGACGCCTGCACCTGGCCGGAAGAGGCAGCACAGCTGCCGAAGGTAGGCCAGTACGCCGATCCGAGCGTGGAACAGATCCTGCTGTACCGCCCCGATCTGGTCATCGCCGCCGCCGACATGAACCGGCCCCAACTGGTTGACCGTCTGGAGAGCCTCGGCGTTCCGGTCTATGTCGTCTATCCGCGCAGCGTCACCGACACCCTGGAGACGATTCAGGCCCTTGGCAGCATCACCGGTCATCACAAGCAGGCGGACGCTATCGTCAGGGATTTTACTGACCGTCTGGAACGCGTTGTGAAAAATACCGCAGCCAGACCGCCGGTCACCACCCTGATCTGCGTCATGCTGGAACCCCTGGTCGTGGCCGGCAGCCAGACCATGGTCGGCGACATTCTCAATTACGTCGGTGGCCGCAATCCGGTGCCGGACAAGGCCGGCAGCTACCCGACCTGGACAATGGAAGCCTTGCTCCGCCTCGACCCCGAGGTTATTATCATCTCCGCCCATCCCGGCCAGCCGGACCCTGGGCGCTGGCTGGCCGCCTGGCCGCAGCTTGCGGCAGTGCGTTCCGGCCGGATTTTTGAGGTTGAGGCGGACTGGCTGCACCGTCCGTCACCACGGCTGATTCTCGGCATCGAAGCATTGGCCAGAACCCTGCATCCGGATAGTGAATGGTGAAACCCAGCCCGTCTATTTCCCGCCGGGTCAGCCAACTGGCCCTGCTGCTGTCCCTGCCCGTGGCCCTGTATCTGAGCCTGAGCCTGGGCAGTTTCAGCCTCACCCCGGGCGAACTGCTCAGCCAGCTGCTGGCCGGGCCGGGGAGTTCGACGCAGCAGACAATTCTCTGGCAGATCCGTCTGCCGCGGGCGCTGCTGGCGGGACTGGTCGGTGCCTCGTTAAGCCTCGCCGGCACCACCTTTCAGGCGACCCTGCGCAACCCCCTGGCCGATCCCTATCTGCTCGGCGTGTCCGGTGGCGCGGCACTGGGCGCGGTAGCCGCCCTGACCGGTGGCGTGACCACGACCTGGCTGGTGCCCCTGGCGGCTTTCGGCGGTGCTATCGGCTCTCTGCTGGCGGTCTTCCTCATTGCCCGGGCGCACAGCTGCGCCCCTCATACCCTGATCCTCTCCGGCGTGATGATCGGCAGCCTGGCCGGTGCCCTGCTGTTGTTCCTGCTCTGGCGGGCTCCCGTTGAGGCAGCCAGGCAGGCGATCTTCTGGATGGCGGGCAACCTCTCCCTGGCCGATCCGACGGCGTCCCAGTGGGGCTGGCCATGGGTCGGTTGCGGCCTGGTTCTGTTGTGGCTGCTGGCGCCGCGGCTGGATGTCATGACCCAGGGGGAAGAAACCGCCGCCAATCTCGGAATCGATGTCGGCCGCACGCGGCTGCTGCTGTTTACCCTTGCCGGCGCCCTGACCGCAGGTGCCGTGGCCATGGCGGGGATGATCGGCTTTATCGGCCTGGTGGTTCCCCATATCTGCCGCCTGCTGTGGGGGCCGGGGCACCGCCTGCTGCTCCCCTGTGCCGCCCTGCTCGGCGCCGCCCTGCTGATGGTTGCCGATGCCCTGGCCCGCAGTCTCTACGCACCGGCGGAGATCCCCGTCGGTGTCGTCACCGCCCTGCTCGGAGCACCCTTTTTTCTCTATCTGCTGCGCCGTAACCGGGGGGAGCTGTGATCCAGGTTCAAAACCTCGGCTTTGCCTTTGCCGAAACCCCGATTTTCACCGACCTCAATTTCCAGGTCAACGCAGGTGAAATCCTGACCATCATCGGCCCCAACGGCTGCGGCAAATCCACCCTGTTACGTCTGCTGCGCGGGCATCTCAAATCCGCCTCGGGCACCATCCGCTGGAACGGCACACCCTTGAGTCGTCTGTCGTCGCGGGAGCTGGCACGCCTGGTTGCGGTCGTTCCCCAGACCACCCATATCGACTTTCCCTATACCGTGCGGGAGCTGGTCACCATGGGGCGCTATCCGCATCGTCACGGCCTTCTCGGCTTCCACCGCCCGGAAGACAATCGGGCCGTCAATCACGCTTTGGGTCTGGCGGATGTCATCGACCTGGCTGAACGCCGGGCCACGGAACTCAGCGGCGGCGAACTGCAACGGGTCCTGCTGGCCCGCGCCCTGGCGCAGGATACCGGAACCCTGTTTCTTGATGAAGCAACCAGTCATCTCGATATCGATCACCGCCTTGAGTTGACGGAGCTGCTGCTGCGCCTGAACCGGGAGCAGGGAAAAACCGTGGTCCAGATCAGTCATGATCTGGACCTGGCGGCGACCATCTCCCGGCGCTTGCTGCTGCTGTCGGCCCACGGCGAGATGATCGCCCTGGGCCCCCCGGACCAGGTCATGACGACGGCCAATCTGCAACGCCTGTTTCACGTTGATCTGCGCATTGATACCAACCCCTACACCGGCACCCCGCACATTACCCCGCTGCTCAATACCCTGGCCGGCGATCTGCGACATCTCAGCATTCACCTGCTCTGTGGCGGCGGCAGCGGCAAAGCTCTGCTGCGCAAACTCAGCCTGGCCCGGGCGCAATTGACCGTTGGCCCCCTGAATCAGGGGGACTCCGATCACAGTCTGGCCGTGGCTCTGGATATTCCGGTCATCACCGAGGCCCCCTTTCACCCCTATTCGGACAAGGTGCTGGCACAGGCGCGGCAAACCGCCGGCCAGGCAGACATCATTGTTGTCGCCGCCAGCTGCTGGGGTGCGGGCAACCTCGCCTGCCTCGATCTGGCCGTCCAGGAGCAACAGACCGGCAAGCCGGTTTACCTCATCGATCCGCAACCCGCCTGCGACTACACCAACGGCCGGGCCTGGGAAAAGATCACCCGATTACAGACATACGGAGCGCTAAGCGTTCGCCATGAAGATCAGCTTATTGAGCACATCAAACAGCGCTCATGATCAGACCATCCCTGCAATATCGTCGCGAATCGGATTGTCTCCCCAGTCTCTGTCCTGACCCCTATTTCCGTCCTAACCTGCTGATATTTACCTTGAAGCAAAACGGCATTACTGTTAATTTCGACAAATCAAGTCAGCTGCTCCTTGCCTTTTCCTTTCCCTGTGGAGACCATCACCATGAGCTCTTTTTCCCTGCGCACCAAATTGATAATGGGGGGCGTTCTGTTTCCGGCCATCCTGCTGATCGGCCTGTTTGTCGGATTCTATCTTTACGAAAAGCAGAGTTCACTGGATACCGTTGTTGAAAAATCACAGATTCTCGCGCGCACCGTGGAGTCGACGCGCATGGAGATGGAAGACAAGTGGAAACAGGGGCTGTTCTCTGTTGACATGCTGCGTGACTGGGCGCAGCAGAACCAGCAGGACAAGATCCTCGCTGCGGTCCCGGTGGTGTCGGCCTGGCAGGCGGCCATGCGCAAGGCGGATGAAGGCAACTACATTTTCAAGGTGCCGAAATTTCAGCCCCGCAATCCGAAAAACACCCCGGACGCCATGGAAGCGCGGGTCCTGAACCTGATGCGCGAGCAGAATCTGGCGGAATATTACGAGATCAACGAAGACACCAATTCCGTCCATTATTTCCGCGCCGTCTACCTGTCCGATACCTGCCTCTACTGTCACGGTGACCCCAAGCGCTCCCAGGAATTCTGGGGCAACGACCAGGGGCTCGATCCCACCGGCGTGCGCATGGAAAACTGGAAAGCCGGTGAGATGCACGGCGCCTTTGAAATTATCCACTCCCTCGACGCCGCCGATGCCGCCCTGGCAAAAACCATCTCCTGGACCGGTGGTATTTTCGTGATTCTCCTCGGCGCGGCCGGGGTTGTTATTGCCTGGTTTGCCACCAAGGCCGTGGTCAACCCTATCCGCGAAACCATGAGCATGATCGAAGGGCTGGAACAGGGCAAGCTGGACCATCGCATCAAGGTCAACCGCAAGGACGAGATCGGCCGTCTTGCCAACTCCCTCAACAACTTTGCCGACAACCTGCGCGATGAAGTCCTGGAAGCCTTCAATCGTCTGGCGGCCGGGGACTTCACCTTTACCGCCAGAGGCTTGATTGCGGCTCCCCTGGCCAAGGCGACGCAGGGGCTGACCGGCACCCTGCTCACGGTGCGCGAAGCCAGTGATCAGATTTCTTCCGGCGCCGAACAGGTTTCCGAGACCAGTTCGTCCCTGGCCAACGGGGCAACCCAGCAGGCAGCAGCCCTGGAGGAAATCTCCGCCTCCATGACCGAAATGAGTGAACAGACGGCCAATAACGCGTCCAACGCTTCGACGGCCAATAAATTGTCGGTGGAGGCTCGCGGCGCCGCCGAACGGGGCAACGGCCAGATGCAGAATATGGTCTCGGCCATGAATCGCATCAAGAGCTCAGCCGAGGATATCAGTAAAATCATCAAGGTTATTGACGAGATCGCTTTTCAGACCAATCTGCTGGCCCTGAACGCCGCCGTCGAGGCGGCCCGGGCCGGTCAGCACGGCAAAGGCTTTGCCGTCGTTGCCGAAGAGGTACGCAACCTGGCGGCGCGCAGTGCCAAGGCGGCGCGGGAAACAGCGACCCTGATCCAGGATTCGGTGGAACGCACCAACAACGGTGTGAGCATTGCCGAAGATACGGCCAAATCCCTCAATGAAATCGTGACCGATATCACCAAGGTATCGGATCTCGTCGCGGAAATCGCCGCTGCCAGCCAGGAGCAGTCCCAGGGGATTTCCCAGGTTAATGAAGGGTTGGTACAGCTGAACGACGTCAACCAGCGCACCACCGCCACCTCGGAAGAATGTGCCGCCATCGCTGACGAGCTTTCCAGTCAGACCGGTGACCTGCGCCAGATGCTGCAACGCTTCCAATTAAACGCTGCTGGCGGGTCGGGACAGCGGGCGCTGCCTCATCGTTAAACCGCTTCACGGAAAATCAACACACACACCTGAACGTCAGGCGGAGTCATTCCGCCTGACGTTTTTTTTGTAACTGTTCAGCACAGGGCTCGGATTCCCATTCCAAGGGACACTTTGCGCCGTCCATGGCCGTTCGACTGTCGCCGTCCGTGGCGACAGACGCCCTTGTCACGGGAACCCGAACCCTGCACTCGAGATTGTAGTGAATAATTACTTTTTTTAAGGAAATTAAAGGGATTCGGGGTAGCGAAAGGAGA
>CALFFB010000025.1 GCA_937958075.1 uncultured Geobacteraceae bacterium | reverse complement strand
GGTATGATACATCTTCGACAAGCCATCGAGCAATTGATTCATCCGCCGCACCGCTGACCGGATAAAGCCGATATTTTTTGGAATATGCTGACGGTTCCCCCGCTCAAGATCGTATTCCAGCATGCCGAGAAAGCTTTCGGTCGTGACCAGCGGCGTTTTCAGCTCATGGGAAACGGTGTAGTTGAATTGTTCCAGGGCGGCATTGCGTTGTCGCAGGAAGACTTCCAGCTGTCTGCTTTGTTGCTGGTGTTGACCAAGTTCCGTGGCGACTTCGCGCAGCTCCCTGATGCGGAACCGGTCAAGGTCAATGGCAGCGATGGCGCCGGTGGCATCCCTGGTTGTCAGATACCCCAGTTCATGGGAGAGCCAGGCCATAAACTCACGCACAACAAAATAGACCAGGACCAGGGTCAGAAGCAGGGCCGTAACGGCGATCCAGAGGTTGGCGTGCAATTGCCGGGTCATGTCGGCCTGCAGTTTGGCAATCTGCTGTTCGATATCTTCCAGGTAAATTCCGCCACCCAAAACCCATCCCCAGTCATCCACCGAGCGGACGTAGCTGAGTTTTTTTGCCGGCAAATCAGTCCGGGGATCGATGGACGCATGGTACTCCAGAAAACCACCACCAGGCTGTCTGCCGACACGATCCAGCTCCTGAACAATCTTCATGCCGGCGGCATCGCGCAGCTCCCAGCGGCTCCGGCCGATATTGTCCGGCTCGATATGATTCAGGCAGAAGCCGTCGCGGGTATGGTTGAAGATGTACCCCGCTTCGCCATAACGGACCTGGGCAATACGCTCGATCATGGACTCTTGCGTTTGGACCGTGACGTCATTGACATATTCCGCGACCCCGATGACCCAGTTGTAGGGCTTGAAGAGCTGAACGAAGGCGATCTTTTTCTGCTCTTCAACGGTGGTGCTGTAATAATTGTGGTCCTGGGGATTGATCCAGTCATAGCTGACAAAGCCACCGTCAGGGTTGTCCAGGGCCGTCCGGATGAAATCCTGAACAACGAGGTTGCCCCGCGTGTCCTGGAAGAACAGGTCGCTTTGGCCTATTGCCAGCTGTCGGTAGGGGTGGGCGATCAGAGTGTGATCAAGGTCGTGGATCCAGTAATAGCCCCGGCCATCGAAAAAACGCATCGCCATCAGGGTCATGATAATCTGGTTTTTAACGTCTTCTTCGCTTTTGTCGCCGCGTTCCCGATAAAGGGTGTGGGCGATGCGCAGGGCAAGGCGCACCTGCTCGCCGATGTTCTTCTTCAGGTGGGTTTCGACTTCCGCCTTGTGGAACTCAATTTCGTTGATCAGCTCATCGATGATGGTTTTGACTTCGGATTTCCGCAGGTCGACATAGTCATCCTGCACCTGCTGGAGGGTTGCATTGTGATACTGGATTTCCCGATGAATCCAGAAACCGCCGAGCAACAGACCGGAGAAAAGAAGAATGGCGACAATAATGCGCCGGAAAGTTTTGTTGTAGCTGTATACCGCCATCCTGCATTCCTTGCGAAACTGTACTGGTCTGGCGAGAAGAATCTACGGCAGGTGGTTGCCGGCAGCAGCGGCAACACAGTGGTAAGACGATCCCCCTCAAAGAAACAATCATGACCTGTCTGGTGTGGTTAATGGAGTCTGTACTTATGTAGATCGTGCGAAAATTAGCAGCATAAAACCGTTTGAGCAAGAATAAAATGTAGCGGCATCCAGTCCGATGTGCAACTTGGCAGCCCCCTTGCTTTTGCGATATTTCGCCCAGGGGAACAGTGACAGGGTCAGGTCGATCATGGTGGCATCAAGCAGATAAAGTTTTGCTGATTCCTTGAATTTGAACCTCTTGTTCCGTGGTGCCAGGGTTTGGCAACGTCCCAGCAGGCGATGGAATAGCTCCTCATACATCCGATGGGGTTGCTGTTCGTTGGCACGGCTTAAAGTCGCTCGGCTGAACGACTTGATCCCAAGATGGTAGAGCTTTCCGGCTTGAGCTGAGAAGTTATCCACAATGTCCCGCAGACTGTCACGACCCGTCAGCTGCGCTGAGAGCAGGGCAATGAACTGAGTCCAGCGGGAAAAGGACCGAAATTTTTGACCAACATGATGTTTGCTGGCCAGGGACTCAAATTCATGTCTCGGCAAAATTCGTACTATTTGAGAAAGAACAGTGTTACAATGTGCCATGGCTTAGAACCTCCTGTTATTAATGTGTTTTTGGCGAAATCATTATAACACAGGTACGTTCTAAGCCATCCTTTTTATTGATCTATTTGTGAGACAGTAGTGGTATGAAACCATGAAGTAATTTTGTCTTCAATGTTGACGGCTGACCTGTTTAAGGACTATATTCAGTCATTCCTGAGAAGGAGGGACACACCATGAAACTTTCCAGTCAGATCAAGCCAATCAGCTATCTGAAGGCTCATGCTGCCGAAATCGTGCGGAATTTTGGTGAGCAACGAGAACCGCTCATCATTACCCAGAACGGCGAAGCCAAGGTCGTCATGCAGGATATCGAAAGCTATGAACAGACCCAGGAGACTATGGCGCTTTTGAAAGTCCTGGCGCTTGGCAACAGACAAGTCGAGGAGGGCAAGGTTCAGCCTGCGACCGACGTGATCAAGTGTCTCCGCGAAGGACGGCAGTCCAGCTGATGCCCTTCAAAGTCCTTTTGACTTATGACACAACACGCGACCTTGAGGAGCTTTACGAATATATCTCCCTGCACGACATGCCGGAGAAAGCGAACCATGTCCTGGACAAGATAGAATCGATCTTCACCGGGCTTTCCGAATTTCCAGAGAGAGGCACTTTTCCTAAGGAATTGTTGGCACTTGGTATCCGCGATTACCGTGAGATTTTCTTCAAACCCTACCGCATCATCTACAGAGTTTCGAGCAAGAACGTCTATGTTTTTCTGATTGTCGATGGTCGCCGCGACATGCAATCCCTTTTGCAACGGCGGTTATTGGAAGCATAAAATTCTTCCTGTATGCCGCTGACCGCATCTTATTAATCATCCTGCTTTACTTGAAGAGGTGAGTTTGGTCTGCGTGCGTAAATTCTATAATCCCTGGGTTAAAAGAAAGGGCCATCTGACTTTTTGTCGAATGGCCCTTGGTTGCTTTGATATCACTCACTTAAAAAAGAATCGTCAATGAGCGTGTCTCTTGAGCCCAAACTCCACCTGGAAATCAGAGGCTTTGACTCTTGGAACAACTTGCCGCTTATTCTTTTCAAGCTCGATGATCCCATAGTTCGCCATGGTCTTCAGCGTCCTGGAGAGATTGCTGGTGGATCTCCCCGACAGCTCTTCAAGTTCCCTCAACGATTGGGGATGCTTGTCTATAATCAGCTGCAGTAATCGCTGGTTTTCACTGCTGAGCACTTGGGCCATGGATTGGAGTGATTCAAACCAGATTTTCGGTTCATTGCTTTGGGGAACATATTCGCCCTTGGCAATGGCAATACTTCTCTGCTTGTAATCCTCTCTCGTCATTATGCCGATTTTAAACACATTTTTAGGCATGACCTTCTCCCAGATACGCTTCGACAGCTTCCCAGAAATCCACGAGAAGTTGTCCGGCTGATTCAAATTCGTAAGAAAAAACTTTCTCCTGCTGATGCTTATGGTCCCAGGTCATCTTTCGAGCGCCATATTTTTTCCGTTTCGGTTTGACTGCGTGAGCGTTGTCGAAACCGATAACCCGCCTGTTGTTTTTATCGTGAAGAGTCAGGCTATAACTGATCCCATGAGGGATTTGCTCGCTCGGTTCGACCCGGTAAGCCTCGAATTTTGTCCAACACCCATTTTCCATCGGGAAGACTTCATCGTTCAGATTCAGCAGGGCTTCGAGATCAACATTACTCAATGGATCACTCTTTCTTGATTGTTATCATGTGATGATAAGGATAGCGTTTCATCGTGTTCACTGCAAGGGTTCTTTTCTCCTGCATCCCGAGCCAAGCCCTTCAGTCTGGATAAAATGATGACTCCCTTAAGAGTTGCTATTGTGGCAAGAAAGGAGACGGTCACGAACAAAGGGATGCGCGTTGGTTATGCAAGGGTCAGTACAGCTGGACAGAAACTGGATCGCTCGCCCGATCCGTTGTGGACCTCGCTAATATCGTGCAAAAGTTTGAGGTCAAAAACGTCGATCTGGTGGTGCTGGACCAGGGGATCGACACGACATCGATTTATGGCCGTCTGCAATTCTATATTCTTGCCGCTATCGGAGAATTTGAAAGGGGAATTATCCGGGAGCGAATCTTTCCGTTCTTTGCCTACCTGAAGGACATCCGCAAGGTCATCTGCACGACCAATGCTATCGAATCGTTGAATATGTCACTGCGCAAAGTGACCAAAAACCGAGGCTCATTTCCCAATGACGCCGCTATGTGCAAACGGCTCTATCTGGCGTTGCATAATATTGCAAAAAAGTGGACGATGCCGATCAGAGACTGGAAGGCGGCCCTGAACCAATTCTCCATCATATTTGAGGGCCGTTTGCCGGTTTACTGACAATTCAACTCCGGACCGTTTACACAAAATGCTTTACAGGCCCGTTTGGGGCCTTTGCAACTTCTTAACCGGACACTACTGATCTGTATCCCAAGAATATGGTGTTTAGGAAAGTTGCTGTGCGACTTGATAAGGGCTATGGGATGAAAGAGGTGCCGAACTGCCGAATTGCGCTCTTTCTCCATATCTAAAGACAGGGATTTCCGCGCCAAAGGAGATTTTCATCATGCCATCATCCGATCACATCCTTCATTTTTATCAAGGGAGCAACACTGATCTGAAATCAGCGACCACTGAAGAACTCATACTGGCGCTTCAGCGTAAGGACCTTGAACTGCGCACGATTATCCATGGCGCTGGCGCCATTCTGAGCAAAACCAGCTTTGCCGAATCGGCCCGTACCATTTTTGACGAGTGCTGTAAAGCTATCGGCACCACTTCAGGCTATGTCGCCCTGCTGTCTGAGGACGGCAGCGAAAATGAACTTCTCTTTCTCGAGGATGGTGGGGCTGAGTGTGCCGTCAACCCGGATTTGCCGATGCCCATCCGCGGTTTACGCGCTGACGCCTACCATGGTAACTGTGCGGTCTATTGCAATGACTTCATGGGTAGTGAGTGGGTTAAGTACATGCCATCCGGACATATGGATTTACGCAACGTCATGTTTTCGCCACTGGTTATTGAGGGAAAAACCGTAGGTATTATGGGGATGGCCAACAAAAATGGTGATTTTAATGACCGCGACGCCGAAATTGCCACGGTGTTCGGTGAACTGGCTGCCATTGCCCTGCAAAACGGTCGTCTGATCGATGCCCAACAGCAGGCCTACGAACGGCTCAAGAAAAATCAGAAGTTCATGCTCCAGCAGGAAAAAATGGCCTCCATCGGGCAGTTGGCCGCCGGCGTTGCTCACGAAATCAACAACCCCATCAGTTTCGTCAAAAGCAACCTGCAGGCCCTGGGCAAACACCTTGACAAGATTCACAATTATATAACTGAGCAGCGCCGCGCTCTACATGAGGCAGGGGTGCTGAACTCCACTGACAGCCCTGTTTGTGACGAAACCAAACTGGATTTTCTCCTGACTGACAGCCGCGAGATTATTTCCGAGTCCCTCGAGGGGATTGAACGTACCAGCACCATCGTGCGCAATTTGAAAACCTTTTCTCGCGCCGATCAGGGAATCCCCGAAGCAGCAGATATCAACGACTGTATTGCCTCGGCCCTAACGATTGTTGCCAATGAGATAAAATATCGGGCGACCTTAACCTGCACGCTGGCGGACAATCTTCCCCCCGTCAACTGCTGCCGCCAGCAGATCGAACAGGTTCTGGTGAACCTACTGATCAACGCAGTTCATGCCATCGACAAAGAAAACGGTCATATTCTGGTGACGACCCAGGCTGATGGCAGCACCATAAAAATCACCGTCACTGACAACGGGACAGGGATTCAGGCGGCGATACTACCACGAATTTTTGAGCCTTTTTTCACCACCAAGGAGGTCGGCAAGGGAACGGGTCTGGGTTTGAGTATTTCGTATGAACTCATCCAAAATCATGGTGGCCACATCCAGGTTACCAGTGAGGTCGGTCAGGGAACCCAAGTGACGGTAACCCTTCCACACACAGCAACAAACACAACGCATTCGCCCAGCTCAGGTCTATTCGTCACCAATGGTCATGAATAACCGACCATTGCTCTAAACAGCGTTGACCAATGAGGAAATCCTCGCTATCCTCCGTCGGTTTTTTTCTCCCTTGGGGCTAAGGGGTTGTTTAATATTCAACTCTCCTCGTGATATCCGCGTCGGTATTTGTACAGCATCACAGGGTGATCGCTTTGAGGTCCGAAATGCATTGTTGTAAAAACCTGTATCAAATATGTTTTTCATTCTTGCTGTTACTGGTCGTTACTGCCTGTGGCCATGACAGCAGCACGACAACGACCTTCGAACTGGATGAGACCGTCACCAGCGAGGCTCTCGTCACCCACGCCGAGAGGTTGGAGCAGATATCCCTGGACGATCCGTTAAGCCGCTCGGCAGGGTCTGCCGGGTACCGGGCGGCAATGGACTATATTAAAAACGTATTGGCTGGTTCCGGCCTGACCATTCGGGAGCAACAATTTGATTTCCAGCTGTTTATGGAAACGGAAGAGCCCCGGTTGGCAATGGTGTCGCCTCAGCCGGAAACATATAATGTGGCCGCCGATTTCATGACCCTGACCTATTCCGGAACGGGCGATGTGGTCGGGCAAATTGCTTTTATTTCACCGGTTTTTCCTCCCGGTTCCGAGGCGAATACGGCAACGGACGGATGTAACAACACCAACGTTGACACCCTTGATCTGAAAGACAAGGTTGCCGTCATTCAGCGGGGCGGTTGCAGTTTTGCCGAAAAGGTCGCGAACGTTGAAGCCCAGGGCGCTGCTGCCGTACTGATCTTCAATGAGGGCCAGGAAGGGAGAACCGAGATCCTGGCGGGCACCCTGGCGGCGGATTCCAACGTCAACATCCCGGTTGTCGGCACAAGTTATGCGTTCGGGAAAAGGCTGTATGATCTCTATGACACCGGCATAACGCCGATTTTGCGGGTGGCGGTAACCGCTGAAAATCGCCTGGAACAGACCTATAATCTGTTTGCGGAAACGCCTTCCGGCAGGGATGACCGGGTGATTATGATCGGGGCCCACCTGGATTCCGTGGTCGAAGGCCCGGGCATCAACGATAACGCGTCGGGCGTTGCTGCCCTGCTGGAAGTTGCCCGGCAGATTGGCCGGAACGGCTACAGCCCGCAAAATAAAATCCGCTTTGCCTGGTGGGGTGCGGAAGAGGTCGGATTGATTGGTTCTTACTACTACCTCGACAATCTGTCACCGGCAGAGCGGGAACAAATCGCCATGTATCTGAATGTTGACTCCATCGCTTCACATAATTTTATTCGCGGCGTGGATGACGGCGATCTTTCCGACACAATGACCGCCCCGGGTGCGAGCTATCAGGAAACACCGGCGGGGTCGGAGGTCATCGAAGAGGTTCTTTTGAACTATTTTCACGACCGGCAACTGCCGACCGTAGCAACCGCTCTGACCGGCCAGTCCGACTATGCCGGGTTCGCCACGTACGGAATCCCTTTCGGCGGGGTGTATTCAGGCCTGGTCGGTACAAAAACCGAAGAAGAAGCCCTGCTTTTTGGCGGCACAGCGGGTGAACCCTACGACAGCTGTTATCACAGACCCTGCGACACCCTGGCCAACATCAATACGCAGATATTTACCGAGAATGCCAGGGCTGTCGCCCATTTTGCCCAGTACTTCGGCGACCGGTCGGCGGCGACATTGTTTGATCAGCCTGTTGCCCCGCAGATGCTCCTTGCCTCCGAACCGCAGGCGGTGCCGCCGGCGACGAGGCCAACGGATGACAGGTATCACCAGGACCGGCGGACCCGTCCACCGCAATAACAAAGGCCACTGGCCGGCTGATATCCCGGATTGAATCTCTCAGACGCCGATATCCTCATTCCAGACTTCCGGCTTGTCGGCGATAAACTGTCGCATCAGGTTGATGCATTCGTCATTCTGCAGCACACTGACCTGTACGCCTCGGGCTTGAAGCAATTCCTCCTCCCCCATAAATGTCTGATTTTCACCGATAATGACACGCGGGATGCCATACAGCAGAATGGCACCACTGCACATGGGGCAGGGGGACAGGGTCGTATAGAGTACGGATTCCCGATAAACGCCGGCGGGCAGTCGTCCGGCATTTTCCAGGGCATCCATTTCCCCGTGGAGGACGGCGCTCCCTCGTTGCATCCGTCGATTATGCCCCCGACCAAGAATCTTCCCCTTGTGCACCAGGACCGAGCCAATGGGGATGCCCCCTTCGGCCAATCCCTGCCGTGCTTCCCCAATAGCTGCCTGCATAAATTCATCCATTGTCATTTTCTCCCTGCATGTGCCGATGTTTTGCTGTGGGTGTAACCAAAAAGTTGATGAACAAAAAAGAACCTATTGAATTTTTACCTGAAACCGGTTCTGCTAATGTACGCCCCAGGCGCCATCTTCCTGAAAGACTTTCGGTTATTTGAAGAGACTCAACCTTACCACAGTTAATGATGCTTTTGCTCTTTGCTTACAGGTGGTTGCATTTTTTTCGGAGGGTGTCAGGGAATGGCCGGCTGCTGGATCAGAGGCCGCCACGACGAACATAACAGGAGATAATGATGAAAAAATTATTACTGATGGGGGCCCTGTTGCTGATTGTCTGCGGGGCCTATGCCGGAGACTATCAGGAAACGGAAAACCTGCTGAGCACCAGCCGGACGATCATTGGTGAACCCCTGTATTATCCTGGCGGCGGAGCGGCGGATATTACCTCCATGGTGGTGGTCATGCAGCCGGGAGAGAAAACGGCGATTCATAAACACGGGGTTCCCCTTTACGCCTATATCCTCTCCGGGGAACTGGAGGTCGACTACGGACCTCATGGGAAGAAAACCTACCGGGAAGGAGACAGCTTCATGGAGGCAATGGATCAGTTCCACCAGGGCGAGAACATCGGCCCTGGCACGGTGCGGATTCTAACTGTCTTCATGGGTGGCAACGGGCAGCCTCTGGTTGTCAACAAATCAGCGAAATGACGATCAGGGCAAGCTGCCTTTGCGATTTGTCCGAATAACCTGGTCCCGCGCATGGTATTGCTGGTGAGGCATTTTTGCCGCTATTCCAATAAATACGATTGAAGTACGTGCGGCGGGTGTTGCGATATCTGTCTTGACAGGACCCCGTGGCGCGGTTTAGATTCGACGCCTTTGTTGATTGCTTCGCTGCGGTTTCAGTGCA
Source organism: uncultured Geobacteraceae bacterium (assembly GCA_937958075.1). Taxonomy (GTDB): domain Bacteria; phylum Desulfobacterota; class Desulfuromonadia; order Desulfuromonadales; family Geopsychrobacteraceae; genus Pelovirga. The sequence continues at coordinate 10,777 of CALFFB010000025.1, read as the reverse complement.
GGGGGTTGCAAAGCAGTATCGTCAATCGATCTGTGTCGCAAAAAACAAACTGGAACTGTGTAAGAAGAACATGAGTGACACCAAGAGGGTGCGCCCTCGCGAGCTGCTGAGGTTCTGTCGAAAAACTCAATAAATCAGAGGGTTAGCGGTTTTGCGCTAACCCTTTTGCGTGGCGGTGGAGGTGTTGCTGCCTGTTTGCTAACGGATAACCCTTGATCAGGAGACATTTGGGATGGGTGCGAACACAACAGTCTGTCAGTGCAAGGATGTCGATTATCTGACCATTCGTATGGCGATGGTGCAACATACAGCGCGGACAGTGGCGGAGATCCAAGCGATCACCGGCGCCGGTACGGGATGTGGGGGCTGCATTCCCGACATCGAAGGGATTTTGTCTTCGGTATGCGGCTGCAAGGGAACCTCCCTGCAGGAGGTTGTCGATGCGGTAACCGCCGGTGCGACAACGGTCGAGGCCGTTGGCCGGGAGACGGCCGCAGGTACCGATTGCGGACGCTGCAAGATTCTGATTGAGAATGTCATTCAGAACCGCCGTTGAGCATAGCGTGCCCCCTGGGGGCCATCCGGCAAGGAGAACTTTGTATGAATTTTTTGAAGCATTTAACTGTCGACAAGAAGATAGGCGGCATTGTCGCGCTGACCATCCTCATTTTTGTACTGATGATGGCGGCGGGCGGCTATGTCCTCACGGAAACCCTGCGTGAAACGCGCAACAACGCAGCCCGGGTCGCGGCTGAGGTCGGTTATGAAATTATCCGTTTTTACGCCGAAGAGCACCAGGCCGGGCGGATGGAGCTGGCTCAGGCCCAAAGGGCAGCTCTGGCAAGCCTGAAGAGTATCCGCTATGAGGGTACGGAATACTTCTGGGTCAACGACAACAGCCTGCCCTATCCGACCATGATCATGCATCCGACCAATCCGGCTCTGGATGGGCAGGTGCTGGATAATCCGGCCTATAACGTCGCCATGGGGCGCGACCAGAATCTGTTTCAGGCTTTTGTCGAGGTGACGCGGAAAAATGGTGAGGGTTTTGTCGATTATCTCTGGCCACGTCCCGGAGAAAAAACGCCCGTGCCCAAGATCTCCTATGTCAAGGAGTTCAAGGACTGGAACTGGATTGTCGGTACCGGCGTTTACATCGACAATGTCAACGCTCAGATTCGGGCGATTCTGCTGCCCCTGGTTATAATCGGTACGATCATTTCGGTCATCATTTTTGCCCTTTCCGTTCTGCTGGTCAATCGTACGGTGGCGGTGCCTATCCGGCAGGGGGTGCGTCTGACCCGCGATATTGCTGACGGCAATTTCAGTGCCCGCCTGAACATGAATCGGGGGGATGAAATCGGCACCCTCGCCGCCGCCCTTGACAGCATGGCGGAGAATCTGGCGAAGAAGGCGAAGCTGGCCGAAGAGATCGCCGGCGGCAACCTTGACGTGGAGGTACAGCTGGCCTCCGACAAGGACCAGCTCGGCCTCGCCCTGCAAACCATGGTGATGAATCTGAACGACATCCTCGGTCAGATTCAGACTGCCGGTGAGCAGATTGCCTCCGGCGGTGGTCAGGTGGCGGATTCCAGCCAGGCCTTGTCGCAGGGCGCTACCGAGTCGGCCAGTTCCCTGGAGGAGATCTCCGCATCCCTGCACGAGCTCTCTTCCCAGACCAGCACCAACGCTGAAAACGCCAACACCGCCAATCAGCTGGCCGGAGACGCCCGGAGCGCGGCGGAACAGGGAAATCAGCAGATGAAGTCGATGGTTTCGGCGATGAACGAAATCAACGAGGCCGGGCAGAATATCTCCAAGATCATCAAGGTCATCGACGAGATTGCTTTTCAGACCAACCTGCTGGCCTTAAACGCGGCGGTCGAGGCGGCCCGCGCCGGACAGCATGGCAAAGGCTTTGCGGTCGTTGCTGAAGAGGTGCGCAACCTGGCCGCGCGCAGTGCCAAGGCGGCTCGGGAAACCTCCGAGCTGATTGAAGGGACGGTCAAAAAGACAACAGCCGGAACCGCTATCGCCGATGAGACGGCCGGCGCTCTGACCAGTATCGTTGAGGGCATCGGTAAGGTGACCGATCTCATCGCCGAGATTGCCGCAGCCAGCAGTGAGCAGGCCCAAGGGGTGAATGAAATCAACCAGGGCATCAGCCAGATCGATCAGGTGACCCAGCAGAACACCGCCAGCGCCGAGCAGAGCGCGGCGGCGGCGGAAGAGTTGTCCGGTCAGGCCGAACAGTTAAGGGACATGCTCATGCAGTTTACCCTGAAGGGAACCGATCGCCGGGCAAGTGGTCGCAGTCTGCCGCAACCGGTGAAGAAACAGCCGGCCCCGCGGTCGATGCCGCAGTCGGCACCGCCGTCGACAGCTGGCAGCGGCTGGGGCGAGGCGACAGCAAAGGGCACGGCCGGCAAGCCGCAGATTGCCCTGGATGATGACGACTTCGGCAAGTACTGATATTGCCGACTCACCCCTGGCGGAACAGCCAGGGGTTCTGGGTCCGGTAGCGCTGCTCAAAAGCACGAATCCGGTCGGCCTTTTCCAGGGTCAGGGCGATCTCGTCGAGCCCCTTTTGCAGACAGTGTTTGCGAAAGGGGTCGATGTCGAAAGCACAGGTTTCGCCGGCCGGCGTTACCACCTGCTGCGTCTCAAGGTTGACCGTCAGGCGGTATCCGGGGGTTGCCGTGACGTCCCTGAACAGTTGGTCGACCTGGGGGGCGGCCAGGCGGATGGGCAGGATGCCGTTCTTGAAACAGTTGTTGTAGAAAATATCGGCAAAGCTCGGGGCGATAATCACTCTGAAGCCGTAGTCGAGCAGGGCCCAGGGAGCGTGCTCGCGGGAGGAGCCGCAGCCGAAGTTGGCGCGGGTTAGAAGAATCCGTGCCTGCTGGTAGCGTGGTTGATTCAGAATGAAGTCAGGATTCAGCGGGCGGTTGCTGCAATCCATGTCCGGTTCGCCGTGGTCGAGGTAGCGCCATTCATCGAACAGGAACGGACCGAACCCGGTGCGTTTGATGGATTTCAGGAATTGTTTGGGGATAATGGCATCGGTGTCGACATTGGAACGATCCAGAGGCGCGACCAGGCCGGTCAAAGTGCAAAAAGGTTCCATCAGTTCACCTCCAGTTCACGCACATCGATAAAATGACCGGTCACGGCCGCCGCTGCGGCCATGGCCGGGCTGACCAGGTGGGTGCGTCCGCCCTGGCCCTGGCGCCCTTCAAAATTACGGTTGGAGGTGGACGCGCAGCGTTGTCCCGGTGCCAGGCGGTCGTTGTTCATGGCCAGGCACATGGAGCAGCCCGGTTCACGCCACTCAAAACCGGCCTCGATGAAAATCCGATCAAGCCCCTCCGCTTCCGCCTGCTGTCTGACCAGCCCTGATCCGGGCACAATCAGCGCCTGTTTAATGCCGGCAGCGACCTTGCGCCCCTTGACCACCCCGGCGACGGCGCGCAGATCTTCAATGCGGCCGTTGGTGCAGGAACCGATGAAGATGATCTCCGGGCGGATGTCGGTCATGGCCGTGCCGGGGGTCAGTCCCATATACTCCAGGGCCTTGAACATGCCCTCGCGCTTGACCGGATCGGGCTCATCTTTCGGGTCGGGCACGACGCCGTCAATGGTGACAACCATCTCCGGGGAGGTGCCCCAGGTGATCTGCGGCAACAGGTCGCGGGCGTCAATGGTGACTGTCCGGTCAAATTGCGCGTCTGCATCGCTGCGCAGATGGTGCCAGGCGGCCACCGCCTGCTCCCACAACTCGCCGGTGGGGGCAAAGGGGCGCCCTTTGATGTAGTCGATGGTGGTCTGGTCGACGGCAATCAGCCCAGCACGGGCACCGGCCTCGATGGTCATGTTGCAGATGGTCATGCGTCCTTCCATGGACAGGGCGCGGATGGTCGACCCGCCGAACTCGATGGTGTAGCCGGTGCCGCCGGCGGTGCCGATACGGCCGATGATGGCCAGAACGATATCCTTGGCGGTGAGCCCGGGGGGCAGGTCGCCATTGATGTCGATGAGCATCGATTGCGATTTTTTCTGCAGCAGGCACTGGGTTGCCAGGACATGTTCCACCTCCGAGGTGCCGATACCGAAGGCCAGGGCACCGAAAGCGCCGTGGGTGGCGGTGTGGGAGTCGCCGCAGACAATCGTCATGCCCGGCAGGGTCGCTCCCTGCTCCGGGCCGATAACGTGGACAATCCCCTGCCGCGGATCGTCCATGCCGAACAGGGTGATGCCGAAATCGCGGCAGTTCTTTTCCAGGGTCTCGACCTGCAGGCGGGAAACGGGATCGGCGATACCGGCGGCGCGATCCTTTGTCGGAACGTTGTGATCGGGGACCGCCAGGCTGGCGTCGGTGCGCCAGGGTTTGCGACCGCTCAGGCGCAGCCCTTCAAAGGCCTGTGGCGAGGTGACTTCGTGGAGCATCTGCCGGTCGATATAGAGGAGGCAGGTGCCGTCGTCTTCCTGAGAGACGACGTGGCTGTTCCAGAGTTTGTCATAGAGTGTTGTGCCCATGTGCTTCTCCCTGTGAGTTGTGCAGATGACCCCCATCATAATGTAAGTCCGATCCTTTTGCCCACCCGTGAATGTCGCTGTCAGGCATCAAAAGCTGTTTATTGTCATTTTTTAAAAGCAGAATCCTTTGGATTCGGTGCCGGTCCGGTGAGTTTGCAGCGCCCCGGAGCTGACGGCCCAAGTTGTTTTGTTGCTTGAATTTTTTTCTAGAAATCTGGTAGGTTGTGACATCATTCTCAAATGTAGAACGATATTTGAGAGCATCTATTACCTTTCGGGAAGGAGTCGACGATGAAACGCTGGAAAAAAGTACTCATGATGCTGGTGCTGATTGTGGCTGTCGCGGTGCATGCTCAGGCCGCAGACAAAAAAGTCATGTGGAAGCTGGCGATGACCTGGGGGACAACTTTGCATCCCTTTACCACCTCGGTTGAGAGTATGGCCGAGATGGTCGAAAAGATGAGTGACGGAAATTTCATCATCCGCATCGATTCGGCCAACCGGCATAAATCTCCTTTCGGCGTTCTTGACATGGTCAAGGCCGGCCAGTACGAAATGGCCCACACCGCCTCCTACTACTGGAAAGGGAAGGACGTCAATCTGCTGCCCTTTACGACCATGCCTTTCGGCATGACAGCCCCCGAGCAGTATGCCTGGTTCTATTATGGCGGCGGTATGGAGCTGATGCAGAAAGCCTATGCGCCGCACAATATGTACTCCTTTCCGGGGGGCAACACCGGCAACCAGATGGGTGGCTGGTTCCGCAAGGAAATCAATACACTGGATGATCTTAAAGGACTGAAGATGCGCATCCCCGGATTTGCCGGCGAGGTGCTGGCGGAACTGGGAACCGTGGTCACCAATATCGCTCCGGGAGAGCTGTATACCGCCCTGGAGCGTGGCACCATCGATGCCCTTGAATGGGTTGGCCCCGGCATGGATATCAAGCTTGGCTTCCACAAGGTGGCACCTTACTATTATACCGGCTGGCATGAGCCCGCCACCGAACTGCAGTACCTGGTCAACCAGAAGGCTTTTGAAGCGCTGCCGGACAACTACAAGGAAATTTTACGGGTGGCCATGCGCACCGCATCCTATGACATGTATGCCCAGAACTACCATGAAAGCGCCATAGCCTGGGATGAGATTGCAACGGAATACCCGCATATCAAAGTCAAGACTTTCTCCAGGGAAATTATCGACGCCATGAAGGCGGCCAATCAGAAACTGCTCAAGCAGATGTCCGACGAGTACCCGCTGTTCAAGGAGACCATGGAGTCACAGGCTGAATATATGAAAAAGGCACGTGTCTGGACCCAGATTTCCGATTACGATTATCTTAAGGACAACCTCGAATAATCTGCGCTCCATGCCTCAGGTGACGGCTGACCGGTCGTCACCTGAGGTCGTTTTGGCAACCTGGTTCGCAGCCAAAAATCCACCACGATCATTGATATCCAGCCCCCAGGTCAGGTTGCAGCAATACCGGGGAGGCGTCTTGCCTGGCCTTGACTGGCACAGGTGTCTGCAGGAGTGAGAATGCTCATCAAGGCGGAATACTACTTTGATAAATTTGCCAATGCAATCGGGCATGTGTGTGGCGTTATCATGCTCGTTATGATGCTCAACGTATTTTACAATGTCGTGATGCGCTATTTTTTTCGCAGTGGCTCCATCGGCATGCAGGAACTGGAATGGCACTTTTTTTCCCTGATCATTCTGCTCGGCATCTCCTACGCCCTGAAAGAGGACGGGCACGTCAGGGTCGATGTCATCTATGATCGCCTGCAGCCGAAAAAACAGGCCCTGATCAACCTGGTTGGCGCCGTGCTGTTTCTGCTGCCGGTTTCCCTCCTTATCGCTACCGGATCAACGGAGTTTGTCCTGGAATCCTACCGCAGCGGCGAGGCAAGTGGTGACCCTGGTGGCCTGCCCTACCGCTGGCTGATCAAGGGGCTGATCCCTCTGTCCTTCTATCTGCTGCTGCTGGTCAACGTCGGCTTCATCATCAAAAATATCAACCGCTACCGGGGGCACTCGGCCCCGGAGAGGGAGTCCTGACATGGTTGGCATCATCATGTTTTTCGTGGCGCTGGTGATGTTGCTGGTGGGTTTCCCGGTGGCTTTTACCTTTGGCGCGGTGGCTGTCTTCTTTGCCATGATCGGGGGTGTGGTTGAGTCCCTGCAGTTTGGTGGAACCATAATGGAAGGGTTCACCATCGGCAAGGATATGTTCGGTTTCATGCCCTTTCGCGTTTTTTCCATCATGCAGAACACCATCCTCATGGCGGTGCCCCTGTTTATTCTCATGGGCATTATTCTGCAGAAAACCAAACTGGCCGAACGTCTGCTCGAATCCATGGGGTTTCTGTTCGGCGAGATCCGCGGCGGCCTGGCCATCAGCACCATTCTCGTGGGAACCCTGCTTGCCGCGTCAACCGGTGTTGTCGGGGCCAGCGTTGTGGCCATGGGGGTCATTTCCCTGCCGGTTATGCTGAAGTACGGTTATAACAAGGAGCTGGCGACGGGAACGATCTGCGCCGCCGGCACCCTGGGGCAGATTATACCGCCCTCCATTATCCTGATTATCCTCGGTGATGTGTTTCAGTTGCCTGTCGGTGACCTGTTCAAGGCCGCCCTGTTTCCAGGCCTTGCCCTGGTTGTCTGTTATGTTCTGTTTATTTTTATCGTTTCCTATTTCATGAAAGATATCGCCCCTCCGGTGGTTATTGAGAGCAGGCAGAGCAAGGCCCGGCAGATCTGGAACGCGTTGCTGGCGGTGGCGCCCCCGCTGATTCTGATTGTGCTGGTGCTGGGCTCCATCTTCGCGGGGATCGCAACGCCGACGGAGTCCTCGGCGGTCGGTTGTATCGGGGCTATTGTGCTGTCACTCCTCTATCGGTCTTTTTCCTTTAAAATGCTTCATGAAGCCGCACTGGCGACGGTCAACGTGACGGCTATGGTGTTCGGTATTCTTATCGGCGCAACGGCCTTTTCGATGGTTTTTTCCTACACCGGCGGCGAAGAAATCGTTGAACACTTCATGCTCGGACTGCCGGGGGAAAAATGGGGATTTATCATTCTGTCGATGGTTGCCATTCTGGTTCTTGGCTTCTTTATCGATTTTGTTGAAATTTCCTATATCATTGTGCCGATTTTAGTCCCTATCGCCGAGGCCATCGGCATCAACCCCGTGTGGTTTGCCATTCTCATCGCCATGAACCTGCAGACATCATTTCTGACGCCGCCCTTCGGGTTCAGTCTGTTTTATCTCAAAGGTGTTGCGCCACCGGGGGTCAGAACCGTGCAGATTTATCGCGGAGTGGTTCCCTTTATTCTCATTCAGATTATCGTGCTGTTGCTGTTGATGTTTAATCCTGGTCTATTCGGTATCGATATCATGAACTGACGGAATCCCGTACGTTTTGTTGCTGCCGTAAAGACAAGGAGGGGCTGCTTTTCAGGCATGCTCGGCAAAACAGCAGCCGGTGCGGCATCGGGAGGGGCACAGAACCGAACCTTTGTCGGCCGGAACAACAAAAGCGCGGCAAGTTATCTTGCCTTATCAGCGCGCTTTTGCTAAAAAGTGGCGGTTACGAAATCATAGCCATTGCCGGTGATGACAAAGTCGCCGGGACACAGACGGGAGAGACGTATCTATGGGACTTATGACAGGGAAACGCGGCATTGTTTTCGGCGTTGCCAATGACAAGAGCATCGCCTGGGGTGTTGCTCAACAACTGCATGCCGCCGGCGCCGAACTGGCCTTTACCTATCTCAATGACGCACTGGAAAAGCGCGTACGGCCTCTGGCCGAAAGTCTCGGTTCAACCCTGATCCTGCCCTGTGATGTACAGAATGAAGTGGAGATGGTCGCGGTTTTTGACGAACTGGAAAAAGCCTGGGGCAGCGTCGACTTTGTCGTTCACGCTGTTGCTTTCGCCAACCGTGACGACCTGAAAAACCCCTTCAGCCAGACCAGTCGCGAGGGCTTTCGCCTGGCCCTCGATGTCAGTGCCTACTCCCTGATCTCCATGACCCGCTGCGCCCTGCCGGTGCTCAAGGAGGGCGGCAGTATCGTCACCATGACCTATCTGGGTTCGGTGCGGGCGATCCCCGAATATAACGTCATGGGCGTTGCCAAGGCGGCGCTCGAATCCTCCGTGCGCTATCTGGCGGCGGAACTCGGCGAGAAGGGGATTCGCGTCAATGCGGTGTCCGCCGGTCCCATCAAAACCCTGGCCGCTTCCGGTATCGCCAATTTCAAGGAAAAATTGCGGGTCGCTGAAGAACGCTCGCCCCTGAAGCGCCTGGTGACCCAGGAGGATGTCGGCAGGGCCACCCTCTATCTGTTGTCCGATCTGGCATCCGGAGTAACCGGCGAAGTGCATTATGTCGATGCAGGTTTCCATGTTGCCGGTTAAGTCTGCTTTTTCTGCCACCACGACTCGAAAGGCTCCGTCAGGAGCCTTTCATCGTTCTGATGTTGGTTCTTTTTCATGCTAGAAGGGCAGATCAGCGGCCTTAAACCTGCGCAGATCAAGGCTCTGGAACGGATCTATCGGCGAAAACTGCCGCCGACGGAACTGATTACTGCTGAGCTGGCGCGTTATATTACTGAGCTGGCGCGGCAGATCGAGCGGCAGATCGGCGTCATCATTGATCGCGCCGGGGTCGTTCAGCACGTCATCGTCGGCGATGACCGGCAGATCGTGATTCCCGATCTGTCCCGTTACAGCCTTGGCCGCAGTGGTCTGCGCGGTCTGCGCTGCGTGCATACCCATTTAAAGCAGGAGGCGCTGAATCAGGACGATCTGGTCGATCTGGAACTGCTGCGCCTGGATCTGATCGCCGCCATCGGCGTTGGTGAGGACGGGCTGCCGGGCATGCTGGAATACGCCCATCTGCTGCCGACCCGCGACAAGGAGCAGATTGAGCGGGTCCAGTTGGCGGACTTTCATCGGCTCAAGCTCGACTTTACCGCCTTTATTCAGGCCCTCGATGGTGAAATGGAGCGCCTCGCCGCCGAGACCGTTGATCTGACGGACGGCCGCGAACGGGCCCTGCTGATTTCCGTCGCCCAGACCGGGCGCGAGCAGGCGGAGCGTTCCATGGCGGAACTGGTGGAACTGGCCAGAACCGCCAACCTGGTGGTGATTGATGAGGTCATCCAGCGTCCACGCCAGATCAATCCGCGCTACCTGGTCGGTTCCGGCAAGCTGCGCGAGATTGTCATCCGCGCCCTGCAGCAGCGGGCCACCCTGCTGGTGTTCGACCAGGACTTGAGCCCCAACCAGATCCGTTCCATCTCGGAAATGACGGAGATGAAGGTCATCGATCGCAGCCAGCTGATCCTCGATATCTTCGCCCGTCGGGCCCAGTCGCGGGACGGCAAGGTCCAGGTGGAACTGGCACAGCTCAAGTATATATTGCCGCGCTTGACCGGCAAGGGCACGGCCATGTCGCGGCTGATGGGCGGTATCGGCGGTCGCGGACCGGGGGAAACCAAGTTGGAGATCGACCGGCGCCGTATTCGTGATCGTATCCGCCGGCTGGAAAAGGAGCTTGACAGCCTCGGACGCGGGCGGATGCAACGGCGGCAAAAGCGGATTCGCGCGGCGCTTCCCATCATCTCCATTGTCGGTTACACCAATGCCGGCAAGTCAACACTGCTCAACGCCTTGACCCAAAGCGAGGTGCTGACCGAGGACCTCCTGTTCGCCACCCTGGATACGGCCACCCGGCGCCTGCGTTTTCCCCTGGACCGGGAGGTCATCATCACCGATACCGTCGGCTTTATCCGTGATCTGCCACCGAGCCTGGTAGGCGCTTTCAAGGCGACCCTGGAAGAGCTGGAAGACGCGGATTTGCTGCTGCATCTGGTCGACGTGTCCAATCCGGGATTTGAGGAACAAATCAGGGCCGTCGAAAAAATTCTCGATGAACTGAACCTGGGCGGCAACAAGCAGCTGCTGGTTTTTAATAAAATTGATCGGGTCGATCCAGACGAGTTGTCCCACCTGTGCCGGCGGTTCGGAGCCATTCCCGTCAGCGCCCTTGATCGTCGCAGTTTCGCTCCGCTGCTTGCGGAAATGCAGCGGCGCTTCTGGCCCGACGACGATCAGGTCGTGCCCTAGGAAAAAGCGCCGCTACCGATTTGTGCATGTGCGATCCGTTGTCTTCCGGAGGAGAATCATTTTGCCTTATTCTTTGTTGATATTGTTTTTGTTGACCGCACTGA